>NZ_BSDR01000001.1:1585000-1912500 GCF_027925305.1 Desulforhabdus amnigena | reverse complement strand
ATATGTAAACCTGTTCACGTTCCAACCCCAGGGACCGGATCATTTTATCCAGAAGCTTTCCAGCTCTTCCCACGAAAGGACGCCCCTGGCGATCCTCGTCGAACCCCGGGCCTTCCCCCACAAAGACCAGGACGGGTCTTGCGGAACCCTCTCCAAATACCAGATGCCTCCGCCCCTCGTGGAGCCGGCACCGTTTACAATCGCCCAGTTCCTCGCGAATTTCCTGAAGTGCCTGCTCAGGGGATTTTGGGGGGGAAACATTACCTTCCAAAATCGGCATGTCCGCGTCCGGCGGAGGATGCGGGGAGGCCCAATCCTGGATGCCTTTCATACGCAGACCGGATAGAATCCATTTGATGCGATCAAGTTCCGCAGCCAGTTCTTTGCGAATATCTTCAGTCTGTTTCATAGTGTGCCGCGTCCGCCAACAACTGCTCCACGCGATCCAAAATCCGTTCCGCAACTTCTTCTTTGGCTAAGCAGGGGAGCTCTATGATCTTTCCACTCCGTTCGATTATTTTCACCTGATTGGTATCGACACCGAATCCGGCACCGCTTTGGGTCAGATTGTTTGCCACGATGAAATCCAGGTTCTTTTTGGTCAATTTTTCCGTGGCATGTTGAACGAGGTTTTCTGTTTCCGCCGCAAACCCCACCAGAACATTGGGTCTGGAGGCGGAGCGGTCCCGGCCCAATGCAAGAAGTATATCGGGATTTTTCTCCAATTGGACGGTCATGGTGCCCGATGTTTTCTTTATTTTTTGAGGAGCGGCTTCCACCGGACGATAATCGCTCACTGCAGCGGCCATGATGATCACGTCCATGTCCTCCGCCAGCTTTGTGACCGCGTCTTTCATCTCGAGGGCCGTCGTTACCCGATGGAGATGCACCCCCAGGGGAGCAGGGAGTGAAGTCGGGCCGGAGACCAGATGCACATCCGCCCAGCGCCTTGCCGCAACAGCGGCCAGGGCATAGCCCATTTTCCCGCTGGATGGATTCGTGATGTAGCGTACCGGATCGAAGGGCTCCCACGTAGGACCTGCACTCACAAGAACACGCCTCCCTTTCAAACCGGGAGCCGTCAAAAGGCGATGTGCCGTTTCTACAATCAGGGGGAGGTCTGCCAGACGTCCAACCCCTTCCTCCTTACAGGCCAGAGACCCTACTCCCGGCTCGAGAACATGGCATCCGATTTCTCGCAGGATTTGCAGATTTCTCTGGGTGAGAGGGTGTTCATACATTTTGACATTCATGGCCGGGCAGATGAGGACAGGCGCCGTGGTGGCAAGAAGGACTGTTGTGAGGTAGTCGTCGGCAATGCCTGCGGCCATTTTCCCGATCAGGTTGGCCGTGGCGGGGGCCAAAACCACCAGATGAGAGGATCGCGCCACGTGAATGTGCCCGATTTCCGATTCGAGTTCCAGGTTAAAGATGTCGGTGCAGACCGGTTGACCTGAAAGCGCCTGCAGGGTCAGGGGTGTAATGAACTTCTGAGCCCCCGCCGTCATGATCACCTGGACCGTTGCGCCAAGCTTTCCAAAGCAGCGAACCAATTCTGCGGCTTTGTACGCCGCGATCCCTCCGCTCACTCCCAGGAGAATGGATTTTCCGTTCAGCATGTGTATCCCTTTGGGTACGTATTGCGCCGCGTCTTATACCTGGCTGTTGGCAGGTGCGACGTAGATCTCCACGTAACTGTAGTAAAGTTTTTCATAAATATTGATGACACAGGTTTTGTCGGACTTGTCAAAAATAAGAACGGAACGGCGATAGCGAAACCCTCCTTTCGCCTGCCAGCCTTCCCGGGGCATGGCCATCTGAAAGAAGTTGATGAGGGACCCCAAGTCTACTCTGCCTTTGAGCGTGATCAGCCCCGCCTTGAACTGCCCTGATTGAAAGACATAAGATTCATCCGGCAGCAGAGTCAGTTCGTGAGGAATCGGAATGTCCGGAAAATCGTAGAACATCGGGTGTGGAGCGGTTGAAGGGGTTGAAGAGGACGGTGCGCCCGGGCCAAAGGTGGTGGATGACTGTTGAGAAACGGGGTTGGGAGGGGCGGAACCTCCACCGCCCCAGATATTGGCACATCCCGGGAGAATGAAAGTAAGCGATAAAAAGAGAGCCATTCCCGCCCAGCCGTAAAGAAATTTTTGATTTTTCATGCCTTGCTCCTCCCTGTGCATGACCAATTGTATCGTTGGCGGATTCCAATATCCCGTCATTCACCACGGAAACACGTAGGGCACGGAGAAGGTTTTGGAATTATTATGGCATTCCTCTGTAGTCTCTGTGCCTCCGTGGTAAATGAGGATTTCAAGAGCGACTCCCTAAACAAAGAAGGGATTGGTTCTCTTTTCGTATTCGACGGTCGTTTGGGGACCGTGGCCGGGGTAGACGACCGTCTTCTCTCGCAGGGTGAATATTTTTTCCCGCACGGAGCGTATCAACTGATCGTACGATCCTCCAATAAAATCCGTTCTTCCGATGGAACCGGCAAAAAGTGTGTCACCCACAAAAATGATGTCGGCGTCGGAAAGATGAAAAGAGACATGGCCTGGACTATGACCCGGAGTTTCCAAAACATTGAATCGCATCGAGCCGAAGGTCAGTAAATCGCCTTCACGGAGGGACCGGTCGACTTTAAGAGCGGAAACTCCCGCTGCAGAACGCGATACGGCCCCCATGCCCACCATTTTGTCTTTAAGAAGGGGTTCATCCTTGGGATGCAGGTAGATGTCTCCCCCCAGTTTCGATTTCAAGGTCCAGGCATCCATGACATGATCGAAGTGGGCATGCGTGTTGAGGATGGCTGCCAGGTTCAGGTCCAGTTCTCGGATGCGGCAAACGATTCGATCGCTGTCGCCTCCCGGGTCGATGACCACGGCGGTTCGGGATGCCTCATCACCTACAAGATAGCAGTTTGTCTGCAGCATACCGACCGTAAAGTGTTCCAAAATCATGTATCATCCTTTTTAAAGATCAGGCTGTTTCATTTATCGAAGACTATCAATTCTTCCAAGGGGCGCCGGTGTGAACTCTGGTTGTGGTGAGCCGGTTCACCGACCACCACGACCGCCATGAGCTCCAGGCGCTCGGGCAAGTCCAGCAGTTTTACGACTTTTTCTTTGTTTTTGAGTATTTCTCCCACCCACGTCGCCCCCAGACCCTGAGCATGCAAGGCGAGGAGAAGATTTTGTATGCAGGCGCCGATCGCCTGGCAGTCCTTAACGTAGTCGTAGGAGCTTTCCCTGTCCATAAAAACGGCGATAAGGAGGGCGGCACTTCGCAGACTGTTTGCATAGCGTGTCAACCCCGCCAATTCATCCTTCAGGGCGGCATCCGAGACTAGAGCAAACCGCCATGGCTGATTGTTCAGGCCGGAAGGAGCCCAGGAGGCGGCTTTTAATGCCTCGAGGATGCGTCTCTTGTCGACGGGTGCATCCAGGAAATGACGTACGCTGCGCCTTTCATAAATGGCGGTCAATATTTGAGATTCAACGGGTTGCAAGGACATGGCCACTCCTTCTGTATGAGATCGATTTCAAATGTATAATTTTCCCGATTTGTGTGACACAATATGTGGACATTGGAGAAAAAACAAAATAAACAAATGCAAAACAGGATGAAAGTATAGTGGTTTTTTAAGGGTGCGGTCAAGCTTGTGATCATGGATGCCTGCTTCATGAAGTTTTTGCTTATGGTTAAATTGTTTCGCCCAAACATAAAAATTCAGCTTATATAAATGGTTTTTTAAAGTCCGGAATCAATCGCTTTGGCCTCCCATGACCAAGGGTGGCGGCTTTGTCCTGTCTCATACTTCCTTTGGGGGGATTTACCGTGTCGCTCAAGTTTTATCAAAACGAACCTCATGAAGCCGTGGTGCAGCTGGAGGGGGCATTCGATTTCAATACTGCTGCGGATATTCGAAAAGAGCTCATCAAGATTGCCAAAATCAAAGGGCTGAAAACACTTGAAATCGACTTTTCCTTGACCTCCAAACTGGACACCGCGGGAATTGCCGTCCTGGTTGAGGTATTCAGGCTCCTCAGGCGGAAGGGCGGGGAGTTCAACCTTGTAGGATTGAATGAGAACGCGAGGCAGATGATTCGACTGGCGCGTCTCGGTGAAGTATTCGACAAAGAAAACCAGCTTTGAAGATGGAAATGGACGGTGAGGATGACCTCTCTCAACATGATCGATATCAAGGGTCTCAACAGCTACTACAAGGGACGACAGGTCCTTTTCGATGTCCGGTTCAGTATTCCCGGCAGGCAGGTGACGGTGATCATGGGACGCAGCGGATGTGGAAAAACCACGCTCCTCCGCCACCTCATCGGTTTGAAGCCAACCGCTCCCGGTCAAATTTTCATTGAAGGCAATGACTTGGGGAAATTCAGTGGAGAGAGTATGGAAGCCTATCGTCGCCGGATCGGCGTCCTCTTTCAGAGCGGAGCTCTTTTCAACTCCCTGTCGGTGAGTCAGAACATAGCGGTGCCGCTGAAGGTGCATACGCGTCTGCCCGACGAGACGATCGGCATCATGACCCTTATCAAGCTGAATCTTGTGGGGTTGTCCGATTTTGGAGACTATATGCCTTCGCAGCTTAGCGGCGGAATGCGGAAACGGGCCGGCCTTGCCCGCGCTCTGGCAATGGACCCGGAAATTCTTTTCGTTGACGAGCCTTCTTCGGGGCTCGATCCCATCACTGCAGCGGGCCTCGACGATTTGATTCTCGAGCTTCGTGATACCCTGAGGATGACCATCATCGTCGTGACCCACGAACTCGAGAGCGCCTTCAAAATTGCCGATCAGATGGTGGTCATGGATCATGGTCGCCTTCTTGCTTCGGGAACTCCGGAGGAGATTCGCAATAACCGTGATGAGACGGTGGTGCGTTTTCTTGAAAGAGAGGCGGATGAACAGCAGGCCGGCACGGAGAAATATCTGAATCGGCTTTTGAGCAGATGATCAGGCTTTGAGGAGGACTTGCCGTTCTTCCGGAGCAGGGGAAATGGAAGGGGCGTATGGGACCACATTATCGGGGGGGTGCGACGGCTTTTTCGATATCATCGAAGGTCAATTGCGAGGGCGCTTCGAGGCAAGTTCCAAAGTTCCAAAAGGAGAGTTTGAATGACGCGATTGGTACGGTATCTCGGGGCTCTGGTTCTCGACCAGTTGGAGAGCCTGGGGCGGATGGGGGTCTTCCTTTACATGGTAGTACGCGGTATTGCCAGACCCCCCGGTAAATACTGGTTTACGGTCAAACAGATTCAATTTATCGGGACCAAGTCCTTTTTCGTGATCGGTTTTACTGCGACTTTTACCGGCATGGTATTGAGCCTTCAAGGTTATTACACCCTTTCAAAATTCGGTTCCGAAGGGCTTCTGGGATCTGCTGTTGCTTTGAGCTTGATACGGGAATTGGGGCCCGTACTCACTGCCCTCATGGTTACGGGACGAGCCGGGTCCGCCATGTGTGCCGAAATCGGAATCATGAGAATCGAAGAGCAAATCGATGCGTTGGAATGCATGGCCATCGACCCCTTTTCATATCTCATCACTCCCAAACTCATTGCCGGTTTGATTGCGCTGCCCCTGCTCACCGCATACTGCGATGTCGTTGGGATTTTCGGAGGGTATCTCGTCAGCGTGCAACTTCTGGGAGTAAGCGCTGGCTCCTTCATGGATGGATTGACATCGAGCGTGGTCTGGGAAGACGTTTACATGGGGATTGTGAAGTCCTTCAGCTTTGCCGTTCTGATGATCTGGATCTGTTCCTACAAGGGCTACTACGCCGGGCTGGATCAGGGAAGTTTTGGGCCCGAAGAAGTGAGTCAGGCAACGACACAAGCAGTCGTCTACGCGTCTATCTCGGTTCTGATGAGTGATTATGTGATTACCTCCATCTTACTATAATTTCGAGGGAATACGGTATGGATCGAAAAGGGCTGGAATTGGGTGTGGGTTTTTTTCTTCTGATTGGTCTTATATGTCTCTCGTATCTTTCTTTCAAACTGGGAGATGTTCATCCCTTTGGGAGATCGGGGTACGACGTGCATGCCATCTTTTCCAATGTGGCGGGTCTGAAGGAAAAATCTGCTGTCACCATGGCGGGAGTCGACATCGGTCAAGTGAAGACCATTAAGTTAAAAGATGGCCGAGCAGAGGTTACTTTGAACATCAAGGATGGGGTTAAATTGGAGGATGATGTCATTGCCAGCATCAAAACGATGGGAATCATTGGCGACAAGTATATCGCAATAAGTCCTGGCGCCTCTGAGGATTACATTCAGCCTGGTGGGACCATACAGGATACACAGCCCCCTTTGGATATCGAACAGTTGCTTGGAAAGTTTGTTTTTGGAAGTGTGGATAAATCCAAAAATGATGGCAAGGGGGAGTAGCTTTGTGTGTGTATCCGCAGCTTGCACAGATTGCACGGATTAAATCCCACCAAGTCCAAGAAAAGAGGACTCTTCTTGATCTGCGAAAAGCTGTGCAATCTGCGGATCAATTAGCCTGTTTTTCATCACACCGTCTTTGATGTGATGATGAGAAATGCTCTCGTGGAGGGAGTTTTTTTCGATATCCTGGTCAGGGTCAACTGAATTCATTGAGCCTTAATTGAATGGAGTATTTCTTTGACCGGCTGATGTTGAAGCAGGGAATAGAGGGGTAGAAAAATAAAGGCTGGCGAAATCTATTTCGCCAGCCTTTATTTTTGAATGCAAATGGAAATCAAATTACTTCTTCATGTGCTTCATGAAAATAGATTCTGCTTTGTCTGCAGCAGCTTCGGCTCTACGAGCAGCAGCTTCGGCTTTTTGTGCAGCGGCTTCAGCAGCTCTTGCACTAGAAGTACATTGTTGCTCGATTGCCTGTGCCTTATCCATGGCGGTGGCACACATTTCCTGGCATTTCTTTGCATCCTGGGAACAAGCACAGCCAGAAATCATGGTGAATGCCAAAGCTACAACAAACAGAACGGACAATACTCTTTTCATCTCTCTCCTCCTCAAAAAAAAGAAAACTATCACAAAAAAACAACCTCAGCCTCTTTTGACAATCTTCCTCAGGGTTCCTGCCCTTCTCACCCCCCCTCGAAATCGATTGGCCAAAATTCAAATATAATTTTAAATCTACATTCCAACCCGTTTCCACAAAATCTCGAAATACGCTACTCTAGAAAGGCAATAAAATCAAGAAAATTTTTGAGCGATTTTCGAGTTGAAATAGCCCATTCCTTGCGGTCCGACAGGAAAAAAAGTGTTGATCATTCTTGTGAAAATCCAACCAATTTTGGAGAAAAATCTTCAGCGGAGATGCGAGTGATATTTGTTGGCACCCCGTTCTGAAGATCTATGGCCATATGAAATTTATTCATATCTACACGATCGGCCAGAGGGCATTTTGCAAGCTTGTCCGTAGCATACTGCATATAATCAGGAATTTTACGATAGACGTCCGGGTGGGCTTCTACGAATATCTGTCCGTTTTTCTGGCCTATCTTAACCGGTTCATAAATGATCTCCAGTTTTGCGCCTATGGGGACCTGAGGGTAAAGGATACGGATGTGTTCGGGATAGCACCGTATGCAGCCATGACTCACCAAACGTCCAACACCCCAGGGCATTGCCGTTCCATGAATCCCATAAGCGCCGGCGGAAAATTTCATTACGAATTCACCCAATGGGTTTTCGGGACCCGGCGGCATGGATGCCATACCATACTTTGCCTGAAGGGATTGCGGGACATACCATACCGGATTGGGGCGTTTTTCGGTGATGGAAAAGGTTCCCAGAGGAGTTTCCCAACCCTCATCGCCGATCCCGATGGGATTGGTCTGGACGGTGGAAGTCGTCCTGTCGAAGAAGTAGAGCCTCAGTTCCGCGACATTGATGACCAATTGTTCGTGTTGCGTCGGGGGGAGAACCCAGAAAGTCGGGACGGTAATGCGTTTGCCGTTGGGGGGAACCCATGCATCCATGCGAGGGTAGAGAAGTTCCACTTCGTTATAGCCCAGCGCATTGCGCCTGGCGATATCGAGCAAGGTGTCTTTAGGCTGAATGATGTAGGCCGTAGGAGATCCAATGACCGTCAAGTCGGGTATGCGGTAGGGATAACGCTTTATCGTCGCGGTAAATTCCTCTTCGGCCGAAATGGTGGGAGGGAGAGTCATCGCAACGACGGAAAAAAACAGCAACAACAAAAGGCCCCGAATCTTCATGGATGATGCTTCCTGTCTCTCAGTTAACTAAAAAATAATAGTGAATAAAGTGCGGGGGTACAATAGATATTGTTGGATTATAGAGCAAGAGTTTTTTTGATGGTCTCACAAAAAGTCCCGAAAAGTGCCATTTTGTCATTCCGATCAAAGGAGGAATCCAGTGTTTTTAGTAGCTTACAAAACTCCTAGCCCCCGCCTTTCACTGGGATGACGACATCTTACGAATCCATCTTTTTTCAGGTGCGTAGGTTTTTATAAAAAAGGCTCATGGCTCATGCTAATGGGGCAGCGAGATGAGCCGCCGGCGGTTCAAAAAATAGAGAGCCTCGTTGCGTCGAATCTGCTTTTTGCTCAGTTTTTCCCATGAGATTTCGCAGGAGAACGGCTCATCATGGGAAGCCGCAAGGACTTGAGTGGGAGTGACAATCCAATGAATCCGTACATCTGTCTTTTCCACGGGAACCGAAGGTACGATTTGCCGATCATCAGCCACGGCCAACACACGAACATCCGGGGAGAGCCACCCCAGGGAAGAGAGGATGGCGCACTGGATGTCCAGATGCCCTGACCCATCTCCCATGCGTGTTCCATCTCTTCCAAGCAAAAAAGCTTCGGTGATGATCAAATCGACAAGGCCTTGGAAGGGTTCTTCATAGGGCATTTTCCTGCCAAAAGGGTTGTTGGGGATGGGGCGAATGGCGAGTTTCCTTTTTTGGGGAGGAACGGAGGTGGGGGAGACGAGCATGAACCCCTTTTGAAGTCCTGGAGTCGGAATCAGGAGTTTTTTCTGGTCCGCAAGGACATTCAGACAGGTCTGGCGCAGAGAGGGGTGAAGAGAAACCAGGATGTTTTTTGAATTGCGGTAATCATCGATGCGCCGGATTCTTTCCGCTACCTTACCTGTTCCGTTGTACTCAAGGGAGAGTGGAGCGTCGTTCTGTTCCTCGATTGCTTTTTTCCGGAATAACGACTTCTGCTCTGGGGAAATCCAATCTGCATTCAAATGCAGGCTCCTTTTGCGCCTTCAAAATCAACCTGAAGCGACTCGATCTTTTGTTTCTTGAAGTTTAACGGGGATTCGCCTATAGAACAAGTATCGTGTCCATCGAATAGATAACGTGAGGGGTCTCCTGTCCATAAAAACCAATAGATAATAGATAACGTGAGGTGATATAATGACTAAGCAAAATATGGAATTACGTCCAGAAAATGTAAAGAAGCGTTTTCCAGACAGCCTTGTGCCCCTGGTCAATGGGAAAGCGCTCATTGCAGCAGCAAAAAAGCACAACGCAATGATCATGGCAGCCAATATGCGTTGTCGCCTGCCCGTTGCAGGAATTGTTCAGGCATCCATGGCTGCCAAAGCCCCCGTCATGTACGAAATTGCCAAATCCGAGATGACTTATACCGAATTTTCCCCGAAGACTTTTGTCGAGTTCATCGTTCAGGAGAATGAACGATTGGGCAATACCGAAGTCCCTTTCGCCATTCACGCAGATCATCTTACCGTCAAAAAAATGGAAGATGTGGAAAGTGTCAGAAATCTTATAGCGCAGGAACTGGAGGCTGGTTTTACCTCCTTTGCCATAGATGCTTCCCATATGGAGAACGAAAAGAACCTTGCGGCCACCTTGGAACTCGCAAAACCGATCATTGAAGCCGGCCTGAGCCTTGAAGTCGAACTGGGAGAAATTGGAGCCAAGAGTGGGAAGGCGGAAGGTTTCACTCAGCCTGAAGAGGCGGAATGGTTCATCGGGGAATTGAACAAAAATGGAATTCGGCCCGATTTGCTCGCCATCAACAATGGCTCGATTCACGGAACCTATTTTGGAACGGCCCATGAGGGCATTCAGCTCGATCTGACCAGGAAAATCTGGGATGCCATTCAGCCGTGGGGCGTCGATATCGCTCAACACGGAATCACGGGAACTTCTCTGGATAAAATTTCCTTATTCATTCAATACGGGATTCGCAAAGGAAACGTGGGAACTTTCTGGCAGAACATCTCTTTCGGTCTCGGGATGAACCAAAACGGGAATGCGATCACTACGGAAAACCGTGAATATGTCAAACGGCCCTATCGCGGCGTTCCCGACGAGCTCTGGCAGGAAATGTGGCGTTGGGCGGTGGAAACGGGCAATACGGGAGGCGACATCAAAAAGGCGAACAAAGCGTTTGCAGCCAGGTTCAATGTCCTTTCCACGGAATACAAAAATCGCATCACGGCTCAGACCTTCGAGGAAGCGATACGCCTTTTCGAAGCGACCCATTCCATCGGGCTTGCGGAGGGCGTTTGGGATTTTTTATAAGCTGCAGACGTGAAGAGGTAGATGGAAATTAGACCTGGAACCTCAATATGTGAAGGGGCGAAGGGTTAATATTTCCAGCCCACGTTTTTCTTTGGCCGGCAAGTCCTTCGAATCCTGAGTCCATATGCTGGGGGGGCCGTCAATGAACGACCCCTTACCTAAGAGCCTATCCAAAAACCTACCTCGGCAGCGGACACCCCCTTTAATTCCCCCCTCGAGGGGGGACTAAGGGGGGTGTCGCAAAGTCTACAGGTGGTTTCCGGATAGGTTCTAAGTACTGGTCTTCGTAATTACGCACCCGCTTACCCATACGTTTTCGTAGGAGCGGCATCCTGCCGCGACAAGGTGTGTGGTTGTCGGTTCCTGTCACGGCTGGAAGCCGTTCCTGCAAAGAAATGGCCGCGTAATTACGATCTCGAGTACCAAGCTTTTCTTCCCACGCGTTCCCACTGTGTGCCGGTGGGGCTGTCTAAAATCTGAATTCCGCGCTCCAGAAGTTCTTCTCTCAGGCGGTCCGCTTTCTCCCAATCCCCTGATTTTCGTGCCTCCTCCCGCTCTTTGATGATCTTTTCCTCTTTTTCATCCAGCGGTTGCAGGTCCATGTCAAAGACACCGAGGATTCCATTCAAGTTCTGTAGAACATCCATAATTTGCTTGCGTTGCGCCTCACTGAACTGTGACTGTTCCAGGATGGGATTGATCTGCCGGATGAACTTGAAAAGGCCTGCAATGGCATTGGGCATATTCAGATCATCGGCAAGGGCATCGAAGAAATCATGTTCCAGAGCATAAAGTATTTCAGGAATCAGTTTGTGCTCTTCACCGCCAGCCTGGGAATACTTTACGCGGCGGATGAATTCTTTCAACCGCTGATATCCCCGTACGGCATTTTGAATGTTTTGAGGAGTCGCATGAATGGGCTTGCGGTAATGAGTGCTCAGCAGCCAGTAGCGAATCTCCAGGGGCGAGTATCCGCCGGCAATGAGTTCCCGTATGGAAATGTTTTCGTCTATTCCGTTTTGAGCCTTTTCTTCCTTGTTGGACCAGATGCGTTCGGAAACCATCCACACATTGGCAAAGGGTTTTCCTGTCAAAGCCTCTCCGATCTCCCGAACATTTTCAAGGTGCGGAAAAAGGAAGTCCACGCTGCTCACCTGAATGTCTATGGGGGAGCCCAGATCATGCAAGGCGACAGAGACACTGGCAATATGCCAGGTTGGAAGCACGTTGCCCCAATCGGTTTTCATGAAACTGCCCCGTTTGAGTTCGGCGAGTGTGGCACGTTTCAAGAGGGCGAAATCCCTTGGGTTTTGCTTTTCATAGGCATCCAGGTCGACAGTGGTTCCCAGCCGTATTTTTTTCAGATTGATGCGCGAGAGGGCTCCATAGTCTTTGCTCTTGGAAAGGTCGAAGTAAACGGAGCGCAACTTTTCATAGGCTGCACCTTTTTCAATGAGAGATTTGGTAAACTCCGCGATAGTGTCGATGTGTTCGGTGGTGCGAGGGTAGCGGTATGCTCGCTGAACCTTCAAACTGTCGAGGTCGGCCAAGAAATGATCCACCTGCTGCTGGGTGTAGGAGGCCAGGTCCATTTTGGCCGTGCATGCCCCTTGAATCGTGCGGCTGTCCAGGTCTGGAATGAGGATGACCTGGTTCACGGAGAAACCTTTGGAAAGGAGGAACCGTGTAAGGAGATCCGCCAGAATGAATCGGCGTGATTCCTGAAGGGTAAGAAGTTGATCCAGGGGGGGACCTGTCACGAAGACCCGCACTTTTCCTTCCTGTACGGGTTTGAAGTCTATTTTTTCTCTGCCGAGAAGATTGAAGAAGCGAAAATCGGGTTCCAGCATGGTGGTAAAGAGGTTGGTGCTGAGATACCGATCTCCGCCGTCGGGGAGAATGGCCACGATGACCCCCTCCGTGACTTCGTTGGCGAGTCGTACTGCGGCGGCCATCGCTGCTCCCGAACTCATGCCCGCAAAAATACCTTCCTCCCGGGCCAGCCTGCGTGCCATTTCGAAAGCTTCTTCATCTTTCACGTGCACGATGCGATCGAGAGAGTGACGGTCAAAAATCCCGGGCACATAAGATTCCTTCATGTTTTTCAAACCCTGAATCTTGTGGCTTGGATAAGGCTCCACAGCGACAACTTCAATAGCGGGATTTCTTTCCTTCATGGCCTGCAGAATGCCCATGGCTGTACCCGTGGTTCCGAGCGTGACGACGACGGCGGTCACCTTGCCGTCCGTTTGCTCGTAGATCTCCGGACCCGTTCCGAAGCGATGGGCGGCTGGATTGGCGGGATTATTGTACTGGTCGGCCATGAAATAGCGATCGGGGTTTTCCCTGACCAGGTTGTAGACCTCTTCGATGGCGCCGTCCGTCGCCAGAGCGCCGGGGGTGAGCAGCAACTGGGCTCCAAGGGCCTTCAAGATCTTCTGCCGTTCCAGGCTCGCCGTTTCCGGCATGGCCAGCATGATGCGGTATCCCTTCACGGCTGCTACCATTGCCAGACCAATGCCTGTGTTGCCGCTTGTAGCTTCAATGATGATTTTGTCCGGCGTGAGCAGTCCATCCCGTTCTGCCGCTTCGATCATTGAGAGTGCTGTGCGATCTTTAATGGAGCCCCCTGGATTCCTGGCTTCCAATTTGGCGTATAGTGTGACATGAGGGTTTGTATTCAGTCGATTGATGCGAATGAGCGGCGTGTTGCCGATAGATTCTAAAACATTGGAAAATACATTTTTCATGGTCGCTCTGTTTTCCTATATGGATTCGGGACCTTCTCAAGAATTTGCTGCCGGCGGCTACGGTTAAAATTCCCGCTTCTTCAGGATGCCGGGACTTCCTGCAAATGATGTTCGACCTTTTTATATAGGCAGCCTCTCCGGCCTTTGTCAAAGTCTTTCCTTGATGGAAGAATTGACACTGACATGATAAACTCCAAACTCGATTTAGGCCATAAGGAGAGAGGTGATTGACCGATGAATAATCTCGACTTGCAAAATAAGCTCCTGGATCTTGCCTCAAGTGGGTATGTGCTGTTGACGGAAAGCGAGCGTTTCGCTCACCAACTGCTGTGGCGTTTTCGCCGAAGGCTCTCCGAATCGAAAAGAGAAGGGTGGGAAACCCCTCTTATCATAACCTTGAATCAATGGTTGGAAAGGCTTTGGACCGGCCTCTGGCCTGAAGCCTGGCCCGCTTCACCTCTCAAGCGTTGGCAACTGCTGGGAGATTGCATCGAAGAATTGCCTCCACCGGAGCCCCTCTCCTGGGATATTCCTCTCATCCTGAACGTGGATGAAAGCTTCGAACATTGTCTGCGCTATGGACTGAACCCGGAATATGGTGATCCTGCCAATCAATTGGTGGAATGGCGCCGTGCTTTGTGGAAAAAGTACGATGAGCGGTTAACCGCCGAGGGACTTTTCCATCCGGCCGCCCTCCCGGAAAAGCTTTGCATGGAGCTCTGTCGCCGGCCGGAATGGATTCCAGACAAACTGGCTGCCATTGGTTTTGAATTTGCGGGATACTGGGAAAAGAATCTTCTGAAAATCCTCCATGGGAAATCTCGTTTCCAACCGTTTCCTCTTTCCGGGGGAAACGGGACATCAACGGCCTCGACCTACGCAGATCCAGAACAGGAAATTTACGCTCTTATGGAAAATGTTGTTTCCGCCGCCCATCGCTTTCCTCTTCACGAACTGGCCGTGGTGATCCTGGATGCCCAGCTCTATTCTCCTCTTGTGGCGAAATGCCTCGAAGACCTGCTCGGTTCTCCCCTGGCTGGAGAGGAGGGTGCCTACAACCTCTTTCCCGTAAAATCCCTCAACCATCAGCCGCTTTTCAAGGCGGCTTTCCTGCCTCTGGAATTTGCACGGGAGGGGGAGCCGCGAGTGCTTTTCCTGAGCCTTCTGCGTTCACCGTACTATGGAAAGCTGGCTCCATGGAGCCGGGCGGTAAGCCAGTGGGACTGGGTCTGGCGGGAGCAGGGCATTGAAAAGGGGTTGAATGCACTGATGGGCGCTCTCGAACCTTCGCAACTGGAATTTTTGCCCCATGAAGGCGAAGGACTGTTGCGGGCATTCTCCGTCTTTTTGGATGAAGGATCACGTAAAGGAGTTGATTGGGGAAGAGATCTGCGCAGATTTTGGGAGTTTTTGGGTTTCCCTGTGCTGGCCAACGAAAGAGACCAAATCGCCTGGCAGCGACTTCAAGAGCTGATGGAAGCCGTGGAAAGGGACCTGGGCGACTGCCTCATGAGAAGGCAGGAGTGGCTCGCATGGCTGGATGCGGCTGCCGGGAAAGTGAGCATTCAGGAAACGGGGTATGAAGATGCCGGGATACAGATCCTTGGGGTTCTCGAAGCACGGGGGCTTTCTTTCCGGCATCTTTTTGTCCCCGGTTTTGTTGCGGGTGTTCTGCCTCAGCCCGTGAGGTCTCTTCCCTTCCTGAGTGTTGAAGAGAGAAAGGGGGTTCAGGGAGGGACCGTCGAGAGCCAATTCGAGTTTGCCCGGCATCTTTTTGGACATTTGCATGCCGTGGCTCCCGAGCTGGTATTCAGCCGTCCTATGATGAATCAGAAAGGAGAGACCTTGCTGCCTTCTCCCTTCTGGCCTGAAGCGGAAGAAGTGAAGCTCAAGCCCGTGATTCCCTGGCGGCACGATCTGCCGGCGCTGCAGAGGGCGCGATGGGTGAGAGAAGGAATCCTGGGGATGGCTTCGAATGGGGAAGAAGGAGATATGACTCTCCGGCTGGGACGCCCTGAAGGATCTCCTCCGACAAAGGGTTGCGGAGGGCGGGGGCTTCCCCGTTTTTCTCCCAACCCCTATCAGGTGAACGGTTTGGATGTTCCTGCCGAGATTTCAGTGAGTATGCTCGAGTTTCTCCTGGCGTGTGCCAGCCGTTTCTTTTTCCAGAAAATGCTCGGACTGGAGCCGTTGCCGGAACTCGAGAGGGGATTGTCGCCGTCCCTTAGGGGGGGCAATATTCATGAAATACTGGCATCTTTTGGACGGGCTGTTGGCCGCAATACCTCTTCGAGGGGGGGGGCTTTTGCAGATTTCTTGGAAAAGCTCAGAAAAATCGTGACCCATGCCATTGCTCCCTACGCCTTGCTTCCTCTCTGGAATGTGGAAATGAAACGGCTGTTGGGGACGGAAGACCATGAGAATGGGCTTTTGCCGGAGTGGTTTCGAGAAGAATGGTCCCGGCTTCAGGATGGGTGGCGTTGGATTGGATTGGAATCGGATTTCAATGGTCTGCGGCTGAGGAACTGCCCCATCACTCTCAAAGGACGTCTGGACCGAGTGGATTTTCATCCTGACGAGGGCATAATATGCTGGGATTATAAGACAGGAAAGATTCCCCAAAACAAGGAAATATGGGAGGATCTTCAGGCACCTCAGCTTCCCGCCTACCTCCTTGCCATCAAGAGAGGATTGGTGAGCAAAATTGATGGAGGTTCAAACCGATTGGCCGCGGGATATATTGATCTCCGATCGGTACAACATCTGAGACATGTTTACTGTATCAAAACTACCGCTGAGGAGCTGGACTCTTTTCTGCGACGTTGGGAAGAGCATGCTGCGGACGCTCTTGATGCTCTGTCTCGAGGCAACCTCGCACCCTGTTGGGTGGAGGCTTCCTGTGGTGAGCCGTGTGATTTTCAGTGTCTTTGCGGAATGGCACTGTACAGAGTTTGATGCGATTGCTTGCCGGTGATTGCGGAAGGTGGCTGTGTTCTTTTTTCCGGTAAGGAAATGAACAAGAATCTCGAAGGATGGAGGAATCTTGTTTACACCTTGTAGGAGCCCATACTTTGATTTGACGTGAATGGCTTGTAACGGTATAAAGATCTGCGTTTTAGCTTGATTATCGTTTCCTGACGGGTTCTTACAGCCAAAATCATGGGAGAGGAGCAGTCCATGAAAATCGGGGTGATGGGTACGGGAGGAGTGGGAGGTTATTTTGGCGGTCTCCTTGTACGGGCAGGTTTGGATACTCATTTTGTAGCTAGAGGCAAGCATCTTCGGACAATTCAGGATGAAGGTCTGCAGGTAATTTCCGATCAGGGCAATTTCCGGGTCAGAATTCATGCGACTGCAGAGCCCGATGAGATCGGGCCGGTGGACTTGCTCCTCTTCTGCGTCAAATCGTACGACACTCTGGACGCAGCACGTCTTGTAGCTCCCATGGTGGAAGAAGAGACCATGATCCTCACTCTTCAGAACGGCATCGACAATATTGAGAAGTTGATTCAAATCTATGGTGAGGATCGGGTGCTGGGGGGGACGTCCTTTATTGAGGCATCTCTTGCTTCCCCCGGCATGATTGTTCATACAGGGAAGCCCGGGCGCATCGCCTTTGGGGAACTGTCGGGTCAGCGGACAGAGCGTGTGGAAGCGGTTCTCCGGGTTTTTCAGCAAGCGGGGATTGATGCGGAGCTCAGCCCGGATATTTCCCAGGTGCTTTGGTCCAAGTTTCTCTTCATCTGTGGCGCTCATGGAGTTTGCACGGTTTCGAGATCTCCCTTGGGGATGGCTCTTGCTTTCCATGAAACCCGGGAGCTCCTCGAAGGGGTAATGCATGAGGTGGAAACGCTGGCTCGTGCTCGTGGCGTTGCGATGCCGGAAACCGTGGTGGAGGACGCCATCCTGCTTGCGGAATCCTACAATAAGAAATTCAAGCCTTCCATGTTGCGTGATCTCGAATGGCGGAGATCCATGGAAATCGAAGCTCTCAATGGAATGGTCGTGAAGCTCGGCAAGGAAATCGGAGTGGAAACGCCCCTCAATCAGGCAATTTATGCATGTCTCAAGCTGGAAAACCATAAAATTCTGAATCCTCTCTGGGCTACTCAGCTTGAGGATTTTACCTGAAAAAATGGAGTTTCGATTCTGTCCTTTTTGCGGGAACCCACTGACAAAGTGGAATCGCTCAGGTAGGGACCGGCTTTACTGCGGATCATGCAGAAAAATTCATTATAGAAATCCGACGGTTGGTGTTGCAGTCCTGGTTGTGGAGGCGGGAAGGCTTCTATTGGTCCGGCGACTGGGAACCTACGAAGGGCTTTGGTGTATTCCCTGTGGGCATGTGGAGTGGGATGAAGACATTCGAGAGGCCGCCTGCCGGGAGTTGCACGAGGAAACGGGGCTGGATGTTGCTGTCGGGCCGGTTTTCGACGTCCATTCCAATTTTCACGATCCTCAGTGCCAGACCGTGGGGATCTGGTTCTGGGGACGGCGCCTCTCAGGCGACGTGACTCCCGGTACAGACGCCGGTGAGGCGGGTTTTTTTGCTCTCCATGAATTGCCCCAAATGGCTTTCCCGACAGATCTGTTGGTTTGTCGAAAACTTATGGCCTGTATGGATCGAGATGGGCTCAGAGGGTGGTTGGACTCATCTTGCTCCAGCGATTGGGTGTCACGTTCGGGATGACTTCATGAGTTCGCAGAGGCCGGTTCAGAGGTGAGCGGCCCTATTTAGGATTCTTCTTTTGCGGCTCTTTGTACGAAAAATTTTCTTGACTCGGAACCTGTCACATATTATCTGTTAAAAGTTGCGATATTCTGGATATTCGTATTGGAATATCTTTTTGGCCGATTTCAACAAGAGAGAGAAGAAAAGTAGTAATGGACGACCCTGGCACTGCTGGTAAGCGCTGCTTGAAAATCGAATGAAGCCTACGGATCTGCGGGATTTTGCGACCGGAAAGGGGAGGTGCCGCCATCTTCCTTTAGCGTGTCAGAGCTTTTTTCTGTGCAAAGTTCCCGGGCCTTGGCTCGGTTTTTTTTTGCCAGGACAACGAACGAGGAGGTGATTCCCATGAAGTTTGTTCTCATTCGCGGACGTAACCGCTTGGAGGCCCGTAAGAAGACTTTGGATTTTTGGTTTTCCCATCGGAATCAATTCAACTGTACGATGCAGGATTTTTTGAGGAAATGTTCGACGGATCCAACCGGTCGAGTGATCATGTACAAGGGGTAAACGATGGAAAGTGATGATTCTGGTCCTAGTAGTTGTCGCAATTTGAGTTTTTTAGGCTGAAGGAAACGATTCTTTCAGCCTTTTTTATTTTTAAGGTTTTCACCCTGCCGGTTTAGATGATTTTCCGGCCCGTATTCCGCCGACTTTGACATTGACCCGCCACTGAATCCCTGCTATTCGTTTTTCATTATAAGACCGCTCATTATAATTAAGGTCGTTATTTTTAATCCGCAATGTGATTTCAATCTTCATCCATCGAGGGACGCCTATGTCAGGGTTTGGACAATTTTTGTGTGTGGAACTTAAACGCAGTGTTGCCAGCATGTTGCCTTGGGATATTCCTTGGTATGATCTCAGCCATACGGTTTTTTTCTCTGCACTTTACGGTGTTTTGACAGTCATGCTGTTTGGAGTTCTCACTGCCGTTCTGATAACGATCAAGCGTGTGAAGAAGGGCGGGGCTGGAGAAGAGCATTGATTTTTGTTCAACCACCGAATGAAATCCCCTGCCTGGTGCAGGATCCTTGGGAGTAAGCCGTTTGGACCACAATGTTTTTAGGGAATACGATATTCGCGGCCTGGTAGATAGAGAAATCCTGGATCAGGACGTTGTTTTGCTGGGCAAAACCTTTGGCACGTATATGGCTGGGCAACAGAAGAAATATGTGGTGGTGGGAAGGGATTGCCGCCTCAGTTCCGGCCGCTATCGGGATCTGCTGGTTGAAGGTTTGGTTGCGTCCGGTATGGACGTCGTGGATGTAGGGGTGTGTCCCACACCTGTCTTTTATTTCGCTTTGCGGCGCCTGGACCGCCAGGGTGGGATCATGATCACTGCAAGTCACAACCCGCCGGAATACAATGGATTCAAGATTTGTAACGGCTACGATACCATTTCCGGCGCAGAGATTCAGAAGATCCGTGAAATGATGGAAGAGGCCGATTTCGTTTCAGGCAACGGACAGGTCGTGTCCCATGATATCGTGACATCCTATATCGACTACGTGGTTGGAAACATAGAACTCAAACGCAGGCTCCGCGTGGGGGTGGATGCCGGTAATGCCACGGCCGGCCCCATTGCTATACCCATCCTGGAAAGGCTGGGTTGCGAAGTTTACCCCATCTACTGCGACATGGACGGCACATTTCCAAATCATGAACCCGACCCCACGGTTCTCGAAAATCTCAAAGATTTGTGCGCCCTCGTCAAACGTGAACACTTGGATGTGGGAGTAGCCTACGATGGCGACAGTGATCGTCTCGGTATCGTGGACCACCGGGGGGAACCCGTTTTTGGGGATAAGCTGCTGATCATTTTTGCTCGGGAGATTCTCTCCCGTCGTCCCGGAACCACGTTCGTCTCTGAGGTGAAGTGTTCAAAAACGCTTTATGACGATATCGAAAAGCGGGGAGGGAGAGCCATCATGGCTCGAACGGGTCACTCCCTCATGAAAGCCAAGATGAAGGAAGTGGATGCGGTGCTGGCGGGGGAGATGAGCGGGCACATGTTCTTCAAAGACCGTTTTTTCGGTTTCGACGATGGCATTTATGCCTCCTGTCGAATCCTCGAAATTCTGGCCAATTCATCCAAAACGATCCCTGAACTGCTGGAAGGGATTCCCGAGACATTTACCACGCCGGAAATCAGAGTGGAATGTCCAGATGCCGTTAAGTTTCAGGTGGTTGAAAGAGCCAAACGCATCTTTAAAGAAAAGGGCTATAAAGTCATCGAAGTCGATGGAGCTCGTATCGTCTTCGAAGATGGCTGGGGACTGGTCCGTGCATCCAACACTCAGCCGGTGCTTGTTCTTCGCTACGAAGCGGATACTGCCGAACGCCTCGAAGAAATACGCCGCATGGTGGAAAGCGCCGTGGAAAAAGCCAAGGGCCAGTAGAGACCTGCTGGGGGCTCTGCCGGCGTCTCCCTCATCCTTTTCTTGGTAAGAGAGTATCGAGATGAGGGAGTTGTACAGGAATTTACAGGCACTCAAACACAAGTTTTTTCAACCTTGCACGCTCTCAGACACCCCTCTCAGGCTTTGACGATCTTTTCTTTTCCTTCCCTGACCTCTTTGGTTGCATTCCTCGTGTCGATCACCATGGTTGCATTCTTGACGATCCATTCATAATCATATGTTGAATGATCTGTCAGGATCATTACGGCATCCATATCATTCAGGACTTCTTCCGTGAGCTGCAGGGATTCCAGTTGAAACTGGTGTTTGCGGCCTGGTTTGAGTTTGGGGATGTGGGGATCGTTGTAGAAAACCTGCGCGCCGCGCTTCAGGAGGAGTTCCATGATGGCGTATGTAGGAGATTCCCTGTCGTCGTCAATGTCCTTTTTATAGGCGACGCCCAGGACGAGAATTTTGGAACCGTTCAGACACTTTTTCCGGCTGTTCAAGGCCTCGGCGGTCCGCTCCAGAACATAATAAGGCATCCCCACGTTGACTTCTCCTGCGAGCTGGATGAATCGCGTGGTAAAATCGTACTCGCGGGCTTTCCAGGAGAGGTAAAAAGGATCGATGGGGATGCAGTGCCCTCCAAGCCCCGGTCCGGGATAAAATGGGGTAAAGCCAAAAGGCTTGGTGGCCGCTGCGGCGATGACTTCCCAGATATCGATCCCCATCCTCTGAGCGAGCATCTTGAGCTCATTGACCAGGGCGATATTGACGCTGCGGTAGATGTTTTCCAATAGTTTGGTCAGTTCCGCGACTCTGGTGGAAGAAACGGGCACGATTTCAGAGAGCGCCGATCCGTAGAGGGTCTTGGCGCACTCGAGGCATTCGGGAGTCACACCCCCCACCACCTTGGGAATGTTTCCGGTATGAAATTTTTGGTTTCCCGGGTCTTCCCGCTCCGGAGAAAAAGCCAGAAAAAAATCCCTGCCCACCTGCATCCCTTTTTGCTGGAGCATGGGGAGCATCAATTCTTCGGTAGTACCTGGATATGTTGTACTCTCCAGTACGACCAGTTGACCAGTGCGCAAATATTTGGCCACGGTTTCCGTGGTATCGGTCACGAAGCGCAGATCGGGTTCCATTTTTTCCGTCAAAGGAGTGGGTACGCAGATGATGATGCAGTCGGCTTCTTGAAGGCGTTCAAAGCTGATCGTCACATCCAGTTGTTTGCGTTCGAAAAAATCGTTTATAGACTGCATGGGGATATGTTTAATATAGCTTTGGCCATGAAGCAGATCATTGACTTTGCGGCTGTCGACATCAAAGCCGATGAGCGGAAAGCCGGCTTCTCCGAAACGAATGAGGAGGGGAAGGCCCACATACCCCAAGCCGATGATGCCCACGGTTGCTTCTTTTTTCTGGATCTTTCCAAGCAGTTCGTTCATTTTCTTATTTGTTCCTCGTCTGTTAAGGAATATGCGTTCAAACGGTTGATGTTGGTTGTCCAGCCCAGCATTCTGCCGGTAAAGGAGACAAAATACAATGAAAAATGTCGGGAGGAATCGGGGATGTGTGGTCACCGGGGTTGCTGGTTTCGTGGGGAGCCATCTTGCAGAAAAACTTTTGTCTCTTGGCCATCGCGTTGTTGGGATCGATAATTTTTTTTCGGGTTATCCTGAAAACATGGCTTCCTTCAAAGATCATCCGGCCTTTACTTTCTATGACACGTCCATCGCTGAAGAGGGTTTGCTGGAATGGATATCGGGCAGGCATTCCGGGTTGAGTTATTGCTTTCATCTGGCCGCCATCGTGAGTGTTCCCTATTCCATGGACCACGAGGAAGAAACCACAAAAATCAACTACGACGCTACACTGAAACTTTTGCAGAGTGCGGAAAAACTCCGGTTCAGCCGGTTGGTCTTCGCGGGTTCGGCCGCGGAATATGGAAACGATCAGAGACTGCCGCTTCTCGAAACGTATGCGGACGAAAAGACCAGGCATCTCAGTCCATATGGACAAGCCAAGTTTATGGCTTCTCGAGCCGTGGCATCGAACCCTATCGGTGTGGCCCTTCGTTTTTTCAATATTTACGGTCCAAGGCAGGACCCCCGAAGCCCTTACAGCGGGGTCATCTCGCGTTTTCTCGATATGGCCCTCGCAAACAAGGTGCTGACCATTTTCGGGGATGGCCATCAGGCGCGGGATTTCGTCTACGTCTCCGACGTAGTGGAAGCCTATATTCGCGCGGCAGGTTTGAATGATACTGGGCCGTCCGTCCCCAACGGAGTGTACAACGTCGGAACCGGGAAGAGTACGACCATCCTCGAACTGGCGGAAACCATAAAAGACTTGACTGGAAACGCTCTTCCTCTGAATTTTTGCCGGGAACGCCCGGGAGATATTCGCTTTTCCCTGGCTTCCGTGGACGCGTTTTCCGGTGCGGCCCATTGGGTTCCCCGGATTTCTCTGCGGGCGGGACTGCGGGAAACCCTCCACTGGGTTCGAAGGGATTCTGTTTGAAGAATGGCTTCACACGGTTGACGTGATTATTGTATGAGCGTTTGTATAGAGAAGGGGAAAAAAAAGTCTGTAGAACCACTAACCTTAACGGAAAAGAAAGGAGTCAGATCATGCCAGAATTCGGAACATCTCTTTCCGGTTTAACCCTGGATCGCAAAGTCACTCATCAGGAGTTGGTGCGGGCAATCCGCTTCATGGTTGCTGCCGAGTACGAAGCGGTTCAACTCTATATGCAACTGGCGGAATCCACCGACCACGAACTTGCCAAAGAGGTACTCAAGGATATTGCCGAAGAAGAGCTGGTCCATGCGGGGGAGTTTCTCAGACTCTTGAAGGAACTCGAACCGGAAGAGGAGAAGTTTTACAAAGAGGGTGCCGAAGAAGTGGAGGAGATGATCGCTAAACTCAAGAAATGATTTTGGCAGGGCATCCTCCTCTTCAGAGGGAAGGATGCCCGTCCCTTGCATTCAAGTCCTGTCAGACGTTTCTGATGCTTACCCCGTTTTCTTCAAGGAATTTCTTGATTTCCCGTATGGTATAAGTCCCGTAGTGGACCATGGATGCGATGAGCGCGGCATCGGCGCAGCCTTTGGTGAGTACGTCGAGCAGATGTTCCGGTTTGCCCGCTCCCCCCGAAGCTATGACGGGAATCTGCACTTGAGTGGAAATCATGCGGGTGAGTTGCAGTTCGTATCCGGACTGAGTTCCGTCGGCATCGATGGAATTGAGGCAAATTTCCCCCGCTCCCAATCGTTCCGCTTCCAGGGCCCACCATAGAGCATCGATTCCCATGTGCTTGCGTCCACCGTTGATGACGATTTCATAACCTGAAGGAATCCTTTCAGATTTTTCAACTTGCTTCACATCCATTCCCAGTACGATGCACTGGCTTCCAAATGCCTCCGCTCCCTGGCGTATGATATCGGGGTTGAGGACTGCCGCTGAGTTGACGCTCACTTTCTCGGCTCCGGCAAGTAGAACATCCCGCATGTCTTCCAGTGTTCGAATTCCACCCCCTACGGAAAAAGGGATAAAGATGGTCTCGGCCACCCGCCTCACTACGTCCAGCATGATCGGCCTGCGGTCGCTGGATGCCGTGATATCGTAAAAGACGATTTCATCGGCTCCCTCTTCATAATAGAACCGGCCCATGTCGACGGGATCCCCAATATCGATGTTGTCTTTGAATTTGATTCCCTTTGTGGTGCGTCCATCCCGGACATCCAGGCAGGGGATGATGCGTTTGCTCAACATGATCTCTCCTTTACTGTGAAAATGCTCCATCCCATAGGCAGAAGTTTTTCAGCAGCTGCAGTCCGGGGGGGCCGCTCTTTTCCGGATGGAATTGGACAGCGACCAGGTTGCTCTGGGCGACGGCTGAGGCAAAAGAGATTCCATATTCCGTTTTACCGGCGATCTGATCCGGTTCGCTCGGGTCGGGATAATAACTGTGTACAAAGTAGAATGCGCTCTGGGGGGGGATGTTCTTGAAAACCGGGTGATCCTTCGTGAAAGCGACCTCATTCCAGCCCATGTGAGGAATTTTGAGATACGTTCCGTTGGCGGCTCGCATGTCCCTGGGGAAAAGACGAACCCTTCCGCGAACGATTCCGAGGCATTGCGTGTCGTTTTCTTCACTGTAGTCCAGAAGGACCTGTAATCCAACACAGATTCCAAGGATGGGAGTTCCGGCTTCCAGCCGTTCGCGAAGCAGGAGATCGAGACCCAGTTCTTTCAAATTTTCCATGGATTTCCCGGCGGCGCCAACTCCAGGGAAAATGATTCGGTCAGCCCTTTTGATCTCTTCGTGGGAATGGGTGATCCGACATGGGAAACCCAGAAAATTCAAGGCTCTTGCTACGCTGGTGAGGTTTCCGGCCCGGTAGTCCAAGATGGCGATCACGCATGACTCCTTTCACTGGCAGGTTGTATTCAATTTGAAGTAAGATGTGTAAATACCCATTATTTCTTCTGGGGTCAAGGGAATGGTCTCGTTCAAGATGGCGGGGAAACACCCTTTGCCGCTGAACGCGAATTCTTCCGGGCCGCCTTGCGTCCCGGGGCAGGAGAGTTTACGATTATCCTGGCAACAATCGTAGTCTTTGAATTGTCTGTTGCGAGCACAGATCATAAAATCATCTAAAGGAAAGTGAGAATAAAATGCAGAATATTGCCGAGTCTCTTCGCAAACAGCGGGAACAGATCCTGGGTGATGGCGGCGAGGACCTCTTGAGTCGCCATACCAGTCTCCTGGAGGTGGCCATCATTTCCCTTTATAACCGTCTCGTGAATCGCCTCAATCTGGACACGGAGCAGTTCCGCTCCAGCGGAGCCATATTGGCCCTGGGCGCTTTTGGGCGTGGACTGGTCGGACCGAGTCAGCCCATTCCGGTCCTCCTCTTAAAGGCTGAATCGTCGCCCTGGAAAGAGAGTTGGCTGGACGAAATCGTTTCACCGCTCACCGAAGCCGGTTGGACGCTCAAGGTAGAGCAGGGAACCGTGGATTCTTTGATGGAACGGGTGAGCCAGGATTTTTCTTTTTTTGTGTTGCTCCTGGAAAACCGTTATATTTCGGGAAACAGATTGCTTGTCGACCAACTGGAGGATGCGCTCGATACTTTTATAGAGGGGCGGCGGGATGAGTTCCTCAAGTACTTATACGATTCCGTGCGGCATCGGGAAAGCCGGCTCGAGGATCCTGGAAGCTGGCTGGAACCGGATTTGATCGAAAATCCGGGGGCGCTCTCCGAGATCCAATCCATAAGGGTTGCATGCCGTATTGCATCGAATATTCACAACCTGGAGGATGCCATTTTTCGGGGCTATTTGAACCGCCAGGAGGTGGATTTTCTTCAACAGGCTGAAAAGAGTTTCGCCCGCCTCCTCAGTCTTCTTGGAAGTCTTTCCAAGAGTGAGAAGAGCAAGCTTCGATTCGAGGAGCAGGAAATCCTTACGGAACGTTTGGGATATTCTTCTCGTGCGGGTTTTCTTCCGGTGGAATCTTTCATGCAGAAGGTCTTTCAACTTTTCCACGGTGTTGAATGCATCTCTCAGGAATTCTGGGAGCGTTTGCACGAAAGCCGGGAAGAGATCGTTGAAGAAGCTGGAGCGAAGGCCATCGAAGAAGGGGTAATGGTTCGTTCGGGGAGGATCACCCTGCAAACCGACCGGTACCCTGCCACGGCCGGGCACCTGGTTCATCTTTTCAACCTGGCTGCAACGCATCGTCTTCAATTCGCCAACGTGACGCGTCAATGGATTCAACACCACAGGAACGTGCTGGATACGGCTTCTGGGGACCCCATGGTTCGTGAGGAACTGTTGGATCTGATACGGAACGACTCGTCGGATTTGCCCGTCCTGAGGAAATTCTATGACCAGGGTTTTCTCACCTCTCTTATTCCGGAACTGGGGGCGGTACATGGACTGGTTCAACATGATGCTTTTCATCTTTATCCGGTGCATGAGCATCATCTGCGCACCCTCAGGGAACTGAAACGGCTCATTGCGGGGGAATATACCGATACGGAGCCCGAGTTGACCCAAATTGCCCAGGGAATTACCGACCCGACCTGGCTTTTTCTCGCCGGATTCCTTCACGATATCGGAAAGAGTTCAGGAAGGGGACATGCCCTCCATGGCGGGGAAATGATACCCGCTATTGCCCGGCGCATTGGGTTGAAACCCGAAGAATCCGATAACGTGCAGTTTCTGGTGGCGCAGCATCTGCTTCTGGTGGACAGCGCCTCCCTGAGGGACCTGGCCGATGAAGAGATGTTGGCCCACTGTGCGCTCATCATTTCCACACCGCTGCAGCTTGATCAGCTCATGCTCCTCAGTTTTTCCGACATGGTATCCACCGGTCCCAAAGGAAAACAGAAGTGGAAAAACACACCGGTCTTTGCTCTTTACGATATGATTCACCACCTTCTGGAGAAGGGGGAGCCGAGTCCTCAGGCTATCGCGGAGAGGATCGAACGGGTGAGGGTTCAGGTAGGAGAAGAATTGGCCGATTTGATCGGTACGGCAGAGTTGGAGACTTATTTTTCTCAGCTGGCTCCACGCTATTTGCTCTCCATGCCCCCGGAGGCCATAGCCCGGCATTTGAGGCTCGGATGGCAACTGCAAGCAAGCGAAGACCTTTTTGTATGGGAGGTTGCAACCAAGGACAGCGTGATAGAGTTGACACTCATGAGCTGGGAAAGACCCGAGCTGCTGTCACAAGTCGCGGGTATCCTGACCTTGCATGATATGAATATTGCTGGAGCCCAGGTTTTCACCATGAACAACGGGCTGGTGCTTCTTGTCTTTCAATGCCGCACGACGAAAAAGCGCGATGTGGCTTTCGATTGGAACGCAGTGAAAAAAGACATGAAGCAACTGATGCAGGGCAAAATGGCTCTGGATTATCGTATTGCAGCCCATGCAGCCAGTCGGGAAGATTTCCCCGTACCGGTTCGCCAGACTCCAAGCCATATTCTTATCGATAACGATTCGTCCCAGCTTTATACGATCCTCGAAGTTTACACCTTAGACCGTGTCGGCTTGCTTTATACCATCAGTCGAACTTTGTGTGAGCTACAGGTGAGAATTTTCGTGGCCAAGATCACGACCAAGGTGGATCAGGTGGCCGACGTTTTTTACATCAGAACGCATCAAGGGGAAAAAGTTACAGATCCGGAACAAATTGCAGAAATCAAAAATGCCTTGTGTTTCTGGCTGGATGGAATGATTTGAGCTTCTCTTTTTCAGGTGAATTTCGGGCTTGCGGGCTGATCTAAGCGCTCAAGATCTTGATTATACGGCCATTTCCATGGGGGATACGGCAATAAGTCGGCCGTGTCACCCATGGAAAAGTAGGCCCTTTTCTTTTTTCAGGTCAAGGAATGATGATCGTTTGTCCCAATGGCAGAGTATCTCCCTTTATCCCATTTGCCTTTTTTAGATCGTCGATGCTTACCTCGTATTTGCGTGCAAGACCAGAGAGGGTCTCTCCACTTTTCACCGTGTGAGAGCGCTTGGGATTGGACCCTGCACTGGGCTTCGGAGGATCGGCTTTTGCCTGAACGGCTTGTCCGACTTCTCTTTTGGCAACAGGAGATGCGGTTGTCTCTTCCATCCTTGCATTTGGGGGTATTTGAACGGATTGAAAATTGCGCTCGAAAGCCGCACCCGTGCCGGCTGGAAGTTTTAGTTCCTGAACGCCTGCTGGAATGGTGTCCGAACGAAAAGAGGGATTGATCTTCTTGAACTCACGGTAGGTGATGCCCGCCGCCGATGCTACGGTTTGAATGGGAACCGGCTTGCTCAAGTTCACTGTGACGCGGTCGAGCTTCAACTCTTGATACCCCGCGCCTTGGGGTAAATTATAGCCGTACCTTGCCGGGTCGCTCAGAACCGCTTTGATCGCCAGTATGCGAAAGACGTAGCGTTCTGTTTCCAGGGGAAGTTTGAGCAGATAATAGTTGTTGACTCCCTGAGAACGCATTTCATCCGTGATGCGCTTGTCTCCGCAATTGTAAGTGGCGATAGCCAGGGCCCAGTTGTTGTAGCGGCTGTATAAATCCCTCAGCAATCGGAAGGCGGCATCGGTGGATTGCTCGAAGTCGAATCGCTTGTCGCAGGAACCCTGTTGTTCCAGCCCATAGGATGCTCCCGTGGTCGGCATGAACTGCCAGGGGCCGGCTGCTCCTTTGGGTGAGCAAACATTGGGTTGCAGGTCGCTTTCCACAATGGCCACATACTTGAGGTCTTCGGGCAGTCCGTAGGAATGCAACCTTTCTTCGATCCAAGGGAAATATCGCTCCATTCGCTTCAACCAGAGGTAGACCTGAGCATGGTTGTAGACCACAAGGGTGAATTCCTTGTCGAATCGCTCCCATGCGTCTGCAACATCGAGAGGAACGGCTTCACCGCACAAGTCCATTCTTTCCGGCGGAGCGTAATAGGGAACAAGGGTTGGTGCATCACCGTGGCGGAAATCTCTCTTTGAAACCGTAGCCGGCTCAACCACAGACGTCTGAACACTGGTTTGTGTCACGGACATGGGAGGCGTCGGTGTTGAAGTCGTTTGAGTTGTTGAACAACCGGCCACTAATGCCAGGCCTGCCAAAGCTGAAAAGAATACCCGCAAATAGCTTTCCCTTTTCATGATTCTGATCCTTAAATGGTTCAAACGTCGTTCTTTTCTTTACCTGAAAATAGCCCATCTTCATGCTCTGAGGTGTCCCTAGAGGGCATGACAATTACATGGGCCAATATATTACTCTGCACGGATTAAATGAAGACTTTTGATCGCCATGGCGATGGGCAAGAAAGAGGCTTTGCCCATCTTACGGGAGGGACTCATGTAATTTTCGAACTTTCGCTCCCGGTAGGAACAGTTTTAATCCCGGCCACCATGTAACAGATTTTACCGTCATTGGAAGGCCATTTCCTCTTCCATGCATTTGATCTTTTCACGAAGCGTCTCCGAATTCTCAGCCTCTCTGATGCTCTCCATGAATTTCGGATTGTGACAGAGCCTGGAAATGGCGGCAAGCACCTGTAAATGGAGGGCGGTTGCATTTTGCGGAACTACCATGGCCAAAATGACATCCACGGGCAGACCATCCAGTGCATCGAAGTCTATGGGCTCTGCAAGGCGGATCAAGAGAATGGCCGCATCCTTGGCATCGGTACTGGGGGCATGAGGAATACCGATGCCGTCGCCTATGCCGGTACTCATCACCTCTTCGCGCATTTTCATTCCTTCGTAGAGGTGATTTGCATTCCTCACCGCTCCCTTGCGGGCAAAAATGTCCACTACAAATCGAAGCACGGAATCCTTGTCCGAAAGGTGGGCATCCAAGAAGATACAATCAGGTTGAAGGCGTTCCCATATTTTCATGGCATTCCAAAATCAAAGGGTTCTCTTGTGAGGAGTCAAACACGCTGATCAGAACATAATGCCAGGTTTTTCCTCAATAATCTTCTGGAATAAAGGAGCGTGATCCCTGTTGCACTCCATGTGACTGAAAATATTCCCCACCATATGCCTTTAATCCCCAGGTCCAGCAAGTGAATCAGAGCATAAAAGACAATGATGGGGGCCACAATCTGACGATACAGCCCTATCCATATGGCAAACATGGGTTTCTTGATTCCTTGCAGGGCCGCAATGTTGATATACATGATTGTATACGCATAAAGGACGAAAGAGGCAATCTTTAAGTAGGTCGTGCCGTGTTCTATGACCGGCGGGTCCTGTGTGAAGAACCCCATGAGGTTCTCGGCGAACATGAAAACACCCGCTGTTCCCAAGGACATGACCGCACCACCATAAAGCAGAGCCGTTTTGACGGCTTCGTGAATTCTGCCAAAGAGTCGTGCTCCGTTATTTTGTGCGACAATGGTCAGTGTGGCGATGTTCAACCCGATAGTGGGGAGCAGGGCTATCTGTTCCACCCTCGTTGCGATGCCGTATCCGGCAACAGCCTCTTTTCCGAATTTGCTGATGAAGTATGTGATGACGAAAATCCCCAAACCCACAGTGAACGTGTTGGCGCTTGCCGGAAATCCCTGCCGCGCAATTTCCTGAAACGTTTTTTTCCGGGGGTGCAATTCCGTCCATTGGCTCCCTTTGAGGATGCCAGATTGAAAGACCCTCGTTCCGAGATAGATGCTGCCGATCAATTGTATGAGGACTGTCGCGATGGCGATTCCAAGGGTTCTCATTGGAGGAATGCCCAGTCCGCCGTAGATGAACCATGGATCGAAAACGAGGTTCAAGAAGAAACCGGCAACCAGGAAGTTCCGATAGGGTTTGGTGTTTCCCAAGGCGTTCAGGATGGCGTTGAGCATATAAGTGAGCATGAAAAAGGGGGCGCCGAAAAAAATCGTATTCATATAATTCAAACATATTTCCAGATAGCTTTCCGAGGCTCCGAGCAACGAAAACAGGAAAGGCGCGCTCAGAAGGCCGATAACCGTCAGGAAAAAGGAGAGGATGACTCCGAAAGCAATCCCTTGAACGGCAAAAAGCCTTGCCTGTTGAAGATTTCCTTCTCCAATGGCCGTTGCTATCAAAGCCGTTGTGCCCGTGGCCATTCCGCTTCCCATGGCAATGATGATGAAAAAAATGGGAAACGAAAGGGAGAGGGCGGCCTGGACCTGAGTTGAAATGAGTCCTCCAAAGTAAGTGTCCACGACATTGTACATAGTGTTGAAGAAGAATCCTATGCTGGCGGGAATGGCGATTTGGCGGATGAGTTCGGGAATGGGCGCCATTGTGAGTTGGTTTTGTTGTTTCATGGAATAGAGGCTTTCCATTCGTTTGGAGTGAATGCCTGACCGGATTCAATCGTGAGCGATGAAGATGCGTAGAGAGGGGAATCCTTTCGGCGGCAGGACGGAATCCTTAAAATAAGTTCATCCACATGTCGGATGGATAGCAACTTTTAAAATTTCTGTCAATGAATAGGGCTTTGAGTCGGCCCTGGTCAAATTGTACAGTACTTATGGGGATCTACTCATAAAAGGGGTGAAATCGGGTTCCGATGGAATTTTCCTGAAGGTCAAACGAGTTCTCATTTTGCATGGCGGCCTTCTGATGAACCCTTGTGACCGTAACCCTGTATTTGATGGAATTAGAAATCATGTTAGAATTTTGCCCAAAAGGGCAAGTTTTGAAGAATCTACCCTCTTTCAATGTCCCCATACCTGGCTTGCTTATGTTGGTTATCAAAGCTTTCATGCCCGTGATGGCTTATAAGGCAATTTACATGGATTCCGGGGTCCTGGCCCCCTATGTTTGAGGAGAACTCCACTGTGCGAATTTCTGGATCATCGTCAGCCCGAATGGGCCTGGTGCTTTTTCTTCTATGCATCCTCTTGAATTTATCGCATGCCTCTCCTGAAGCAGTCATCACCGGCGATGAAGTTCGGAGTGACATGACCCTTTCTCTTTTCTGGCGCGAAGGGTGTGGACATTGTAAAAGGGAAAAAGAGTTCCTTTCTCAATTGCAAAAGGAGCTGCCTCATCTCAAAGTTAAACTGCTCAATATCGATCAGCCGGAAATCCGGCAGCTTTTCGACGCATTGACGGATAAGTTCCATCTGGCGAAAGTTACCCCCATCACTCTTATCGGCCAAAAATTCATTGTCGGTTTTGCCGGGCCTGACACCACGGGAAGCCAGATACGGGAATTGCTGCAGACTGAGCGGATGGATACGACAGTGGAACAGATGCTGGAAATGAATGTGGCAGGCGACACTGAGAAAGGGGGAGTATGCCCTTTAACGGGACCGAGCACAGCCTGTGGACTTGTTGAAGCCGGTCCTTTTTATTTTGATATTCCCCTTTTGGGAAGTGTCAATCTAACAGAATTCACTCTTCCCATGCTTTCGGTCGTGCTTGGTCTGGTGGACGGTTTCAACCCCTGCGCCATGTGGGTGCTTGTGGCCTTTCTGACGGCTCTGGCCCATGTCGGTTCCCTAAGGAGAATGGTCCAGTTTGCCGGACTCTTCATCCTGGCTCAGGGGGTAATGTACCTTCTTATTTTGAATTCCTGGTTCCTCGCTTTTGATTTTATCAAGGCCGATCGTATTGTGACGCCGCTCGTCGGATTGCTGGCGATAGGCGGTGGAATCTTCTTCCTTTGGGAATTTGTCACATTCGAGGGAACGTGCAAAGTGACAAGCCTGGAAAAACGGACCCAGACCGTCTCCCGCCTCCAATCTCTTGCGCACCAGAGCCTGACCCCCCTTGTGGTCGTGGGAATCCTGGGGATCGCGTTTTCCGTAAATGTAGTGGAGTTTGCCTGTTCTATTGGGATTCCACAAGCTTATACAAAAATCCTGGACATGAACAATATCGGCATCCTGAAGCGTGAAGCACTGATGGGAATTTATATTTGGTTTTATATGCTGGATGACCTGGTCGTTTTTGTCCTTGCCATCTGGAGCATCGAAAAAATCGGTCTTACGGCAAGATATTCACGTGCCACGAATTTCGTGGGGGGAATCATCATGCTGATACTGGGGGTGCTTCTTTTGGTTGCTCCGGAAAAACTGCGCTTCTGACAAGTTCTGAAACCCTTTCATCCTGCGTTGTGACCATCCCGGTCAGGGAATTAGTGAAATATTTGATCTTTAAAAAGTATAATCTTCTTCCAAAGGAACTTTCAGATCCTCCCTCCACTGATAAAGACCTTTTTGATCTTTTTCACGGGATTCAACGATGAGTCCCCATTTCAAGAAGGTATTCAAATAGCTTTGAGGGTTGGGCACCCCGAGCTTCTCTGCTTTTTCCAGCAGGGAGTGCAGGGGGAAAGGTTCTCCCATGCGTTGCGTGATCAATTGGAAATTAGAGAGTATTTCCGATTCTTCATGGGAAAGGTGGATTTCTGTGCGGTCGGTTTCGGGTGCGGGCGGTTTTCCCCTGGGTGGCGGGGTGAGGATTTCCGGCTCCGAAGATAGACGTCCCGGTCGGTGTTTGAGAATTTCCTCGCACATTCTGTCCCAAAGCTTGAGAAACCTTTCCGTTTGGGCAATCAAAATGGCCAGGATGACCAATCCCGTGAATACGATGCCGAGTCCCGCCAGTGCGATGACCCATCCATTCGCCGCATTGATTGCTTGAAGTCCGTACATTCTATTCTCCTCTCCGTGTCAACTTCCGGAGCAGGCTCAGGATCTGAACTGTCTCAAGGTCCTGGTATGGTGTTTCTTTCAGCGCATTCATGTGTTCAGAGTTTTTCCAAATCAAATTCGGCCCATACCGGTGTGTGGTCGCTCGGTTTGTCCCTGCCTCGAAGCTCATGGTCCACCATGCACTCGAGGGACGCCCTGGCGACAGGATCTGTGACCAGAATGTGGTCCAAACGCCAGCCCAGGTTCCTCTTGAAACTCATGGGCAGTCGGTAGTCCCAAAAAGTGAATTGTTTTTCATTGGGATGGTGTTTTCTATAGAGATCTATAAAACCCCAGGATTTGACACGGGAGAAGGCTTGACGCTCGGCGGGGTGGCAGCCGATTTCCCCTTCCATCCGCTTGGGATCAAATACGTCAATGTCCTCCGGCGCCACATTGATATCTCCAGCCCAGATAAGGCGATCTCCCGGGTCGAAACGACTTTCAAACCATCTTTTCAGCCGCTCCAAGAAGTCGATTTTATATCGGAATGCTGGATCTTCCGGAGTCCTGCCCTGAGGGACATACGTATTGACCACCCAAATCCCGTCAAAACGTCCCGCAATGAACCTGGCCTCCTCATCGGGATTTTCTTCATCGAGACGGCAAAGCAGTTCTTCGGCCGGTTTCTTTGAAACTATGGCGACACCGTTGAAGGATTTTTGCCCGCGCAGGCTGACACTGTAGCCGGCATCCCGGAAAGCCCCCTGAGGGAAATCCTTTTCCTGAGCTTTGATTTCTTGCATGCAGAGGACATCCGGCTGATGCTGTTCCAACCACTGAAGGACCACCGGCAACCGTGCCCGGATACCATTCACGTTGAATGTGGCAAACTTCCAATTCATTCAGACCTCCGTCGTTTCATTCCCTGAAGATCCTTGTTTCTTGTCCAGAACTTTTCGCGTTACCTGCAGCATTTGATTCATTTCATACGGTTTGCTGATGAAACCTTCGGCACCCAATTCGATGAGTTCATCTCTGGAATCATCCGGCGAGTACCCGCTGATGACGACAACTCTTACGGAGGGATTGATCCTCTGAAGTTCCCTGAGACATTCTGTGCCGCTCATGCCCGGCATGATCAAATCCAATAGAACTAAGTCTATGGTATTCCAATGAGTTGCATATATCTCAAGAGCGGTTTCTCCGTTTTCGGCGGTCCAGACAGTGTATCCGAATCTTGAAAGAATTTGTTTTCCAAGGTCTCTGATATAATCTTCGTCATCCACGAGAAGGATGGTCTCAGATCCCCGGTTTATAACTACTGGTTCAAGGGGTTTTTCCATGTCCCTCTCCTCTCGATCGATTACTGGAAGATAAATGTCGAAAGTCGTTCCTCTGCCGGGTTCGCTACGGCAAGTAATGTATCCCTTGTGGCTTTTCACGATTCCATAAACCATTGCAAGACCCAGCCCGGTTCCTCTACCGATTCCTTTGCTGGTGAAAAACGGTTCGAAGATGCGTCCCAGAGTGGGCGTGTCCATACCGTGGCCCGTGTCGGTGACTTGCAGGAGCACGTAGTTTCCCGGTACGGCCCCCATGTGTATTCGACAGTAAGGTTCGTCGAGAATGGCATTCCTCGTGGCTACGGTCAGTTTGCCTCCTTCCGGCATGGCATCCCGGGCATTTACTGCCAGGTTCATGAGCACCTGTTCCATTTGGGCCGGATCAGCATTGATGGTCATCAAATCCCCTGCAAGATGCAGTTCGATGCTGATCATCTTGGGAATGGTGCGGTCTAACAGCTTCCTGAGCTGAACAATTTCTTGGTTCAGATCGACCGGCTGAAGTTTGCTCTCGATCTTTCGGCTGAAAGTCAGCAATTGTTTCGTGAGGTCTGCTCCACGCTGGGCGGCACTGAAAATCTCTTTGAGATGGTCGTGGCTGGGTTCATTTTCTTTATTATCCAGGAGGAGCAGCTCCGAATATCCTTGAATGGCCTGAAGGAGGTTGTTGAAATCATGAGCGATTCCTCCGGCGAGGGTTCCGACGGCTTCCATTTTGTGGGCGTGGAGCAGTTGCGCTTCAAGTTTTTTCTGCGGCGTGATATCTCTGACGAAATTGAGGGTAGCTGTTTTTTTCTCCCATGTGTGTCGGACAGCATTGACTTCGAACCAGAGTTGTTCTCCTGCTTTATTGAGTGTCCGGCAGACATAATCTCCGGCAACTTCACCCTCCTTCAAGGATCTGGTATGCCTTTCCAAGGCTGACTCCTGTTCATCGGGATGGAGCAGGTCCGAGAAAGACATTCCGGTCAACTCGACTTCCGAGTATCCCGTAATGGCCAGTAAACGACGATTGGGAAACTTGATGACGTCGTCCTGATAGATGAATATTCCTTCATTGGTATTGTCCACCAATATTCGGTATTTTTCCTCGGATTCCTTGAGGGCCGCTTCGATCCTTCTGCGCTCGGAAATCTCTTTCTCCAGCTGCCTGTTTTTTGTCTCCACGTCCTGTTTGCTCCGGGCTGTTTCTTCCAGGCGCGTTCGAAGCACAAGATTGTGGGTATTGACCTTCAGAGCAAAAGCCGTTCCGCCCAAGATGATCAATGACAAGATACCCATGGCAATGGGAAGGCGCCAGGGGGCGGTTTTTCCAAATATGTCCGACGCCTCGGATAGAATCAGCAGGGAAAAGGGAGTCCCTTTCACGGGGAAGCGACCTGCAATCAGTTCTTCATATTTTCCATGCCTGGCAGAGGGGCGGATGCGATATATCTTGCCGGCTTCGAGGCCTTCAAGGTCAGGCATGGCATAGGATTTGAGCTTTTGCCGAATATCCGACGGCAAACCGAGTTCGCCTTTATTGGGGATGATATAGAGGGAACGTCCGACCTGGGTGCTGGTCTCCTTTACAAGCTGTTTGTAAACGGTTGCTGAAGAAACCCAGGCGACAATTTGCCCCTTGTATTTTCCTTTGTAATCATATGCAATGGAAACAATAACATCTGGATCCTGCTTGCTGGAATCGACAAGGATCGCTGCATCGCCAAGTTCCGGAGAGAGCAGGTGAGAGAGGCTTTCTACGTTTTTAGCCCTCGATTCGCTGGAGAAAGCCCCTGAGAGCAGCTGTCCGTTCTCTTTGATGAATGCAATCTGAGTGTAAATTTTTTCCTGATCCAATGTCTTCTCGTTCAAGAGACGGCTAAACGATTCCGTGACGCTGAACAGGCTGGCCTGAAGGCCGTATTCCATGGACATCCCGAGTGCTTTGCTGTGAAAGTAAGCGAGGATGTCGCGATTTTCACGCAGATCCTTCAGATCGCTCTTGCGTTCCGAGTAGAAGTAACTCACCGCCATGGAGCGTTTTTCCATGTCCTGTTTCAGTTGCTGAAGAGTGGCTGTCTGCAGTTCTACTTGTGAAAGGTAATTGGCGAAGAGCAGAAACCCTATATATCCCAGCAATACAAAGCTTGCGACTGCTACAGTGATGTTCCATTTTTTTGTTGCAAGTGTTGGTATTTTTGTTTTCATCTTTCCAAGAATGGGCTGAGAGATCATCCTTTTTGTCTGCACCTGATTCAATTGAAGAAATCGGGATAAAATTTGAAAATAGCAGGATAATACTTCATCACAAGTCGGTTGTAAGTACCGTCTTTTTTGCATTGCTCGAAAAATTCATTGAAAGCGTTACGTAATTCGGGGGAATTCTTGTCAAAGGCATAACCCATATTCTGCATAGAAGAAACCGGTCCAATGATCTTGACCCTATCGGGCCATTTTTCTACCGCAATCAGCACGCCTGAAACATCCTGGAGGCAGATATCCCCTTCGCCATTCATGATTGCCGGTACGAGTTCGTTCAAGCTTCCCCTGAAACCTTTTATTTTGGCGCCTGCCTCTTCCAGGCCATAGAGGTGAGGATCGACGCACGTGTTGGTCAGGCCCAATATGACTTTCCCCTGTAGCTGAGCCTTGACTGCCTTGATATCTTTTTGAACGTCTCCCGATGGAGTGATGGGGGTGAGAGGGGCGTCTCCATTGGCAACCGCCCACACCTGGTTGGGGAAGGTGGCAACGGAAAAGTCCGCAACCTTCTTCCGCCAGGGAAGGATCGTCAGTCCGTTGGCTGCAATATCCCCTTTGACGGGAACATCCCCCGTGATTTTTACTTCATCCCCGGTATTTGTGATTTTCTTTCCCGTCAGATCTGAAAAAACCCTTTCCCATGTCGTTTTGACGTATTCGTACTTAACGCCGAGATGCATGGCGAAGAGTCTTATCATTTCGACATCCAGCCCGTCTTCGCTCCCGGTTACAAAGTTGGCATAAGGAACTCCCAGATGTCTCAAAACTCCGCGCGTTTTGATTTCTTCAAGGTCTCCGGCCAAAACCCTCGACACGCTGAGGGTGCAGATAACAACACTAAGAATGATTTTCCACACGAATCGCGCTGCTGATTTGCTGCTCTGCTGTATCATCAATGCATCCTTTCTCATCTTCTACCCGGTTACTTCTTCGCGCATCGGCATGTGCAAGATATTTCGGTCCCAACGACAACAAGTATTAGAATTTTTTCCTCAAGAAAGAATCTGGATGACAAGAATTTATTTTAAACTTTTAAATTTTACCTCAACTGAACATTATTGGATTGGGCGCGTTTAGACTATTGCAGAAATACACTTTCAACACATTCGCCATTGAATATTATTCAGTATAATAGTAACGAATGCGAAATGATATCTTTTTCCGCGATTCAACGCATCAACGCAGGATAACGGCAATTGTTCACCGCAGAGAATGCGGAGAGTGCAGAGAATAAGGAAAATTCAAAAATTGGCTGTTTTTCCCTTTCTGTGCATCTGCTCAATCTGCGGATATAAAAAGGGTGGTGAACGGTTACAGGTAAGAAGGATTGGATCATCGTGAAAATAACGGACGAAATATACCAGGTAGGTGGTGGGAGATTCAGCTCTCCGGAAGATGCAGCGGTTTATCTGATCCATTTCAGAGAACATGCCGCTCTCGTGGATGCAGGGTGTGGGCGTGATCAGAACAAAATATTATCCAACATCAAGAAACTTGGAGTAGCCCCGGAACAAATTGAGTATCTCCTGATCACTCACTGCCATTTCGATCACACGGGAGGCGCTAAAGCGTTGCGGGAAATCACACACTGTCGAACGGTCGCCCATGAATTCGATGCGCCATTTCTTGAAAGGGGAGACAGTACCGTGACGGCTGCCGGTTGGTATGGATCCGAGATGGAGGCTTTCCCTATCGACATAAAGCTTAAGGGAGAACGACAAGAAATCGCTTTGGGGGAAAGAACTATCGAAGCTCTTCACGCCCCTGGGCATTCACCGGGGTCAGTGGTCTATGTGACGAAATCTCAAGGTTTGAAGGTTGTTTTCGCTCAGGATGTACACGGGCCTCTTCACCCGGACCTTCTTTCAAACAAAGAGAATTACCTGCAGTCCCTGGAAATGCTCTTCTCTCTAGGTTCTGTTGACATTTGCTGAAAGTTCCACATTTTCAGATAGATGCTTGATCTGCCTCGAAGCGGTCCTTTCCGGTGCAATGCCTTATGGATTCGGTCTCTACGAGAACGTTCCAATCTGAAATGTCAACAGAACCTAAGGGCGGACATCCTTTGTGAAGGGCATTACGGCGTGTTCAAGGGACAGAAGAAAGTCGCTGATTTTATTGAACAGTTCTTGAGATCCTAACATTCTATTTTGTAGGAGGGATCATTGAAGTGTTTGAAGCTTGGAAGGCCTTCTTCATGAGGAAATGGGGTCTGGTTGATGACTTCGTCGGGAAGGCAGGTGTTCTCATCGAAAATATGGAAAGCGAAGTGGAGTAAATTCAATTTTTCATTGTAACGCTTTTGTAAGAGAAAGCAGTAAAGCGCCTTGACCGATTCTTCGTAACTGAGTTTTTCCTTTTGAATTTTCTTTTGGATCAGCTTTTCCACGAATTCAGGGACAGGATGTATCAGGGATCGTGTGAAAGTGTCACACGCCGCGTGGCAGGACTCATCGTATGCCTCAAAATTTTCAAATTCCCGGAGCAGGCGTTCCCAATCGATGGTTTGCGATAAACTCTCTTTTGGCATGTTTCAATCTCCGATGTGTCCGAATTCGTCCGTTTCAAGTTTCAAATGATGATCTCTTTTCTGTTGCATTATCATAACATCGGTCCCGCAAATGTTGAAAGCCCCAAAGGACCCTCTCAAACACTTTCGTTACCCCATGGGTGAAAAGGGTTACGCCGGTGTGGGATGGCCTTTTGGGGCTTTATATTCTAATCTGCGTAAATTGCGCAATGTCTACGTCTATTCGATCGCTTATCTTGAATGGTTTTCAGTGCTCTTCCCGTGTTTATTGCTTTAACTGGGACAAACGGTCGATTCCTGCCAGGATCAAAACCCCGGCTACAAAGATGGCGCTACATCCCGGAATTGGATTTTCACCGATTAAATTGAAACCCATAAAGCCCATAGAAAGACCTAAAAGAATTTGTAATGAAGTAATCATATCGAACTCCTTGTTGAGTTGATCGATATGAAGAGCAATTCATATGCCAACTCTGAAAGGCGATTTTTGAAGCCTCTGAAGGCTGGAAGGAGAGCCTCGAGATGCCTTCAGCCATGGAGGATTCCATGAGAAATGCTCCTTTTCCTTTTGATCGAGGGCCTGATATGGAAGGTATGATATCAAATATTAACGATATTTCGTTATAATGTTATGATTTGGAAATTATGGACATATGAGAAGATTTTTGCATCTTGGATGGCATAGGCTCATTGTGAAGGGATAGGCGGATCAGGTGCCGGGAATCCAGTTCTTTAGAATCTGCGGACAGCCTTCGAATTTATTCGTTCGCGATGTGGAAAACGGCGCTGTTCATGACATCATTGCTATGATGCCATGGAATGGTGGAGGGAAATGTCATTGAGGGGTCTCATCAGGAACCCTCTGAATGGGCAACGGTCATGCCTGATTCAAACCACTGAAGATGCCGTCAAGTTTTGAAGACGGCATCTTCAGTGGTTTTATTTTCAAAGAAATGTTTCTCATCAGTCGTCCACAGGAATGAGTACCCCTTGGGTCACTCCAAACTTCATGCATTCCCGTTTGGAGGGAAGAAGAAAGTCGATCTTATTCTTGTGTTTCTTGGGCATGATATCTTGAAATTCTACCAGGTGGCTCTTTCCCTTGACCACCAGATAGAATTTATCGCCAAAGTCGTAATTCTTCGCCAGGTCGGGACTCAATGCGACCAACTTTCGGTAATGTTCTGGTTTGATGCGAAGAGAAGAAGCTGTACGACCGGGGGTCGTATCTGTACACGAAGAGGTGTTGGTGTAAGCGCTGACTGTGACTTTGCGAAAGTCTGAAGTTTCCTGATTGGGGTGAGCATGGGCGCTCAGTGGGAAATGAAAAAACATGGTAGCCAAACAGTAGATAGATAATGCTCCGATATTTCTTGACATTATTTCTTCCTTTCCTGGTAGGCCTCGTGATCCAAGAGAAGCGCTGTGAAGCCTCAGCCTTTCCATTTTGTCAATTAGACCCAATCCATGTTAACAAATTTGTTGACATGGCTCCTGCCGTTCAATGGACACACCGACCGGCTGCGTGACATGACCGTTGCCTCGATCTCAGTGGGAGTGTCATTCAAGGGAGCTTTCTTTATGCACAAATGATGCCTGATAAATCTGTCCGAACCTGGCAGAACGTGTTTTTCTCCTTTTCGTTTTTTCAGGAATTGGGTATTTTAAACAAAAAGGATCTCTGTATTTGCAGCCAGGCATATGAGTGATTATTTTAAATTTAACTTCCTATTGCTTTTGTAGCCTCCTGGTAGTTCTCGCGACTGATAAAATGGTTTTTATTCAAGTTGAAAAACATTCTTCAAATTCCGTAGCCGATCCTTCTAAAATAGATGTTTTGATTTAGTTAAGCTATTAAAAATATTGATATAATATATAAGAGTGGGGAAAGTGCGTGCTTAACCTCTTGGGGCAAAGGAGGGAGTGTCATGGCATGGCTCGCTTTTGAAATTGGCCTTTTCTTCGGAATTTGTTTCGGCGTTCTCATCGGGGTGCTCCTCAAGCAAGAGGACGCAGGGGGAGATGCAGAGAGTTCTGAGGCCGGATCTCTCGCAGTTCAAGCTTTTGATCTCTCAGAATAGGGGACGGTTGACATTGAAGTAGGAGGTAGTGGCAGTTGAGTCAACCAGCAGGGTTCCTGTTCAAATTTCCCTTGTCAGTACCGCTTTTATTTCAAAGATGATCATTGACGTTATAATGAGTATCCTGTATCTTTCACTCAATAAGTTTATTTGAGGATCAGGTGCTGCTACTTAGAACCTATCCGGAAACTACCTGTGGACTTTGCGACACCTCCATTGGTCCCCCCTTGAGGAGGGAATGAAAGGGGGGTGTCCGCTGCCGAGGTAGGTTTTCGGATAGGCTCTTAGTCCAAGATTGTAATGATGCGATCATATTGTTGTTTTGTGTGAAGCGGGAATTCTTGGTCGAGTAGTGCTGAGCTTAAAAGGGAATCCCGTGAAAGTCGGGAACGGTCCCGCCGCTGTGAACGGGGACGAAATCCGGTGATGCCACTGTCGCGCCTGGAGCGGGATGGGAAGGTCCGGAAAGTAGAGTGATCCGTAAGTCAGAAGACCTGCCTGATGCTGTTTGGGAAATCGGTACGTGGAAATTCCGATGACCTGATCAAGGATCAAGTGAAGCAGGGTGCAATCCTTAGAGTGTTTAGCTCTAGGGATTTTTTTTTGCCTGATCGCTTAATACTCAAGATCATAACTACGCGGCCCGATAGGGTTGAATCCTCTGACTGTTTTTACTCACTTTTGAAGAGGCGATCACGATGCCATAAGGATTTTGTCCTCAATAGCGTAAAAATTCATCTCAACTTTCTTGAAGCATTTTTAACAGGAAGTATCCAAGGCAGGATAAGAAGGAGGTGTAACATTGATTTTGACCATACTGGCGGCAACGACTCAAGCGACAGCAGAGGTGGCGGAGGTTCTTCCCACCCCGGGTGGGACAGGCATTCTTAGCATGGTGATCCATGCGGGACCGGTGGTCCAGGCCATCATGGCAGGTCTGCTAAGCCTCTCCTTGGTCTGTTGGGGCATCATCGTGGCCAAGACTTTCCAGTTTCGAAAGGTGAACCGGGAATCGGAGGCTTTTGCGGACCTTTTCATTCGGTGCAAAAGTCTGGAGCCGCTCCATAAAGAATGTGATCGGCTTCGGGAAGGCCATCTGGCCCATATCTTCCGGATCGGCTACGCGGAACTGAACCGCGTAAGCGGCCTTTTGGAGAGCAAGAGGCTGAAGAACACGGAAGGACATACGGATATGCTTCTGGAGAACGTGGATCGCGCCATTCAGGGCGGTGTCATCTCCAAAAGGAAGCGGTTGCAGCGTATGCTGTCGTTTCTGGCCACAACGGGCAGCACAGCCCCTTTCATCGGACTTTTCGGCACCGTGTGGGGTATCATGACCAGCTTTCAGGACATTGGCATGAAAGGTTCTGCCAACCTGGCGGTGGTGGCCCCGGGCATCTCGGAAGCCCTCGTGGCTACGGCCATGGGGCTTGCGGCCGCCATTCCCGCAGTGGTGGCCTATAACCACTTCTCCAACAAGATCCAGGTGATAGAAGACGATATGCTCCAGTTCACTTCCGATTTTCTCAACAGGCTCAAGACCGATTTGATGTGTGAGACCAGGCAGGACGATGAGGGATCGGAAACACTGGGGATTACGAGGGAAAGTCAAAGCTTGTGCGGCCGCAGGGACGAGAGTTCCCTGCAGACAGGATGAGGAGTGTTTCCAATGGGTATGCAGATGAGTGGCATCCGCTCACGTAGGCGGATGGTATCGGAGATCAACGTGACCCCTTTCGTGGATGTCATGCTCGTTCTGCTGATCATTTTCATGGTTGCGGCACCGATGATGATCCAGGGCATCGACGTGAGGCTTCCCGCAGTCTCCGCCAGGCCCATTCCCACAGAGACGGAAAGGCTCGTGGTGAGTGTGACTGCCGACGGGAAGGTCCTCGTCGAAGATAACGAGGTTGAGCTCGGGATGCTGGGGGCCAGGCTCTCGGCCATACAAAAAGAGTGTCAGGAGAAACGAGGCGTCATCCTGCGAGCCGATCGTAAGGTCGAATACGGGCTCGTGGCCCAGGTCATGGGAGTTATTCGGGATGCGGGAATCGAAGAGATCGGCATGATAACGGAACCGCTCGCGGGAAGCGCAAAACATCCCTTACCGGAGAGCTGAGCTCCGGTGCCATCCAACCGGGTGATTCATGAAAGAGTGAAACCTTTTTCACATTAATTTCCTCTCGCCGACTTTCTCCGATGGAAAGTGAATACGAAAGGGTATTGAGGATCAAGGCAATATGGAAGCTCGGGATTACAGGAATAACGGACTGTTCGATGAAGGCGTTCTGAAAGGCATGGTCGTGTCCGTTTTCGTTCACGTCGCGGTTTTCCTGCTGGTACTGGCTGGTTCATGGCTGATGCCGCCCCGCAAGGTTGAACTCCCGCTGTGCACGGTGAGCCTGCTCACACTGCAAGATATTGGAGGCGGTGGAGGGGAGGGGGAAGAAGGCGCTTCGAATAAGGGAAACGGGGAACCGAAGCCTTCGGGAGGATCGGAGGAGGTTCCGTCTCCGCCGGCACTGGAATCCACGGTGGAACCTGAACGGGAAGCACCGGCGAAGCCGGAATCGGAAAAAACGGAAGCGGTGCATCCGGCTGAAACGGTCAAGGAGACCGTGCCCCTCGTTCCGATTCCCAAGAAAGTCAAAAAGCCCGTGGAGAAGCCAAAAACCAGGCCAAAGCCTAAGCTTCCCCAGAAGCAGCAGACCATTGCGAACGCGGAGCCCTCTTCGTCCCCCGTGGCGAAAGCCGAGAGTGAGAGCCCCGGTGCCGCCGCCGGCGCTCTTTCCGGGCATGGCGAAGGGGCTGGATCGGGAAATGTCGATGGCCCCGGAAAAGGCCATTCCGGAGAGGGTGCCGGTGCAGGCTCCGGTGTCGGTGCCGGTGGAGGAGGGGGGCCGTACAACGCGACGTTCGGCTCAGGAGATGGTCCCCGGTTCGTCAGGAAGGTCCTGCCCAGATACCCCCGGTTTGCCAGAGAACTCGGGAAGGAGGGGACCGTTTTGCTCCTGGTCACCATTGACGAACTCGGACACCTGGTCGATGTAAAAGTGGTCCAGGGAGCTGGGTCTGGATTCGACGAGGAAGCTTTGCAGGCCGTTAAGAAATCGACCTTCAGTCCGGCAAAGCAGAACGGAAAACCGGTCCTCTGCAAGGCCCGTCTCCCCATCCTTTTTCAGCTGAAGGAAAAGGGCAACAACTGACAAAAGGCCAGCGAGATTTCGCAGTTTCAGCCGCCATTGGCATCAGGTTTGCCCATTCCAGCCTGATCGTACAAGTTCTTTGGTCCTGGAATTTTTTCTTGGTTCAGTGATGTTCGCCCGTATATGAAATTTTCCATGCGTTGCCATCTGAAACGGCTTGTATGGTTCCTTGAAAATCGGTTCGATAATACGGGATATGACGTTCACGGCATATTGCCAGGACTGGCGGGGAAGGAAATCCAAATTAATTTTATATGATTATATAACAGGATCGCCCCGTGATGCATGTCCATTTTACTTAATTGCTGACCAGCTTATCAGATAACTTCATGCTTTTGCCATACTACAAGAAGGCGCCATTAACTTATCGTACCGCAGGCGTCACCCTGTCACTGATTCACCCCAACCCACATATACGAGGCTTCCGAAACAGGACAACCCAATCCAGCTAGGATTTGCAAAACGTGGGTTTTTCAGGACTTCGTTTTTTCAAAGGACGGGTCAGGGGGGCAAATTACAGATTCAGGTTGCCGCCTGAAGGAAATTCCATTAGAGAGGCCACGTAGGATGTTGTCGACGGCACTACATCCACATGCCTACAATCCTGATCGGGTGCGGTCCCGCCGGGTTCCGTAATATCATAATGCAAGACCTGATCCCTTTTCTACATTGATCCTTCATTGCAGAATTTTAGATCCGAAGACGGGGGATAGCTCGGTCGTTTCCTGTCAGGAGAGAAGAAGTCATGATATTCTCCTGCATAAGTGATTATTTACTCGTTTCGCTCGATTCTTTGACCAATTGCTTTATCTGCTCGATTGAGTACGGCGGATTAATGGCATGGACTGCAGCGTGGCAATTCGGACAAAGCGGACGCAAATCCGCAATTGGATCTATTATGTATTCTTTGCCAATACTGGATATGGGTTTTATGTGGTGAACATGTATAAAATCTTGAAATGCGGACCCATAATATTTACCAAAGTCAAATTTGCAAACGCAACATATGGCACCATAATGATCCAGGCATTTCTTGCGAGCTTTCTTGTCTCGCTCGTAGGCGTTTACTAGGATAGAATGTACTGCACCTTCTGTGAATATCTCGAATTTTGATATTTCTCCTGCCACGTTACTAATAATACCTAACGAATCTTGAATATCTGGAAAGCATAGCTTGATGGCTCTCAAAAAACTATCGACAGATTCTTGACTGTCTATCTTAATGCCGAAGTAGTTCACCTTGTCCGATAGAATGCATCCAGCCCCTATCAGAATCTCTCCGATGCCGAGACTTGTCTTCATGACTTGAAGGCTGCACGCGCTCTGATTCGTCACCAAATGGAAGACATCGGGATAGGGTGTATAGCGAATATAGGGCATGTTCGACGGCGAACGTACTTTTGGGATGCAACCGGGTTGGAGATCTACCAGGATCTTGTGGATCTTTCTGGCAAATGGCCTGATAGTGGAGTTGACGATGTTCAGGCGTTCGTCCACTTGCTTCTGATCGGAGGAGGTGAGTGCGTCGGATTCAATATTACTGTTAGTCAAGTCGAAATCTCCTGCTCTCTCGATGGGAGTGGCATTGCTGAGACCGGTATTGCCGGTTACAGGCGTCTGTCAGATCGAACACGCTTGCTCAGACTTTGAAAATGGTCATGCCGAGTGCGCTCCACTGTTGAAGATTCTTTTCGATCTCCGGTGCCGCTTCGTCCAGGACAGGGAGTTCTGCGTCCCGGCCCAGCAATTCAACGTCGATCAGAAAAGCTGCCATCTTCGCATCGTACTCGTCGTTCTTGTTCGAGTACTGCTCGTCGAGTCGGTTGGCGAGCAGTCGGGTTCCGCTGAATCGGGCACCGATTTCGGTGAATTCAAGGATGTAGATGCAGTAGCCCGTCCAACTTCGATGGAAATAGAGCCGGTTTCTTTCATAGAAAATAAACCATTTGTCTTCCATCTCTTGGGGAATATGGCCGCAGACGATCAGTGCCTTCTCCTCGGGGGAGAACTCCAGCGCGATGGGGATGCTCGTTCGCATCCCCGGCATGGCGCGGATCTTCCAGTCCTTTCTTGAGGCGATATGTATTGAACTGGCATGTGCTGCGGAAAAATGTTCGTACAACTCGTAGGCATTCTGCAGGACCTTGAAATCGCGCTTGCGTCCGACGGAATTGGTGCTCATTCCGATGAGTCGTTCCGCTTCGTCCCGGGAGGCCCAGCGAATCGCCTGCGTCTCCTTGCGGTCGAATTCATCCGTTTCTCTTTCGACGAGCATGAGGAAGTAAATGTTCTGAGTGGTGCCTCCTGCATAGACGTACGGAAGCTTGTCTATGATCCTTCCTGCTACACCCGTTTCTTCAATAACCTCACGCAATGCCGCGATTTCGTGTCGTTCGCCGTCTTTGCAATGCCCTTTGGGAAACGTCCAATGATAGCCATCGAAATGGTTGGTTGGCTCCCGCAGAAGTACCTGCCCTTGCTTGTTGAAAACCACTCCTCCGCAGGAGAGCTTTTTGACCAGAGTCTTCTTCCCTTTGACTGGCGGCGTCTTTGGTGTGACGGCCTCTTCGACATCGTGGAGCACGCTCCAGACCTTGGAATAGACCTGGCTACGCTTTTGGCCCAAGGTCTTTGAGACCTCACTCTTGAAGTTGGCGTAGGTCAGATCCTCAACGACTCGCTTCATTCCTTTGGCGAAGTCTTTGTGGCTGATAGTGGCTCTGTACGGATAGTCGGTGCCTCCCCCATGTTGGGTGGGGGACAGCGTGGGCATGTAGGCTTCCCGAAGGCGGTCGAGGTCTCCCGACGCACGAGCTCTTACAGTCAGGAATGCCTTACCGGGTTTTTGAACAACACTAAAGAAACCGGAGGTCGTGAACAGCCACATGGATAGTTCTCTTTCAATTTGGACTGCAGCGCATGCTTCGCGGTGACATCAGATAAGACTGAAGGTAAGGGTTCAAAGTGAATAGTCGAGGTACGGGCCGAGATAAGTCGAGATGTTGAAATCCGAAGCCCGAATGGCCCTAGTGAAACTCCCGATCCAGCTGCCCGTGCGTTTTTGAAAAACGTTGATCCTCATGCTTTGGAGAGGGGCGCCGAAGGGCCTGCTCGCATAGTCCGAAACGATATTCAGTAGTGCGTAGCCATTTTCACCCAATTGGGAGAAATACCTCTCTGTGAGTGCTTGTATGCCCTCTTTGAGTATGTCGAACTTGTGGTGCTCCTTCTCCCGTTTCTGGTGGTCTGTAGCGCGAAGATCGAATTTCAAGCCCAAGGCCTGACAGGCGAGGGGGAGAACCAGATTTTCTGGAACGTGGAAGGCTTTCAGGAGAGTCATCTGATCGATGAATGCCGTCTCGAGCTCTTTGAGGTGGTGGAATCCAATCTCAAACTCCCCTTTGGGGATCATGTCTTTGGTATGGAAGAACCTGAATTCTATGGTCTCGCTTTCGAAGATGACCCCGTTATCGCAGAGCTTGCGGCAGAATCCCAAAGTGAAATGGAGTGCTCTGGTCCGGTTATAGCTGTTGGTGAGCCGTATGAAGGGAAGCCATATCTCCTGAGCCCAGATGTTGAGCGCGTAATGCTTGTGAACGATGTCCACATGGCAAAAGGACTTCTGCTTTGGAGTGATGATATTGAAAATCTCCATCTCGGAAGTGTCAACGGCGTCAAAGACGGCCTTGAAGCACTGTTCACCAAGCAGGAAGGCTTCCTGGTTGGTGACCAGCCGGTAATTCTTGCTCACCACCGCCAGGGGTTCGCCAGTCAGTGCGTTGACTACAGCCCGGTAACCTGGAATGGAAATTCTCCACTCCTCGGTCGTCTCACACGATGGATCGCCTGTCGGGTCAGAAGGACCGCCATCGTAAAAGATATCGCACAGTTTTACCGGAAACAGGATCTCTTCAAGATTTGTGTTTCTCGACATGGATTCCCTTCCACTGGGGAAGACTCGTAGTTCTCGTGTAGGCAGGAAACGACCGAGCTATCCCCAGTCTTCAGATCTACAATTCTACAATGAAGGATCAGTGCAGAAATGGAGTCTGGTCTTGCATTATGATATCACGGAACCCGACGGGACAGCACCTGATAAGGGTTGTCGGCATGTGGATGTAGTAGCGTCGGCAACATCCTTACCTGGCCTCTCTAATGGAGTTTCCCTCAGGGCGGCAACCTGAATCTGTAATTTGCCCCCCTGACCCATCCCGCATGGTCACAATCATGGAAGAGCCCTCAGGGCGACCGGAAGTCCGTAGTGTGGAGTCCCCCGATCCCAGTGGTCCCAACCAAGAAGTGCTACCCCCCTGACAGCGAGCGGTATCACACGTTCCTCCTGATCCAAACCTCCATGACACGACTTCGTAAGTTTCCAATATAGAGCATTTCTCTGCAAAGCTCAACGATTTTCATGGTTTGATCCCACCCTGCCCTCTCCCGCAAGATCGTAAGTCATGGAATACGCTATGGAGAAATCAAATGACTTTCCTGATCCACAGCCAGCCTGAGGCATCCCCGATGGCCTCAGTCATCACAACGATTTCGTGGTGTACTAATTATCTAGGAGTTCTAACAATAACGGATGGTTATGTCTGATCGTCATCTCGATCCCCTCCAGTATCTTCATCATTTCATCTTCAGGATCGAGCTGAACGTGTGGATTGAATGCGGAATGGCCGACCACAATCGGACCATCGAGAATGCCCCGTAGGAGCCGGTACTTGTCAGCAAAAGGCAAGTTGAGGATTTTGTAGCTCAGGGCCTTGAAGGGATCGGCCCCGGACATCAGCTTGGCGAACTCGGCTTCCTCGGCTTTTCGCTGCTGGAGTTCATCGAGGTCTTTCTGCGTATCCTTCGGCTTCTGGTCGAGCGATTTTATCTCCATCAGAAAACCGTTTCGCTTTTGGGAGTATGCGGCTTGGTCAAAACCGTCATGCTCAAGCAGGCTGTCCAGGTTCCGCAGGGCGATTTATTTCCTTCTCAGGCTGGCTTGAACGTTGCTCCGGCTCTTTTCCAGGCCTTCGATTTTGCCGTCCCACTTGTGTTGCGTATCGAGCAGAGGTTCATAATGCTCAGGCTCAAGGCCGAGGTGCTTCATGAGCTGGACATAGAAGACCTGCCATTCAAGAAGCTCCGCTGGAATGAGAGGCAGCGGGCATTTCTGGTGACCCTTGATTTCGCGTGTCTTTGGACCAACTTTATGCCAGTAGCAGGCGTAATGGCGGGACCGACTGCCGTCTGCGCGCCTAGTTCCATAATCAGACCGCATCTTCGCCCCGCAGATGCCACAGCGACATAAATCGTGAAGCAAGAACTCCTACTCCATTTTCGATGGTCTGCCGCTTCGGGAGTTGGCGCTATCCAGACGTTCCTGCAAGCGGTCCCATCTGGCCCGCGTTATAAGTGGCGGAGCTTCGAAGATGATGTGTTCACTTTCCGAGCGATGGCCGATTATCTTGCCTTTCACGTCGGTGATAAATCTGTTCACCGTTATTTCACCACAGTAGTCAGCAGATTTGAGGATTTTGGAGAGTGTGCCACTGAACCATTTCGAGGACCCGCCGTTCCGGGTCGGGATGCCTTCAGCGTTGAGCTCGAGGCTGATGTCGTTCAACGATCTTGCTAAATCCAGGTATTCTTTCACCACTATCGAATAGATCTCGCCCTGTTCAGGTTCGATCTCAATCCGCTTCTCTTTGGGGTTCCAGATATACCCATAAGGCGCCTTCCCGCAGAAGATCCGCCTATCTCGCCAGCGAGCCAACCGGTTCTCTTTGATGCGACTGGTAATTATTTCCAACTCCAACTGGGATATTGCAGCGAGGATGGTGAGCATGAACTGGCTGTAGGCGTCGGAGCCGTCGATGTTTTCCTTGATGCTGATGAACGTGACGGAGGAATCTTTTAGGGCTTGGAGGTTGTTCAAGAGGTCCCGAGCAGAGCGCCCGAACCTGGAAAGGTCCCGAACTACCACAGCTTCGATTTCTCCTGTTTTGACTGCTGCCAGCAATGCCTGTAAAGCTGGCCGGTTGTCAACGTTGGAACCTGATATGCCAGCGTCTCTAAAGGTGTTTACCAGCTTCCAGCCCTTTGATGCACAATAAGCCTGGATGATAGATTTTTGTGTGGATAATGATTCCCCATCGATTTGATTTGAGGTGCTTACGCGAACGTACGCTGCTGCTTTTGTCATACATCACCTTTGGAAAAGTTTGCTTGTTTTTCAATATCGGTGATCGGTTCCGCTCCATTCTTCCCAACCCCGGCGAAGGTTGGATTTTCGATTACAGTAAGCACCGGCTTGATCCTATCCTCGAAGACCAGTCTGCCATCCGGCGGTAACTTGACCACGTTCCTGCCCTTTATTGGCGAGTATCGGGGGTTTTGAACGTCAGAAACAAAGGTCGAGACGGTTTCACGGTTCAAGCCGGGATGCTGTTCCATGATTGCGTCCACCAAGGCCCGATGTGTGCAGGAGCCTTTCTCAAGCAGTTTCACGGCAAGATCCAGGTACACTCGGCGGCTTTTCCTTTTTGGTGAAGGCGGCTGAACTTCGGTCTTCGGAGTTGCTGATTGGGAAGGCACAACGGAAAGGCCGGATGGCGGATCGGTCGCACATTCATCGCGCTCCATACCGCCGGAAGCTGAGTTCCCCACGAAAGGAAGTCCAGCTTGGTCGAACAGATTGCGCGCCCAAGCAGTGACATCTTCATGGAGGCGTTGTTTGGATCGCAGAATGGTTCCGACAGCCACGAGGACGTTCTCGACTGTCATGTTGTTGGTAATGGTGTCGAGGTGGGGTCTTACGTCGAATAGGAAGAAAATCTGATTAGCAAGAATGGTCGGAGATCCGTCGAGGGATTTCAACAAGGAGACAAGTGCTCGTTGACGTAGACGGTTTCGCACACGGCCTCTCTTCTACCAAGCCATTTCCACTTATCCCCATAGACCCCGGATCTGCTTTTGGATGTCCTCGGCGGTCACATCAGCATAGATTTGCGTCGTCTGGATCGAAGCATGACCGAGCTGTTTTTGCAATCCCCTGAGATCCTTCTCCTGCCGATAATATTCAACGGCGTAGCTGTGACGCAATGCATGCACCGACTTCTCATTTTCGTACAGCCCGAGCGCTTTCAGGTGCTTTTTGACCAACTGCTGGATGGCCTGCGCTGTCCATGGCCCTTGCTGTCCGCGGAAAACGTGATCGTCCGGGCATGAGGGCTCACCCCGTGCGGCCTTCCATGTCACGAACTGCTTCAGATGGCGTTTCAAAGAATCGGGAATCTGAACCGTGGGGACTTCGAACCCTTTCCGTCGCGAACGTACAGGGTGCTCTCACCATAGCCTGCCTTGAGGTCTCCACAACGAACGTTGGATCCCCTTTTGGAGTCCAGATAGTTGGAGTCCCGTCAATTCTTGTACTGCCAAAGTTGAGCTCATCGAATGCCACGCAGTGAGCCGGATGGCCATCTCTGCCAGTTCCCGCACTTACCGCAGGAGCTAAAGGAGAGCACAACCCTATCGCCGGCACGGACCCTGGTCACATCCGTTCCCACGGTTTCAACGATCCCTGCACCTTCATGGCCAAAGACTGTCGGAAACCGCATGGAAAAGAATCCGTCTCGGGCAGCAATATCCGTGTGACAGACCCCACAGGCAACGATACGGACTACCACTTCATCCGGACGGGGAGTGTCGATTTCAACATCTTCAAAAATAAATAGGCCGCCGGGTTCATGCACCACTGCGGCACGGGTGCGTACTTTCGCCATTGGATACTCCGCTCAGGAGGGAGAGACTACGATGCCACCCTCCATCTGTCCCGCAATTGAAAGGATAAAACGGGCATCCATATGCCCCATGCCTGAGTGTTTAAGGTAACTCTGCTTGCAATATAGTCATCTTCCCAGTGCTCCGGTTCAGCCCTCGTGTCACCATAAATTGGTGTTGGCGGTAAAGTCAAGGAGACCTGTCACCTTCCCTTGATTACATCGGTCATGGCTCTTGTGGGGGAGACCGAAGGGCACAGAAGCTCCCTAACCTTTTCTTGAAACTCACCCTTATCGATCGGCTTGTGTGTTCCCAAAACAATCTCGAGGTTTGGGTACTCCTCCTTAATCGTTTTTTCGTATTTGGTAAGGAAGGGACAAAGTGCTGTCATGCAAAATGAGAAATGAAGCGCGTCCAGTTTGAATTCGGCCACAGCGCGCACCTTCCTGAGTATCTTTTTCGGAGCTGCAATAGTGGGACATCCTGCACAGTTGATGATACCGATGAGGTCGAGCGGTTCTTCAGCAGGATAACGCTCAAAGAAACCGCTTCGTTTTCTCATGTCTCCAAGACACACGACCGCTGCACAGTTGGTATCCTGCGAACAGTTAGAGCATGTAATGATGCCTATTCGCGCCATCCGAGCCTCCTTGCTAATGGGTTCAGGTTGCATTTCCATGAAATCCGCTCTTGTGCCGATACTATATGAAAACATAGTAGCCAAGGCATCGCCCATTTGGGGGATATAGGCTTTTTTTTATACTTGGGGAATAAAACGAAACATCACTGAGCGGTAGCTGGATTAAAGGAGACCATGGCGTGTTGCCCAGACGGATGCCTGGGTCCGATCATCGACACCCAGTTTATTGAAAATATGAATCACGTGGCTTTTTACCGTATGTGGGCTAACGTGAAGGGACTTGGAGATTTCCATATTCGTGGCCCCTTCGGCCATAAGGCGAAGCACATCAAGCTCCCTCCGGGTGAGAGGCGTTGGAAGGCTATCGTTTCGTGTTTTTGAAAATATCCCACCGATGGGCTCGGGATCTTTGTCGATCTTGTTCCCGAAGTCCTCGGCCGCTGCATACTCCCTTCGACAGTTGAAGTCCCGGGGAGAGCCATCAATGTCGAGGCTTACTGTGGAAAGCAGATTCCCCTTGTCATCGAGAACTGGATAGACCGCCTTGAAAGATATGGGGCGGCTGAACTCAGGACACATGAAGGAATCAGTTTTTTGCCTGCTTAGAGCTGCGGCAAAGGCCATACAGGTTGAAAAGCCGCATTCCCGGCAGTTCGTGCGCGGCAGAAGGCGTAAGAGGTCTAGTATGGATATGGGTTTATAGACCTTGTAGTTTGGTCGGATGGAGTCCTTGTTCTGGTAGATACGGTTAAGAAAAGAAATCAGCATCTCCATGAAATCGAGCGCTTGGCCGCGATCATGAAAAGACGCGGCTGAGCCCCCACTTCCAAAGAGAGTACACAAGACGCCGTCGAGCAAAAACCTTATGTGCGGTGGCTTTTCGTAATACAGAGCTTTTTGCGCGACTGCGTTGATATAGGGTGCTAGCTCTGAAGTGTCGGCGCCAAGCTCGAATTCAGCAATCAGCGATGTTCCTTCCGCCATCGGAGAGGGCAGTTTTAGGGAAAAGGCGGAATATCCCGATATAAACCTCTGTTCATTCATCGTAGTTCTCCCCAGGGGATTGAGTTCGGACTCGAAGATATGATAATTTTCAGCCGGGGAGAATTCAATTGTTTTCCAAGCATCACCCATATGGAGAGAGTGATAGCTGCGTCGAAAATGTCCCCATCTCCACCAAAAGGGAATCCGAGGGATTATTGACACAGGGGGCTGTCACCCACAAAATCATGAACTTGTCATTTTCCGGTAAGCAACGGCTCCTTCGAGGTGTGCTTGACGGTCCGATTGTGGTCGGCCATTTCATAGTCAATCCACACCATGAACCTGAGATTGAAGACGCTGTTGGGGAGATCATCGAGCACACTACGTTGACGGTTCGACATAACCAGCCATTATTGTTGGAACTCTTGGGAGATTAGTACACCACAAAATCGTTGTGAAGGTCGAGACCACGTAGGAGGGCTTGGCGAGGGTTGCAGATCAGAGAGATCAGGTGGCTTTCTTGGGAGATATTCCATGGCTGGGGCTACTAGGGAGGTTTCCGGCATGAAAAGCATACGGGGAATTCGGTTGATACCCCGCCTTTTGATCTCATCTATCGCCGTTGCTGCGCTGGGTAAGGCTACGACGCCATTCGCGAACGATAGAGCTTGATCGGCAGGTGTTGCTGGAAGAAATTGAAATCCGCATCTGTGGTGAAAATGGGCATCTGGTGGCGCACTGCTACAGCGCAGATGAGAAAGTCGGTATTTGAGCCCTGAACCCCTTTACAGCGACACAGATTATAGAACTCAGCGGCTGTCTCGAAATCTCTGGATGTCAGTTCGAGATCGGGAAATGGGCGCAGATGATCGCGAAGCTTCGTGAACTGATCAAGGCTTTTGATTCCTGAAAGGATTTCCTGACGCACCGGTCCAATCAACTGTACCCGCAGTTCCTTGACCAGCTCCATCAGCTCGGCCACTTCCGGACCATCGGAACCATCGCTTCGCTGCAATGCCATAGACCAGACACAGGTATCGACAAGGACTTTCATGGTTTCTTGCGCTGTTCCTTGTAATCGTAATCCGGATCATAGTCGACGGAATGGAATAAATCGAGGATCTCGATCTGCTTGCGGCGCTGGATGTATTCAAGGAGCGCTTCAGTGACCACGCCCTTCTTTGTCGCATGTTTGCCGATGCGGCGGGCTTCTTCAATCAGTTTGTCATCAATAGCCAGATTTGTCGCCATACGACACCTCCTTTACACATTCAATTACACTATGCTTTGTGTAAATTCAAGCGATTTTTTGCTCAGCGAATATGACAGAGGTAACACACGGCGGGACGAAATCAGGGGTACTGACGACCTGCTCGATTCACTCTCCAAAGGTTATTCTGTGATGGAAACCTCCCCGATGATCTCAATCGTCACAACGATTTCGTGGTGTGTTCTTCATCGAGGAGTTCCAACAATAGCGGCTGGTTATGTCGAACTGTCATTCCACAGCTATCCAATATGTTCATTATTTCATCCTCGGTTTCAGGTTCATGGTGTGGAATGAGTGTGGAATCGCCCATCCAATGCATCCCCGATGGTTTCGGCCATGGAAGAGATGGAGGAGCTCTCAGACAAATCACATGATTTTCATGATCGCGTCCACCCTTGCCCGTTCTACCTGATCTCAGTCGGAGAGTATCCATTGGGAACGTTCGACCATTTCCCGTATGTTTAGTCAAACAAAGAGGGACTTGGGAGAGAAAGCCCGGCGCTCCTTTAAAAGCCGGGAACTTGACAGGGCTCTTGAACTTGATACAGCTTGCCCAACGTAACTTTTTGATTTTTCAAAGTATGGTTTGCTGACTTCCACTTTACCGTAAACCTCTCCCGAAGAATAGCTTCGCATGGCTTTCCAGGTCTTGTTGAGCGGTTATCGTCCATTGCCGTCCGTCCGAGACGGCGTGTATCGCTCCCTGGAGATCTGTCCTGTAGATCGATATGTGTCGCTCCGCACAGCGCTGGATGGCTTCCGGGGAGGGGAAGCCGAACCAGTTTTCATATCCGCAGGAAAAAATGATTGCCTGAGGTTGCAGGTGATCCAGCAGAACCGCGCTGTTGGAGCGCCCGCTCCCATGATGCGGGGAGACGAGTAAAACTCTTTTTCCATCAGGAGCCATGGATCCAAAAAGATGACTCTCCACCGACCTGTCGATATCTCCAGGGAGAATCAGGCGCGTGTTGCCGTAATCGATCTGCAACACGAGAGAAACGTTGTTCAGGTCGGTGCCGTCCCATTCTTTTTGTATATACGAGGGAGTGGGATGCAAGATGCGCAGATTGCAGGGGCCGAATGTTTGATCCTTCATCATTTGCGGAAGACGTTTCACAGGGATCTGACGCCTGTGAGCGATGGTGGAAAGTTCATTGAAGCCTGCCGGATTTTCGATGATCCCGCTTTCCCAGAAATCGCCGATCTCGAAACCGGAGAGTATGAAACGGAGCCCGTTTTTGTGGTCCGGGTGATCATGAGAGAGCACCACGTGGTCCAGTCTTCGAATTCCTTCGTACCAGAGATAGGGAGCCACTACAGACTTTCCCACATCGAATGAATTGTCGAAAAAACCCCCTCCATCGATGAGCATGTTCTCACCGTTGGGAAACCTGAGGAATGTCGAACTCCCCTGCCCCACATCGATGACGGTCACCTTCAGGATCTTTCCCTCCTTGGAGACGGCTGAACCGGACAGAATATTCTGCGAAAGCTCCAGGGTAGTGCAGAAAAGAAGCAAAGCGGTAAGGCCGAGGGCTTTTCTTTGCCGGCGCCACGGACTCAGCAGCATCGCCAGGGTTCCGTAGAAGGCGATGATCCAGGGGATTGGAATGTTTCCAACCCAAAAATATGCCCATGAGAGATCACTGAACCATAGGATGATTTTCTGAGCGCATTGAAGAAAAAAGCCGCCGACCACCAGGAAGGGGAGGGCTATTCCTTTGCTCAAAGCAGAGAGAGCGAGCCCTGTCAGTCCAAATGGCAAGACGAGAAAACCGATGAGAGGTACGAGTACCGTGTTGGCTATAAAACCGGCGAGTGAGACACCGTGAAAGTGATGGACCAGAATGGGAAGCACCATGATGTTTGCGGCCAGGGAGACTCCAAATGCATCCAGAAAGATGCGGGGAATTTTACCCCAACGGCTTCCGGAGAGGGATTTGAGCGGACCGATGTCGTACAGGGTCTTTTGGAATATGGGATATAGGGCGAACAAGCCGATTATGGCGGCAAAGGAGAGCTGGAAGGACGCCTCCCGGAGGCTGCTGGGGGCAATGAGCAGGATCAGCAGGGCTGCCGAGGCCAGGGCGGTTGTTGAGTCGCTGAACCGGTAGCAGAAGAGTCCTCCCATCAAGAGAAAGAGCATGATCGCGGCCCTCCAGGTAGGAAGCGCCAGACCGCTGATGAGCGCATAAAGTATCGCTGCCGGCAGGGCGCCCCAAATGGCCAGCTTTTGGTCGCTCGTCCACATGAGAATCGAGGGGCAAAGAATACGCACCATTCGACGGATCAGCCAGAAAACACTCATTCCCACCAACCCGAGGTGCAGGCCGGAAATGGCGAGAAGGTGCGTGACTCCGGCTCTGTTCAAACGCTCGTTCCATGCATTGGAGATCCTGTTTCGATAGCCCAGCAGGAGAGCCGCGTAGAAATTTCCCGTTTCCGCTTCCAGGTTGTCGAGAAGCCAGAAGAGCGTTTCTTGTCGAAACTTTTCCAGGCGATTCCCCAAATAGCGCAGCGCGGATTGAGGGAGCGGTTCGCTGGGAGGAGCCAGTTTGATGATCCAGCGGGCATCCGAAAGGCGAGCCCTGCCGAAGTAGCCCTTTTCCGCCTGTCTCTTTGTGTAGGAGTAACCTCCCGGGTTTTGAAAATCATGAAAGCGTTTGAGAGTGAGACGCAAGAGGAGACGGTCGCCAGGCAGCCACTTTGGGGACATTTCGGGGTTGCCGTCGATTGTGACAAGGATCCCTCCCTTTACGGCGAGGCTTTTCCCTTCGATATAAGCTCGCAGCAGTTTCACCGGAAGGCGCGTTTTTTCGGGATGGAATTCGGGAGAAGAAAGGACCTCGGCCAGGAAAAGGGTTTGCGGGCGTTCGAAGAATGGTTCGAGCTCCGGCGGATGAGGCATGATCGGGGAGCTGAGGCGGGCGGCCCAAAGACCCAGTATCAGGAAAAACGCGAGAGGAGGGATGAGAGAGCGCAAAGGCGCCGGGCCGCGGAAATTTATGGCAAGAAGACAGCCCATGAGAAGGCTTGAGAGCAGGATGAGAGTCCCATTGGGGAGGATAGAGGGGGTGTAATGCCCTAGAAGGATTCCCCCTCCAAAAGCCAGGGTCAGCGGCGGCATCGGGCGGGAAATGTGGAGAACAGAGGGTATCCTTGAAAAAACGGATCCGGACCTTTGATAGGTCATTGGTATTTGTTGGAAGGGTTGGGAAATTTCCTTATTTTCTGGAGATGGGTCCCGGGAGGAAGCGAGCTCGGGCGAACGTTCCATCATTGCTGCGACCTCCCGTTGTTTTCAGTTCAACTGCAAGACATTTAGAACACTTATGGATCGGCTGAGCCTTTAACTCTTTTCCCGCCAGATTCTTGCGCCTACCGCGGCGAGCTTCTTTTCCATGGCTTCATATCCCCGGTCCAGGTGATAAATGCGGTTGACTTCCGTGATTCCTTCCGCTGCCAGTGCTCCAAGGACCAGCGAAGCGGAGGCGCGAAGATCCGTTGCCATGACGGGGGCTCCCGACAGCTTTTTCACTCCCCTGACCACTGCGGTGCGTCCATCCAGTTCTATGTCCGCACCCAGCCGTTTCAGTTCCAGCACGTGCATGAAACGGTTTTCAAATATCTGTTCTATGATAACGCTGACCCCGTTGCCGAGAGTCATGAGGGACATGAACTGCGCCTGCATGTCTGTGGGAAAGGCGGGGTAAGGCCACGTCTTGATGTCTACACTCTGAATGATTCCATTGCTTCGAACCCGCAGGAAATCGTCTCCCGCGTCGATACTCAATCCGGCTGCCTGCAGTTTTTGAATCACGGCTTCCAGATGTTCCGGCCGGCAGGAATTGAGCTTCAACTCTCCTCCCGTGATGCCTGCGGCTACCAGGTACGTTCCCGCTTCAATCCGATCCGGGATCACCCTGAAGCTTCCGGGAAAGAGCTCCTTCACCCCTTCGATGGTGATTTCCGCCGTTCCCGCTCCCTCGATACGCGCTCCCATCTTACAGAGGTATTCCGCCAAAGCTACGACTTCAGGTTCCCGAGCCGCATTTTTGAGAAGGGTGGTCCCTTCGGCCAGTGTTGCGGCCATCATCAGGTTTTCGGTTCCCGTCACAGTCACCTGGTCGAAGCTGATGGTCGCTCCCTTGAGTCTGTCTGCACGGGCGATGACGTAGCCGTGGTCCAACTGGACCTCGACTCCCATCTGCTCCAGTCCCATGAGGTGAAGGTTGATGGGCCGCGCACCGATGGCGCATCCTCCCGGGAGTGAAACGCGGGCGCGATGGTACCTGGCCAGCATGGGACCCAACACCAGCACGGAGGCTCTCATGGTTTTTACCAGATCGTAAGGAGCTTCGAGCGTGTGAATGTCGCTCGTGTCGATCTGGAGAAGATCGTTGTGTTCGCAGGATGCTCCCATATGTGCCAGCAGGTTCTGCATCGTGCGAATGTCCCTCAACTTGGGAGCATTCGATAAGGTGTGTTTTCCGGCGGCAAGAAGACTTGCGGCCATGAGGGGCAATGTCGCATTCTTCGCCCCGCTGATATTCACTTCTCCTTGGAGGGGAATTCCCCCCTCGATCACCAGTTTGTCCATCCATTCACCTGTTGACTTTACGAAGCTTTAAGACTCTCAAAATTCCGGAATAATCGCTGATAAATTCGTGAAATTCGATTTGAGGATTTTCCTCGATCTCTTTTTGCAAAAGAGCTGCCTGCCGGTGACCGATTTCCATGAGCAAAGCGCCCCCGGCCTTTAGGTAAAGCGGCATTTCCTGAAGGATTTTTCGAATGACCGTCAATCCCTCGATCCCACCGCCTTTAAGGGCTGTGTGCGGTTCATAGCCGGAGACTTCCGCGGCAAGCTCCGAAAATTCCGCATCCCCAATGTAGGGAGGATTGGTGACAATCAGGTCGAAAAGGGGCAAAGGGGCCAGGGCGGCAAAAAGATCCATGGCAACAAAGAAAATGCGCGACGACACATTGTGCCGGTCGGCATTGCGCCTGGCGATCTCCAGGGCTCGAACGGATGTGTCGGTAGCAATGATCTGGAGGGTAGGGCATTCATGAGCCAGTGCAACAGAGATCGCCCCGGAACCTGTCCCCAGGTCCATGATTCTGGCGGGGCCGGTCCCGAGAATTTTTAAGGCGTTTTCAACCAGTAATTCTGTTTCCGGGCGTGGAATCAGCACGGACGGGCCGACTTCAAATTCGAGAGACCAGAATTCTTGTTTTTTCGTAATGTATTGAGTGGGTTCACGGGCCGCTCTCCGTCTGACCGCCTCACGGTAGCGGGCGAGTTCAGAGGTGGTGAGGGGTTGATCATGGCGCAGGTAAAGCTCGATGCGCTGCAGGCCGAGGACATGTGCGAGGAGTACTTCGGCATTGGCGCGCGGCTGCTCGATCCCTTTGCGGGCAAAGTATCCTGTAGTCCATTGAATCACCTTCAGGATGGTCCATGTTTCTCCCATCCCCGATTCCTTTGATGAGGCTTGTGGCTGGGTCATGAATTCCAGGTTTTGAAAGAGATGGATATTATGTTGAAAGCTCGGCGGCAGTGAGGCCTTGTCCCGCTGCTGCCGAGCAGCGTGCCCTACTCCTCACTTTTAAGAGCCTCCGATTGAAAGTATGTGATCAAAGGATCGATGACTTCATCGATCATTCCCCCCATGACACTTTCCAGCTTGTAGAGCGTAAGATTGATCCGGTGGTCGGTCACACGGTTTTGTGGGAAATTGTAGGTTCTAATCCGTTCGCTACGATCCCCCGATCCCACCTGGCTCTTTCTTTCCTGCGCGATCTTGGCGTCCTGTTCGCTTTGCATCTGGTCCAAAAGCCTGGCTCGAAGCACCTTCAACGCCTTGGCTTTGTTCTTGTGCTGCGATTTTTCGTCCTGACACGTCACCACCAGCCCTGTGGGAAGGTGAGTGATGCGAATCGCGGAGTCTGTGGTGTTGACGCTCTGTCCGCCCGGCCCTGACGAACGGAAAACATCCACACGAATTTCATTGGGGTCAATGAAGACGTCGACCTCTTCCGCTTCCGGCAATACGGCAACCGTCACTGCAGAGGTGTGGATTCTTCCCTGGCTCTCCGTAGCGGGCACCCGTTGCACCCGGTGCACTCCTCTCTCATATTTCAATCGACTGAATGCCCCTTTGCCGTTGATAGCCGCGGTAATTTCCTTGAATCCACCGATTCCCGTGGGATGGGAATCCATGATATCCACTTTCCATCCGCGCATTTCCGCGTAGCGGGAGTACATACGGAAGAGATCGGCAACAAAGAGGGCCGCTTCCTCACCACCTGTTCCTGCGCGAATTTCGAGGATGACGTTCTTATCGTCATTGGGATCCTTGGGAGCGAGCATGAATTTGAGCTGCTGTTCGGTCGTTTCCAGCTCTTTTTTCAGCTGAACGATCTCGTCTCGAATGAGCTCCCTCATCTCGGAATCGTCTTCCTGCTCCAGCAATTCCTGGCTCTCCTGGATCTGCTGCCTGATATCCTTGTAACGCTGATAACCCTCCACGATGGGGGAAATTTCAGAGTGTTCCTTGACAATCTTCTGATATTCCTTCTGGTTAGCCAAAAGGTCAGGATTGCTGAGGTCCGATTCCAGTTTCCGGAATCTTTCTGCGACACTTTCCAAACGATCAAACATATCCATCTTGCCTGTTGTGTTGTTGCCAAGCTCGCGAAGGGTCTTTCAGTTCAAAATCCCGGGTGAATGCTTTCCCGGAAAAGAAAGTCGCTTCCTGCGTCGCTCCTCCCCCCCGATGCGAGGGGAAAGGCGAGGCATGAACTGCATGAAGTGCGTATTGATTCTCGTTAAAGGGAATGCCAGAAAAGACGACTGAAAAACAGACTATTCCTGGGTCTCTTTGTTTTGGAATTTTTCGTATTTCTTGCGGAAGCGTTCAATGCGGCCTGCCGAATCCACGAGTTTTTGCTTGCCTGTGTAAAAGGGATGGCATTTGGAACAAATTTCCACGCGGATATCTTCTTTGGTAGAACCTGTGGGAATTTCATTTCCGCAAGCACACCGAATGACTGTCTGGTGATAAGTGGGGTGAATGTTCTCTTTCATTGGATTGTTTTCCTCCTCATTGGTGATGGTAAGCCTTCGCAAATTTTTCATTATAGACTTATTCGAATTACTTTCAAGCAGTTTTAGACGGCTTCGCTCTCTTTGAGTCGATACACTCCGAAGGAATGTTTCCCACAGCTTTTGCAGCTGAGGGCGATAGCTTTCACACTGCTTTGAAAATATAAGGTGTTCTTTCCGATATTCCAAGGATTGCAAGGGTTATCGATTCATGGAAGCCAGGAAATCCGTATTGTCTTTGCTGCCCTGCATCTTATCCAGGAGAAATTCCATGGCGTCGATAGGGTTCAGGGGCGAAAGCAGCTTTCTCAGAATCCAGATGCGATTGAGATCTTCAGGATCGAGCAGCAATTCTTCTTTTCGGGTGCCGGATTTGTTGATGTCGATGGCGGGGAAGATGCGGCGGTCGGCGAGCTTGCGATCCAGCACGATTTCCATGTTGCCGGTGCCCTTGAATTCTTCGAAGATCACATCGTCCATTCGGCTTCCGGTGTCCGTCAAGGCTGTGGCGATAATGGTGAGGCTGCCTCCCTGTTCGACATTACGCGCCGCTCCGAAGAACCGTTTGGGGCGATGCAATGCGTTGGAATCCAAACCGCCCGAGAGAATCTTGCCGCTCGGGGGGACTACCGTATTGTAGGCCCGGGCAAGGCGCGTGATACTGTCGAGTAGAATCACGACATCGCGTTTGTGCTCCACGAGACGTTTGGCCTTTTCGATGACCATTTCCGCCACTTGAACATGGCGCTGTGGGGGTTCATCAAAGGTGGAACTCACCACTTCGGCACGAACGTTGCGCTGCATGTCCGTGACTTCTTCCGGACGTTCATCGATGAGCAAAACGATCAGATAGGCATCCCGGTGGTTGATGGTTATGGCATTGGCAATATTTTGAAGCAGTGTAGTCTTGCCTGTACGGGGCTGAGCCACGATGAGGCCGCGCTGTCCGAATCCGATGGGCGTGAGCAGGTCCATGACTCGCGTGGACAGGTTATCCGATACCGTTTCCAGCCGGACCCTCCTGTCCGGATAGAGGGGAGTGAGGTTGTCAAAAAGAATCTTGTCTCGGGCGACATCCGGGTCTTCAAAATTGACGGATTCAACCTTCAAAAGGGCAAAATAACGTTCGTTGTCTTTGGGCGGTCTGATCTGACCGGAAATGCTGTCGCCGGTTCGAAGACTGAAACGGCGGATCTGGGAAGGGGATACATAGATGTCATCCGGGCCTGGGAGGTAGTTGTAGTTCTGGCTTCTCAGGAAACCAAAGCCGTCGGGCAGGATTTCCAGGACTCCTTCACCGTAAATGAGCCCGCTCATTTGTGCCTGGGCCTGTAGAAGTGCAAAGATGAGTTCCTGCTTTCGCATGGAACTGGCTCCTTCAATATTGAAGCCCCTGGCAATGCTCATGAGTTCCCTGATGTTCTTGCTCTTGAGTTCCACCAGATTCATTTCATTGCGCTGCTGATCCCGGGGTTCCCGTTCCGCAGTCTCTTTCTCCGGTGCATCGTTCGTCTCTTGGTTTGGCTCGGTCATGATTGCTTTTCTCCGTTTATCCGTGGTTTACTTGTGCAACTTTCTACATAATTTTCTTCGATTTCGGTTGGGACATGGATTCCCATCGCATGAGAGATTCCTGTTTCGATAGCCGGCGATTGGTGGAGGCCGGCAAGAAGCTTGCTCTGTTTCCACTACTTAAGAAGCTTTCGGATTTCAGGGAAGTGGTGTTGGCCGAACAGTGGGACTTGGCTCAATGGGTGATCTCTAATTGTTTCTTCACCTGGTCTGTCGTGAGGTCGCTTCAAAAGGTAGGTCTGCGTGCTCCGTTTTTGCTTGGTTTCCAATCAATCGGGTTGAATCAATTTTATGACCAATCCTCAATATTGATTGAAACGATATGATCAACTTTCACAAAATTATACCCCTCGCGGGGAGGGCTGGCATCTCCTTGAACCGAAGGGCTTGAAAGAGGGCTCGCTTTTTTGAAGCCATCTCTCAGCATATTGTTGCGGTTTCCGCCTTTCCCAGTTGCCCCCCCAAAATAGGTCTCTCAACTGGAATGCATTCAAAATCCTATGCGAGTCCAAATACTGGGTTTCTTTTTCTCCTTCACAACCTCTGTTGCGCACTTGGCCAGCATCTGGTCGATTTCGTCCTGATAGCCCAAATCTTTGACGGCTTCGGGATATGTATCCTTGATCATGTCTAAACGTACCTTGGCAGAAGCATATTGTTCCAGGCGAAAATAAAATTGCCCCACCTGAAATTCGTGTGCCACAATACGTTTCTGACATTCAAAGAGCTGTTTTTTGCCTCTCTGAGCATATTCCGATTGAGGATGCGTCTGAATGAGTTTTTGGAAGGCCTCCATGGCCAGGCGCGTTTCTTCCTGATCTCGATCTACAGTGCTGAAGGAGAGGAAATGACACATTCCGATCTGGTAGAGCACATACGGAATGACTTCATTTCGAGGGTGAAGCCTTGCGAACTCTTCGTAAGCGAGGGCCGCATTGCTATAGTCTTTATTATAGAAGTGAGCATCACCCAATTTGAGTTCTGCAAGGATGGCATATTTACTGTATGGATAGTGTTCCTTCAATTGCTGGAAAGACTTGAGAGCGTCATCGTAGTCTTTGTCTCTCATCTGCTGCATGCCATCCAAAGCAAGCTGCTCTGCGCTCCTTTCGATGGTCGACGACTTGCTCTTGCCAAAGAGGTCTCCAAAATAATAATTGGTGAGGGATGTGCCGCAACCGGTGCAGAGGAGAAGCAGGAAAAAAAGGAAAAAATGTGGAAGGTGATGAAAGAATATCTTCAATTTAATAAACGGAAAAGACATGTAATTTCCTCAAAAAAACAATTCTGCATAACTGAAGTGCACTCCGATCTCCAGGCTTCGGCCTCCAAAATACCGATGTGCCATCAGGCTCATTGTACGCCGTAGGACATGGATTTTGGCAAAAGCCGTTCCCTTTGGCTGACATAAGATCAAAGGGGTTACCTTTCTTGAAATCGGTTTAAGAAAAACCTGGAGCCTCCCTAGATGGAAGACGTTGCGTAAACTCAGGTGCACCGGACTCTATCTATGACCACAAGCGCCCAATTGCGTGCCACGAAAAACCATTTAAAAGGAATCCGCAGCCTTTTTCTCCTGCTCTAACGGTCTTATCCAAGACAGGGGCATGGGGCGGGATCAGGCTTATTGTCAACAGCCTGAATGCAATGAGGTCGTCGAGGTTATCAAATGGGTTGGAGGGCTTTCTCCCCAAAAGCAACTATCCCATCATCGCGCCTGGCCTTCATCGACGCCGGAGATACCTTCCTGGCTCCCGCGCCCGAAAGGGGGGGGTGATGTGAGGCAGAGTTGTGGGCAGGCCAGCCTGTTAGCCTTGCCGGCCCTCCTTTTAAATTACTCCATCTTAAACATGGCTCGTCAGCACTGTCGAGAAGGAAGATTGAAGGATAGGGCTGGGGCTCCACAATGACGCACTCCATAAGACCCTATGCAGAACATTCTTAAGCGACTGCCTTATCGATGGCAGCCATAATTTGGGATTTTGCTACAGCGCCCGTGATCTGCTCGCTCACGTTTCCGCCTTTGAAGATAATGAGAGTAGGAATAGCGCGAATGCCGTACTTGGAAGGCGTCTTGGGATTATCATCAACGTTGCATTTGGCAACTTTCAGTTTGCCTTCATATTCCCCCGAGAGCTCTTCGACAACGGGAGCGATAGCCCGGCAGGGACCGCACCACGGAGCCCAGAAATCCACCAGCACAGGCAAATCAGATTTCAGGACTTCCTGTTCGAAATTATTGTCACTGATTTCAATGATATTTTTTCCAGCCATTAGAAAAACTCCTCTCTGCTAAGAGAATTACCTGATTTTAACATCATCCCACTGATAGCTATGCTGTTTCTGAATGCTCAGGGTCGGAATATAAACCAATCTTTTCGAGTTTGTCAATCGAACAATGGGCCTGTAACGAATTGTAGCGACCCGTGCGTGCGAGCATAATCGAAGGCTTGGCTTTCCTTGCGGAAAGCGTGAGGAGCTTTTGCGGTAAAGGGGCGGATGGCTGGAGCCGTTTGTGAATAGAGGTGAAGGGGGGGGAAAGTCTTAATAGCATTTCCCAGAGTGGAGGGTGATGACATTTTTCTCCGCAAGCGCTATGTAATGATTCGTTCCCTGTAAATGTTATATCGAAGCTTCACATCCAATCCTTCATTAAGAGGGTGATATGGCCGATCAGAAGACAATCTATCGATGTCAACAATGTGGATATGTGAGTCCCAAGTGGCTCGGGCGCTGTCCCGAATGCAGAAGTTGGGAAAGTTTGGTGGAAGAGATTGCCTTCAGGAAGACCGGCAAGGACATTGTCGGTGGGAGCTCACAGAATTGTCCAGTCGCATTGATAGATATTCCGTCAGAAACGGAAGCCCGTATTCTTTCCGGCATAGGCGAATGGGACCGGGTGCTGGGGGGGGGATTGATTCCGGGATCACTCGTTCTTGTGGCTGGGGATCCCGGAATCGGAAAGTCGACCCTGTTGTTGCAGGTTCTTGCACGTCTTTCTGAAGAAAAGCAGGTACTCTATGTTTCCGGAGAAGAAAGCCCTCAGCAGTTGAAGGTAAGGGCAATGCGCCTGGGAGTCGAATCGCCCAGTCTCTATGTGTATTCGGAAACTCTGCTGGAGGCGGTTCTCGATGCTGTGGGAAAGAGGACTCCAGACATACTGGTGATCGACTCTATACAGACCGTGCACACGCGTGCCCTGGATGTGGCTCCGGGTTCCGTGAGCCAGGTGAGAGAATGTGCTGCGCGGTTGATGCGAGCAGCCAAGGAAAGCCGCGTCAGTATCTTCGTTGTCGGACACGTGACAAAGGAGGGTTCCATCGCGGGGCCGAGAGCCCTGGAACATCTTGTAGATACAGTGCTTTACCTGGAGGGCGATCGCACGCATACTTTCCGGCTTCTGCGCGCCGTGAAAAACCGGTACGGCTCCACCAATGAAGTGGGTGTTTTTGAAATGAAGGAAGTGGGACTGGAGGAAGTTCCCAATCCCTCCAAGCTGCTTTTGGCGGAACGTCCCACAGGGGTTTCCGGTTCTGTTGTCGCTTGTTCGGTAGAAGGAACCCGCCCTCTGCTCGTGGAGCTCCAGGCGTTGGTGAGTGCTACCGGTTGGTTGCAGCCGCGCCGTACGAGCATGGGGGTGGACAGCAATCGTCTATCATTGCTTCTGGCCGTTCTGGAAAAAAAGCTCGGCCTCAATTTTACTCAGCAGGATGTTTTCGTGAATGTGGCGGGAGGGGTACGCCTGTTGGAACCCGCTTCGGACCTTGCCATGACGACGGCTCTCATGAGCACCTATCTGGATCGGCCTTTGCCTTCGGAGTTGGTGGTATGGGGTGAGGTCGGGCTGGCGGGAGAAGTTCGGGGGGTGGGACACAGCGCACTGAGAGCGTTGGAGGCTCAAAAACTGGGGTTTTCCAAGTGTCTGGTACCCAAAAGCAATGCGGAAAGATTGTCTCAGGAGCTGGAAATCGAATGCATGGGGGTGAAGTCTTTGCAGGATGTCTTGAAGCTTTTGTTCTGACGGTAAAACTGTAAGGGAGTTGGCGGATTCCAATATCCCGTTATTCACCACGGAGACACGGAGGGTACAGAGAAGATTCTGGAATTCTTATGGAATTCCTCTGTGTTCTCTGTGTCTCTCTGGTGAATGGGAGTTCGAGAGCGATTCACTCCCTACAGATCCCGAGGTGCTTGGATGCTGCCTGACAATCCCCCTCTTTTTTTCTTCACGACTCCTGCAGGGCTTTGCGAATGGACTGCTTGAAGGGCTTCCTTAAGATACCGACTTCGGTAATGATTCCATGGATGTACTTGTTGGGAGTCACATCAAAAGCCGGGTTCAATGCCTTGACCTCTTTGGGCGCTATGGGACGCCCAAAGAAGTGGGTCACTTCGCGGGGATCCCGCTGTTCTATGGGGATCGCCGAACCATCGGGGATCGTCGGATCAATGGTGGAACGCGGAGCGGCAACATAGAAAGGAACATTGTGTGTGTGGGCCAGAACGGCCACGGTATAGGTGCCGATCTTGTTGGCGGTATCCCCGTTGGCTGCAATGCGGTCGGCTCCGACCACCACCACGTCCACTCCATTTGCCTGCATGAGACTTCCCACGGAATTGTCCGTAATCAAAGTCACGGGAATCCGTGCGCACTGGAGTTCGTATGCGGTCAGTCGGGCCCCTTGGAGGAAGGGACGGGTCTCACAGGCATAGACTTCGATGGTGGGATCTTCGGCATAGGCAGCACGAATGACTCCTACCGCCGTCCCGTAGTCGGCGGTCGCCAAGGCGCCGGCATTGCAGTAGGTGAGAATCTTTGCGCCACGGGGAATGATTTCTTTTCCCCATTTACCGATGGCCAGGTTGTCCTGCACATCCTGTGCAAGGATTTCGTCTGCCTTCCTGCGGATGAGTTCCTGCAGTTCAGGGACCTCTGCGTCGGGGTTTCCCTGGATCACCGAGTAAACCTTTTCCACGGCCCAGCTCAAGTTGTTTCCCGTGGGGCGGGCGTTTTTTACCTGTTCGCAAAGGCGAACAAACTTGCGCTTGAAGGTCCGAGTATCCGCCGCCTGGATATGGTATGCTCCGAGGGCCAGGGCCATGGCGCCCGCAACACCCACGGCCGGTGCTCCACGTATGGACATGTTCTTGATGGCCGTGACCACTTGTTGCGGTTTCGTGCAGAGCAGAATTTTTTCCTGATGGGGCAGCACCCGCTGATCCAGAATCGCTACCGCATCTCCATCCCAATAAATGGGAGGTAAACACTTTTCAAACATTCTAAATTGCCTCCTGGCTTCTGATTCGATCAAACGTGAATATACGGTTCCGATTTCCCGCATCCCATATCCATCAGTTTCCCAGCTTGCTGCGCAGGATATCGTTTACCAGCTGTGGATTGGCTTTGCCTTTGGTCTTTCTCATGACCTGTCCCACAAAGAAACCGAACAGCTTTTCCTTGCCGCTGCGGTAGAGTTCCACTTCCTTGGGATTTTCCGCGAGGACCTCGTCGATGGTGGATTCAATGGTCCCCTCGTCTTTCATCTGTGTAAGGCCCTTTTCCTCCACAATGGTTTTGGCCTGTTTTCCGGAACTGTACATTTCTTCGAAGACGGTCTTGGCGATCTTTCCGCTGATGATGCCCGTATCGAGCAATTGCAGGAGCTCTGCAAGATTTTCCGGAGGTACCGGGCACACCTCAATCTCCCGGTCATCCCGCTTCAATTGTTTCAAGAGTTCAGACATCATCCAGTTGCTGACCGCTTTGGGCTGCGGGAACGCTTTGACAACCGTTTCAAAATAGGTCGCCAGGGCTTTGGACGACGTGAGAACCTGTGCGTCATAGAGAGGGAGATTGTATTCAGCAATAAACCGTTCCCGCTTTGCATCAGGCAGTTCCGGCAAAACCGCCCTCACGGATTCTACCCAATTTTCGTCCACCACAACGGGCACCAGATCGGGATCCGGAAAATATCGGTAATCATGAGCCTCTTCCTTGCTCCGCATGCTCTGGGTTACGTTTCGCCCTGCATCCCAGAGCCGTGTCTCCTGCACCACGGGTTCGTTTCGCTCGAGAAGGGCTCTCTGCCTTCTGATTTCGAAATCGAGGGCTCTCTGTACATTTCTAAAGGAGTTCATGTTCTTGAGTTCCGTCTTGACTCCGAGCGTCTGCGTGCCGATGGGTCGAAGGGAAATGTTGGCGTCGCACCGGAAACTTCCTTCCTCCATGTTTCCATCGCAGATTTCAAGGTATCTCAGGATTTCCCTGATCGTTTTCAGGTAGGCGGCAGCCTCTTCCGAGGAGGCGATATCCGGTTCACTGACGATTTCTATGAGCGGGACCCCCGTGCGGTTGAGATCGACGTAACTTATGGGCTGGAACTCATCGTGAATGAGTTTGCCCGCATCTTCTTCCATGTGGATGCGGTGAATTCTGATGCGTTTCGGACCCTTTTCCGTCTCTATCTCGACCCAGCCGTTGACGGCGAGGGGCAGTTCATACTGGGAAATCTGGTAGCCTTTGGGAAGATCCGGGTAGAAGTAGTTTTTACGGGCAAACTGGCTATAAGGTGCGATGGCGCAGTGGGTGGCCAGCGCCATTTTGATGGTGAATTCGACCACGTCGCGATTGAGTACGGGCAGGACTCCCGGCATGGCCAGACAGACGGGGCAGGTATGTGTGTTGGGGCTCGCTCCAAAAGCAGTGGAGCAACCGCAAAAAATCTTACTTTTTGTGAGAAGCTGAGCGTGGATTTCCAATCCAATGACCGGTTCGAATTCCATATTTTACTCCATTCAATGGCCTGCAGCGTGACATTTTGCAACAAAGCATATGTCGTTCGTTTATTTGGATGAGGTTTACGGTGTACCGAACCCTCTCTTATTCGCGGAAGAATTTTCATTTGGAGCTTTCCCTCCAAAAAAAATATTCCTGTCGTATCGATCTTCGTAGAACAAGCCAACCCTCATAATCCCAATACCCTATAACACCAAACGGAACACACGTGCAAGCTGTAGAGATTCCTCCTTTGTCCAAAACACTGCAAACAACGTTTGACATTGTGAGATGTTTCATCTAGGAATATTTCGGATTAGCGAATAGCAGATGCTTTTGGGATTGATGGCTCTCGTTGGTGAGATCTGATCTGCACTGCACAGGATGAAGTTGTTTCGGGGATAGTGAGGAGAACTATGAAAATTCACGAGTACCAAGCGAAAGAGTTGTTTCAAAAATACGGAGTCCCTACTCCTCGTGGCAAAGCGGCTTTCAGTGTTGATGAAGCCAAATCCATTGCCGCTGAATTGGGAAGCTTTCCGGTAGTTGTCAAGGCCCAGATCCATGCAGGTGGACGCGGCAAAGGCGGCGGCGTCAAGCTGGCCAAATCTGCAGCGGAAGTGGATCAGTTGGCCGGCCAGATTCTGGGTATGACCCTGGTGACCCACCAGACCGGCCCGGAAGGCAAACTGGTAAAGAAGCTTCTGATCGAAGAAGGTCTTCCCATTGAAAAAGAACTCTATTTGAGCATGCTTCCCGACCGCGGCACTGCCAAGAACGTGATCATGGCCAGTGAAGCCGGTGGTATGGATATTGAGGAAGTGGCCGCCAAGACGCCTGAAAAAATCATCAAAGTTTACGTGGATCCCCTCCTGGGTCTTCAGGGATACCAGGCGCGTCAGGTGGCTTACGGGCTGAACATGGAACCGGAAGTGGTCAAAGCTTTCATTCCCATGCTCTCCAAGCTCTACAAACTTTTTGTAGATTACGACTGTTCGCTCGTGGAAATCAATCCTCTCGTCATCACCAGCGACAAGAGAGTCATTGCCCTCGATGCAAAGGTGAACTTCGATGACAATGCCATGTTCCGTCACAAAGACATTCAGGCTTACCGTGACCTGGATGAAGAAGATCCTTTTGAAGTTGAAGCTTCCAAGTATAACCTCAATTACATCAAGCTCCCTGGCGGAAACATCGGCAACATGGTCAATGGCGCCGGTCTTGCCATGGCCACGATGGACGTCATCCAACTGGCAGGAGCAGCTCCCGCCAACTTCCTGGATGTAGGTGGTGGAGCGAGTGCCGAGCAGGTTGAGAATGGTTTCCGCATCATCCTGAGCGACCCGAATGTGAAGGGTGTCCTCATCAACATTTTCGGTGGTATCCTCCGTTGTGACATCCTTGCTGAGGGTGTTGTTGAGGCTGCCAAGAAAGTGGAAGTGAAGGTTCCCATCATCGTTCGTATGGAAGGGACCAACGTCGAGAAGGGTCGACAGATTCTCAGTGATTCAGGACTCAAGATTACTGTGGCAAGTGATTTGGCAGATGCCGCCCAAAAAGTTGCAGCAGTAGCTAAAGCATAGAAGGGGGAAATCATGAGCGTTTGGGTGGATCGAAATACTAGACTGTTAGTTCAGGGTATTACTGGTCGTGAAGGACAGTTTCATACCCTTCAGTGTAAAGCATATGGTACGAACGTCGTAGCCGGTGTAACTCCCGGCAAGGGCGGACAGAATGTAGAAGGTATTCCCGTTTTCAACACGGTTGCGGATGCCGTCAAGAATGCCGGTGCCAATGCCGCCATGATTTTCGTGCCGCCTCCATTTTGCGCGGACGCCATTTTGGAAGCCATCGACGCGGAAGTTCCCCTGATCGTCGCCATCACCGAGGGAATCCCCGTCATGGACATGATGAAGGTGAAAAACTACCTCAAGGGTTCCAAGAGCCGTCTCATCGGACCCAACTGCCCCGGCATCATCACTCCCGGACAGTGCAAGATCGGCATCATGCCCGGCCCCATTCACAAGCCGGGCCCTGTGGGCATCGTTTCCCGTTCTGGAACCCTGACCTATGAAGCCGTTCATCAGATCATGCGTTTCGGCATTGGCCAGAGCACCTGTATCGGTATCGGTGGAGACCCCGTAAACGGTACCAACTTCATCGACTGTCTTGCCGCTTTTCAGGCTGACCCGGAGACCAAGGCCATCATCATGGTGGGTGAAATCGGTGGTTCCGCTGAGGAAGAAGCTGCCGACTTCATCAAGAAGAACGTGACCAAGCCCGTTGTCGGCTTCATCGCCGGCGCTACGGCACCTCCGGGACGCCGCATGGGACACGCCGGAGCAATCATCAGCGGATCGAGCGGAACCGCTCAGGGCAAGATGAAAGCCATGCGCGAAGCGGGTATTGCCGTTGTGGAAAACCTGGGTATGCTGGGTGAAGTTGCTAAAGAGGCTTTTCAGAAAGTCTTATAATCCAGCCCATCGATGAAGATATCCTGAAATAGGTTGTCAGCTGCGGTTTCGGTCAGCTTCTGAAGCTGCCGAAACCGTTCCACGAGAGCCTTGCCCAGGGGGGTGAGTTCCGATCCGCCTCCCCGGGCACCCCCCGCCTTTCTGCTGAGAAGAGGCTGTCCCAGACGTTCTTCGGTAGCCTTGATTTTTCCCCATACTGCGCGATAGCTCATATTGAGCTGTTTTGATGCCGCCAGGATGGACCCATGTTCTTCCACGGCATTTAGAATGCGCAAACGTCCTGATCCGAAAACCACATCTCCGTTTTCATCCTCAATCCAGATTTTGGATCTGACAACCAGTTTCTTGGGGTGGGGTTTAAAAGTTGCCACGTCGAATCCTTCCATTGTCTGCGAAAAGGCTGTTTGCTGCTCTCATTCCATGGACTTTGATGGAAAACATGTTCAAAGGCTGGATGCCGCCATTCTGTGATCATTGAATTGCGGACTGTATTCATCTTCTCATAAAGGGATATTTACGGTCAATGTGTTGCTCCCGCCTTTGGCAGAATCCTTTCCATGAGAATTCTCTCTGTGGAAACTTTGCATCTGGTTTTCCCTTTCCTGGTAATGTAAAGGTTTTGGGGAATCAGATCGCGGACGATGGATTTATGATCGACTTGTTCAGAACTCACTGCCAGAGGAAAAAATGTCTCAATTTCTCAAGGTAAAAACTGCGGAAGAAGTTCTCGACATACTGAAAACATTGGATTTTCTCGAAGCCGAGACAGTCCGGTTGGAGCAGGCTTGTGGCCGCATCCTGGCCACTCCCGTCTCCGCTCCAGAACCCGTACCCCATTTTGCCCGTGCAACGATGGACGGGTACGCCGTTCGCGCTCGAGATACATTTGGGGCCTCCGAATCCCTGCCTGCATTACTCGAAATAACAGACGAAGTGTCCATGGGCAAACCCGTTTCAGCCACCACGGAAAAAGGAAAAGCCATTGCCATTCCCACTGGGGGCATGCTGCCGTCGGGTGCAGACTCGGTGGTCATGGTGGAATATACGATTCCCATGGATGAGAAGACCATCGAGGTCATAAAGCCCGTGGCCCCGGGCGACAATGTGCTCAAAGAAGGGGAAGACATCGGGCTGGGAGAAGAACTGTTCGGAGCGGGCTGGCACCTGAGACCCCAGGATATTGGCGTTCTTGCCGCTTTAGGGATGCAGGCGGTTTCTGTGAGACGCCGTCCCAAGGTGGCCATCCTTTCCACGGGGGATGAGATTGTACCTGTTTCAACGGAGGTTGTGCCTGCGGGGAAAATAAGAGATATCAATACATTTACTTTAACGGCGCAGGTGCAGGAAGCAGGAGCCGAAGTTGGATTCAAGAGTTTGGTGGAAGATGATCTGGATGCCCTTATCTCCGCCTGCCGTAAAGCTCTGGACACCCACGATGTGGTTGTTTTGTCCGGTGGGAGCTCCGTTGGAGTGCGGGATTTTACCCTCAGGGTGCTGGATTTTTTCCCCGAAGCGGAGCTGCTGGTGCATGGAGTGGCAGTAAGGCCGGGAAAGCCTACCATTCTGGCACGCATCGGGAAAAAACTTTTCTGGGGGCTTCCCGGGCAGCCCGTATCCGCCATGATGATCTGCAGGGCTTTTGTCCTGCCTTCGCTCATGATCCTTCAAGGAGCGGAAAGCGCGCTTGAACCCGGAGCGGAGTATGGGAATACATGCCGTGCAGTTTTGAACCGCCGGCTGCCTTCGGTACATGGACGAACCGATTATGTTCCAGTGATCGTCTCCAGGGTGGAGGGAGAGATTCACGCAACTCCTGTCTTCGGGAAGTCCGCCATGATCAGCACACTCGCACGGTCAGACGGCTATGTCATTATCCCCGCCCATGTGGAAGGATTGGACCCGGGTAGTGAGGTAACGGTTCATCTTTTTCAACGGGTATGAACCGGCACGAAAGAACATTTTTAGGGGAAGGGATCAAGCGGATTTCTCAGCCTCACGGGTGGACAGTTCCTTCCGATGGAGTTGGGATGGGCTCCACGTCCTCCATATCCAGTTCAACACTGACGGATTTTTGAATGAGATCTATACTCACCACCAGTCTTCCCTTCTTGGGGTTCTGCCGAAGGAGGAGACCGATGCATCCGGTCAAATGCCCGCGAGTCACGCGAACCCAGTCTCCCTCTTTCAGGTAAGGATGCAAGTCCAAAGGTTCTTTGGACGCAAGCATCGTCCGGAGATTTTCGATCTGATAGCCGGGGATGGGAAGGGGGCCATCGGAATTTCCGAGAATATTCAGAGCACCGGGAGTCTTCAGGATGTGCACGTTGGTATAATTATCCAGAAGCGTATGTACAAACACGTAGCCGGGAAAAAGGGGGGTATGGATCTTTTTTCGCCGGTCCTGCCTCTTGCTCCATGTTTCCAGCAAGGGTAGAAAAGATTCGACCGATTTTTGTTCCAGACGTTTTGCGACTTCTTTTTCGTGGTTGACCTGCACATAGAGGGCAAACCAGGATCTTTCCGTGCCTGTCAGTTTTGGAAAAATTACAGGCCCCCGGCGTGCCCCCTTGGAATGGCTGGGATCAAAGAGCGATTTCTGTTTCGATCCGGTGGGATCCATGTGCTCACTACCTCCTGAGCTATGACGGGCGATTTTGGACATCAGACAAATCCAAAGGTTGTATCTCTGCGGATTGTACAGGCATGGACCTGTGTCCGTTGCTTTCCTGAATGATTTGCTCCAGGTCCCAGGGAGTCTGGATTCTCAGGAGCTGGCTGTTTCGATTGCTGTAGAGCAGATAGCCTTTTTCCAGAGCATGCCGGAAAAGATCTCTTGTCAGAATGACATCCGATTTGCAGTAATGGATCAAGGGTTCCCATTGCCCCTGCCGAAACCAGTTCACTGCCTGAATGCCGTCTGCAGTCTTGTTTGCTCCCAGGGTTTTTTCGGCGAGGTGATCCAAACTGAGGCGAAAGCCCAGTTCCCGATAAATCTCTTTCAGAAGGTCAAAAGTGGGAAGTTTGCGGAAGTCAAAGGGGGTATAGGCTCTGAGGACTTCATAATCAAACCGTTCCACATTGAATCCCACCACCAGGTCCAATTTCTGAAGATCCTGGACCAGTGACATCACGTCTTCTTCCCTGTAAACATGAAAGCCGTCCGAACCCGTTTCATAGAGAACCGCTACGGATACCCTCATCAAGTGCTTGTTCTGCCATCCCCCCACCTCATTGGCGAGGCGCTGAGTTTCCAGGTCAAAGAAACCGATTCGCCGTTTCGGGGCCAGAGATCTTGCCAGCGGAGCATGAAAGAGGGGTTCATCCGGTTCTTCCGCTGACGTGGGAGAGGTCTGCAACGGATTCCATTCGCCGAGAAGAAACTTGAGAACGGCCAGTGCCGCCCGTTTGTCGAGGGGTTTGTTGCCCGATCCGCATTTGGGGGAATGGATGCAGGCAGGACAGCCTTCCGGACAGGAGCAGGACGCGATGAGTTCTTTGGTCTTTTCAAGAAGAGGCAAAATGATTTCATAGCCCTTTGCAGCCAGGCCGATTCCACCGGGATACCCGTCGTAGATAAAGATCGCGCCTTTTCCGACCTGGGGATGTTGTGGGCACGAGATGCCGCCGATATCGTTTCGATCGCAAAGGGCAAAAAGTGGGAACATGCTGATAGCGGCGTGTTCGACGGCGTGAATACCCCCCATGAAGTGCAGGCCGTCGGCCTGAAGATGTTTGGCCAGAACCGATTCGATTTCTATCCAGAAACCGATGGTTTCAAAAGTCTGGGGAGGGAGTTCCAGAGGGTTCGTTCCCAGGAGCTCCTGAGTGAAAAGGCGCCTTTTTTCATAAGCGAGGATGTGTTCCGTGACCCGCAGCCTTCCGAGGCGTATGACGAAATTGCCTACGGGCTTGGATGCGAGCACTTCAAGGATTTCTGTCTCCTTTTCGCTCTTGACCCGCGTGAAGTAGGGTGCGCCGCTGGGGGTTACATGGATGACGTGGTTTGCCAGGTCCAGGCTTTCCACGTGGTAGGTTTCGCCCCGGTGAAGATAAATCGCTCCAGGGTGACATTCCTTGAGAGCCCGAAGTCCTTCACTTTTCCCTAGGGGACGTTTTTGATCCTCGTGAGTGGTGGTGAAGATCGCGAAGGATTCACCCACCGAACGGATATCCACGTTCCGGTGGGGCCGCAGAGAAGACGCCAGCCACTGGGTTCCCTCTCCGGTCTGCAGCAGTCTTCCGCTCTTCGTGAGTGCCTCCACCACTTTTTGAAAGGAACTGTTTTGCTGGTGGACTTCCTCTTCCTCAAGGGGCAGTTCGGCTGCGGCGCAGGGGAGGTGGGCCTTGAGAATTTCCTCGTTTGAAGGGTCTACGACGGCGATTTCATAGTGGCTCTTGAGAAATTCTTGCGGGTGCTGAGCGATGTATTGATCCAGGGCATCCGGTTGAGGCAATAAAATGATGGCCGATTCCCGGCCGCTGCGCCCCACCCGGCCTCCCCGCTGCCAGGTCGTCATGACCGTACCCGGATAGCCCACAAGAACGCAGAGATCGAGCCCACCGATATCGATGCCCAGTTCCAGGGCACTGGTTGAAATGACCGCCGACAGATCTCCGCCGGCCAGTTTTTGCTCGATGGACCGGCGCTCCTCGGGCAGAAAACCCGCCCGGTAGGAGCTTACTTTTCGAGCCAGTTGCGGGGCCAAACGGAGCACACTCATGTGAACCAGTTCCGTGAGCCTCCGTGACTGGGTGAACGCAATCGTTTTGAGTCCCGCTTCCGCTGCGCGTGCGATCAGGCGGGCCGCCATGCCCGAAGCGTGTCCCGCCGCTCCTTCCTCTGTCTCCATGAAAACAAAATGCCGTTTTGCCTGAGGGGCCCCGTGATCATGGATGACCGTAATGGAATTCCGAGCATGTCCCAGAAGCTGTTCCGCCAGTTCTTTGGGATTGGCGATGGTGGCGGAGAGGAGAATGAACTGGGGGGTGCTTCCATAATAACGGCAGACCCTCTGGAGGCGACGAAGTATTTGAGCGACATGGCTCCCGAAAACCCCCCGGTAGGTGTGCATTTCATCGATGACCACGAAACGCAGATGTTTCCAGTAAGTTTCCCATTTGCCGTGGAAGGGGAGGAGAGCGTAATGCAGCATGTCCGGGTTGGTCAGCAGGATGTGGGGCGGATTTTGCCTTATTTTTCCCCTGCGGTAAGCGTTGGTGTCTCCATCATAGATGGCGGCCTGAAAAGCGCTTTTGCCCGTCTTCGCGTTCAATGTGCCGAGGAAGGTGTCCAGGGTCTCCTGCTGGTCGCGGCTCAGAGCCTTGATGGGGAAAAGATAAAGGGCTCGCTGTACAGGGTTCTGAAGAAGCGCTTCTGAAACGGCAAGGTTGTAGATGAGGGACTTTCCGCTGGAGGTGGGAGTCGCTACAACTACATTCTGTCCTGATCGGATGTGATCCAACGCCTGGGTTTGATGGCAATAAAGTCGAGTCATGCCCGATTGTAGAAGGGTTTCTTCCAGAATGGGTGGAAGCGGGAATTCCGGCTTGCCGTAACGTGCTTCCTGTGCGGGAAGGACGGCATGGTGTGTCACCTTGAAATCCCGCCACTTCTGATTCAGTAGAGCGTTTAAAAAACGTTGTATCACCTGCCTTGGTCCTTCATTTGGGTCGACTCCACCATTTTTGTCATTATCGTATTAAAAAATGTAGGTATACATTTTCTCAATCGTGCGGGATATAGCGGGTCATGGCGGGGAAGCCTCGACCATTTTTTCTTCTTACCTGCTCATGAAAACAGATTAACTCAAAGGAAAACGGAACGGCAATAGGGAGTACATAAAAAGATGTTCAGGCCTGTTTGTTGCTTGTTCGACAGTTTCGGCTTGAGCCCTATTTTTTCGATACAATGGGTCGGGTCTCGCTTCATTGGGATCGTTCCAAAACTTGGGGCTTGCCGGGATTCGAGACGAGCAAGGAGTAGACGATGTTGATTCAAAGAGCGTGCATTCAAAAAGGGAGAATTTCATGAAAAGAGATGAAATCATAAGAAAGATCCATTGGTTGGGGCATGATACCATCCGTCTGGATGGCAGCATCACGGTCTATTTCGATCCTTTTCAGATCTCACAGGCGGTTCCTGCGGATCTGGTTCTCATAAGCCATGAACATTTCGATCATTGTTCCCCTGAAGATCTCGCCCGGATTCAAAAGGCGGACACAGTCATCGTTACGAATGCAGCATCAGCCGGAAAACTCACGGGCGACATTAAAGTTGTCACCCCAGGTGACCGATTAAGTGTGGCGGGTGCGGATATTGAAGTGGGAGCGGCATACAACATCAACAAGAACTTTCACCCCAAGAAAGCGGGGATGCTCTCCTTTGTGATCTCTCTGGATGGGATTCGTTACTATCATGCGGGGGATACGGATTTTATTCCGGAAATGAAAGACTTGCAGGTGGATGTGGCTTTTCTGCCCGTTTCCGGAACTTACGTGATGACAGCGGATGAAGCGGTTCAAGCCGCCCTGGCGATCCGCCCCCAATTGGCCATTCCCATGCATTATGGTGCCATCGTGGGTTCAGAAGAGGATGCGGTTCGGTTCAAAAAGAAGCTGGAAGGGAAGATCGATGTGGTCATTCTCTCCAAGGAGGCTGGTTAGAAGACAAAAGAATTTCAAGCCTGCCGAATGTGGTTTTCCATTTTGAGCCCATTGTCAGCATAAAAAGGAAGAGATCATGCCGGCCGCATACCTGGAAGCTTACCGGAACGGGCGTTTGAGCGAGAGCATTCACCGAAGCCTTCAGTGGATGACCAAGTGCACTCTATGTCCACGGCTCTGCCGTGTTAACCGTATGAAGGGTGAAACAGGCTATTGCCGAACAGGGCGGTATGCCATTGTGGCAAGTTACGGACCCCACTTTGGAGAAGAAAAACCGCTGGTAGGAAGAAGAGGGTCCGGGACTATTTTTATTTCCTACTGCAACCTGGGTTGTGTGTTTTGCCAGAATTACGAAATCAGCCATGGGGGCGAGGGGCGTCCCGTGAAACCGGATGAACTGGCTGATATGATGGTTTCCCTTCAGGAAGGAGGATGTCACAACATCAACATTGTGACTCCTTCACATGTGATTCCTCAGATCCTTGAAGCTCTGCCCCCTGCTATCGAAAGAGGTCTTCGCATCCCTCTGGTCTACAACACCGGGGGATACGATCGTGTCTCCGCTTTGAAACTCCTGGACGGCATAGTGGATATTTACATGCCGGATTTCAAATTTTGGGATCCGGAGGTCTCCAAAAGACTGAGCAACGCCCCTGACTACCCGCATCGAGCCAGGGAAGCCTTGCGGGAAATGCATCGTCAGGTGGGGGATCTTCAATTGGATTCCCGTGGGATTGCTGAAAGAGGGCTGTTGGTCCGTCACCTCGTCATGCCGGGGGGGCTTGCCGGCACCGCCTCTGTTCTGCATTTCATCGCCAGGGAGATTTCCATTGACACTTATGTGAATATCATGAGCCAGTATTACCCTTGCGGAGAGGCCGTGGGTATGCCTGACATAGGGAGGACCATCACTGCGGAAGAATTCGAAGAAGCTTTGAAATTGGCTCAACGGGAAGGCCTGAAACGGTTGGATGAGCGGCACAGGCACTGGATCTCTCTGGAATTTTAAAGTAGAAGACCGGATTTTCAGCCGAAAGGGGCTCTATGGCGAGAATTGATGCGTTTTTCAAATTGATGAACGAACAGAAGGCCTCGGACCTGCATTTGGTTTCGGGGCAGCAGCCCGTATTGCGAATCAGGGGAGACTTGGAGCGGGTCAAGTTCAAGGTGTTGGACGATGATGAACTGCGCGCCATGCTTTATGAGATCACGCCGGAAGACAAGATCAAGATTTTCGAAGAAACGGGTGATTTGGATTTTTCATATGAGATTACGGGACTGGCCCGTTACCGCGCCAATTATTTCATGCAGAAAAATGGAATTGGAGCGGTTTTCCGTGAAATTCCCAGTGAGATTCTCTCCGTGGAACAATTGGGACTTCCCCCCGTAGTGAGCCGCCTCTCCATGCTTCCCCGAGGATTGGTTCTGGTTACGGGTCCTACCGGCAGCGGCAAATCGACCACTCTTGCCGCCATCATCGATGAAGCCAACAGAAAGCGCAAGGATCATATCATCACCGTTGAAGACCCCATCGAATTCGTTCACACGAGCAAGAATTGCGTGGTCAATCATCGGGAATTGAACACTCACACCCGTTCCTTTTCGGCGGCCCTCCGTGCGGCCCTTCGTGAAGATCCGGATATCATCCTCGTCGGTGAAATGCGGGACCTGGAAACGATACGACTGGCCATGGAAGCTGCGGCTACGGGACATCTCGTTTTTTCGACACTCCATACCACCGGCGCCGCCAAGACGGTGGATCGTATCATCGAGGTCTTTCCCCCAGGCGAGCAGGCCCAGGTGCGTTCGACCCTGGCCGATGGGCTTCGAGCGGTCATATCCCAGGCGCTTTTCAAGCGGGCCGATGTGAAGGGGCGCTGCGCCGTGCTGGAAATTCTCATTGCCACCCATGCCGTGCGGGCCATGATTCGTGAGTCTAAAACCCATCAGATCATTTCGGCCATGCAGACGGGAAAAAAATACGGAATGCAGACCCTCGACGACGGCATTGCCGCTCAGCTCAAAGCGGGAAGGATCAGCCCGGATGAGGCATACATGAAGTGTGTGGACAAGGAAAAATTCAAGTCCTATCTCACAGAGCCGCCTCTGGATTTTACTGAGATCTAACTTGACATTGTCGGATTTCATCTGAACCACGGAGACACAGAGGGCACAGAGAAAGACTTTCAAATGAAATCTTGGTGTTCTACCGGATCATGAGGTTTAGAAGGGAAAACAAGTGAGACGACCGGAACTGGACTATTTGCTCAGTCGCATTTTGGAGGAGAACCCTCAAGCCTCGGATATCAATTTCACGGTGGGAAAGCCGCTTCAGGCGGAAGTGGATGGTCAACTCAAGGTGGTTTGCCGAAACCTGGGCATTGAGAAGCTGACCCCCTACCATACGGAAATGCTCGCACTGAATCTTGCGGGAGGCGACCGCCGCAGCGTTCAACATCTCTTGAAACACGGTTCTTGTGACCTTTCTTACCATCTGCAGGGACGGGCGCGATTCCGTGTGAATATCTTTTCCCAGCGTGGAACATACTCCATTGTGATGCGTCAGTTGCCCACCAAGGTGCCCTCTCTTGAAGATCTGAAGCTGCCGCCCGTGTTCAAAGAAGTGGCCGACCAAAAATACGGGATCATATTCATCACCGGTGCCACTGGCAGCGGTAAATCGACGACGCTCGCGGCGGTTTTAAATGAAATCAATCAAAAAAAGGCCGTCCATGTCATCACGTTGGAGGACCCTGTAGAATTTGTGCATCCCCAACTGAAGGCTACTTTCAATCAGCGTGAACTGGGAATAGACTTCGATTCTTTTGCCAATGGCTTGCGGGCGGCGCTTCGCCAGGCGCCCAAAGTGATTCTCGTGGGGGAAATGCGGGACAGGGAAACGGTGGAAATAGGATTGAGCGCCGCAGAAACGGGCCACCTGGTTCTCAGCACCCTGCATACCGTGGATGCGGGGCAAACGATCAACCGCATAGTGGGTATGTTCGAACTGGAAGAAGAGCGCCTCATCCGCATTCGACTGGCGGACACTCTACGCTGGGTCGTTTCCCAGAGGCTGCTGCCGAAAATTGGTGGAGGGCGTGTGGCGGCCCTGGAAATAATGGGGACCAATCTGCGGGTCAAAGAAGCCGTCGTGCAGGGGGAGTCGGAGGGGAAGACCTTCTACGAAATGATGCAGCAGGCAAAGCCTTTCGGGTGGATGAATTTCGATGACTGCATCACGGGCCTTTATGAAAAGGGTGTGATCACTGAAGAAACCGCTTATGCGTATGCTTCCAAGAGAGCCATGGTCAAGCGCGGCATTGACCAGATCAAGGCCTCTCGAGGCGAAAAGACTACCGATATAGAAGGTTTGAAAATCGACAAGAGCTACTCGCTCAAGATGGGATGAGACACGATGATGACCAGGGCGATCAAACGATCGCTCTGGTTTTTTCGTCGGCCACCCTTCAAAGGTCCCTTCCGAATCCGATTTTATGCCACTTTCTTGTAGATATCTCTCCCATGAAGATTCCAAGTGCGATATGATTATTTTTTTATGGGGATACTCGAGTCCTCAACGAGGGTCGAGCGTCTGCCGAGAGCAAGAATTTATCAGCTGAAGAACGGAGTCTGAATGATGCGAGTACGTGACTTGGGGGAATTCGGTTTGATCGGACGCATCGCCGGTTCCCTGCCCCAGCCGCCCCCCGATGTGGTCGTGGGGATAGGCGATGATGTGGCGGTGCTTCGAGGCTCCGGGCCTGACTACTTTTTGGCTACCTGTGATGTTCAGGTCGAGAATGTGCATTTCTTGCGAACCACCACCACACCTTATCAGTTGGGCCGGAAAGTCGTTGCCATCAATGTGAGCGATATCGCAGCCATGGGAGGAACTCCCCTGTGGGCCCTGGTCTCGCTCGCCCTCCCGCCCGATACGGATGTTGATTTTGTCGACGGTCTGTACCAGGGAATGGGGGAGCAGATTCGGCTTGCCGGGGGATCCATAGTCGGTGGAAATCTTAGCAAAATTCATTCGGAAATTGTGATCGATCTTTGTCTGATGGGGAGTGTGGCTCCAGAAAGGATGATTTTGAGAAAAGGGGCCCGCCTTGGGGATTTGGTCCTGGTCACCGGGTCCTTGGGAGATTCCAGGGCCGGTTTGGAACTCATCGGTCATCCCGAATGGTCGATTTCGGATTCTGCCCGCCGGACTGTGATAGAAAAACATCTCATGCCCCAACCCCGCCTCAAAGAAGGGCAGGCGCTGGCACGGCTCGGTTGTGTACATGCCATGGCCGATGTGAGCGATGGTCTCGTGAGCGATCTTCAGCATATCTGTGGGGCCAGTCGGGTGGGAGGGGAGATCTGGGTTGAGAATTTGCCCATCAGCGCCGCATGTAAGGAAGTGGCGGAGAGAGCAGGGCAGGATGCTTCGACGTGGGCCTTGACGGGCGGTGAGGATTATGAGCTCTTGTTCACCGCACCTGAAACGTCTGTGCCGGAAATCCAAAGGACGTTGGCGGATGAAATGGGAACACCCTCTCATGTCATAGGGCGGATCGTCGAAGAGATGTCGGGAGTGCAGGTGCGGCATGCTGACGGCAAAACCGTCTTGTATGCCGGTGGTTCAAGAGGATGGGACCATTTTTCGGGGAGTTGACGGCGTTGGAATTGCCGTGCAGTTGACAGTCGAGCGGAAATGAGCCTCCAGATCTTGCCGAATATCCAGAGATTTCAGTTCGGATGAACAGATGAAAGAAGAGTTGAATATGACAAAGATTCCTCGTGCATTGACCATAGCGGGTTCCGACTCGGGGGGAGGGGCCGGCATTCAAGCAGACCTCAAGACATTTTCGGCCCTCGGGGTCTTTGGGATGAGCGCCATCACGGCCCTCACGGCTCAAAATACCGTGGGGGTTCATGGTGTCGTGGAATTGGACCCGGCTTTTGTTTCATCCCAGATTCACGCGGTCGTGACGGATATCGGAGTGGATGCCGTCAAAACGGGAATGTTGTCCAATGCGGGCATTATTTCCAGGGTGGCGAAAGATATCGAAGCATTGCAGATCGGCGCAAACCTTGTAGTGGACCCCGTGATGGTGGCCAAAAGCGGGGATGCCCTCTTGCGGCGGGAAGCCATCGAAACATTGGTGCGGGAGCTTTTTCCCCTGGCTTTGGTGGTGACGCCCAATCTGCACGAGGCGGGAGTTCTGATCGGTGCGGAGGTCACCAACCGGGAGGATATGAAAGAGGCTGCAAAGCGCATCAAATCCTTCGGTCCGCGCTATGTCTTGATCAAGGGGGGGCATTTGGCCGGAACTCCCATGGACCTGCTTTTCGATGGGACGAACTTTCGTGAATACTCCAATGTCCGTTACGATACCCCTCACACTCATGGAACGGGCTGTACATTTGCTTCCGCCATCGCTGCAGGACTGGCTCGCGGGCTTGCAGTGGAAGAAGCCGTGGCCCAGGCCAAATCCTACATAACGGGAGCTATCCGCCAGGGGCTGCCCCTCGGCAAGGGGCATGGCCCGGTCCATCATTTTTATGAACTTTACAGACTGGCTGGCTGGCATTTTCACTGATTCCTTCCAGGATTCCCCGTTTTATAGAAAAAACCTTCATGCACGCTTCGTTATGTCCCTCTCAGGTAGAGGGGGATATACAATGCGACATTGTCACATCGACCACAGAGACACGGAGAACACAAGGATTTCATTTGAGAGTCTTTCTCTATGCCCTCCGTGTCTCTGTGGTTCCTATGGAGTTCAAGGGCATTTGCAATCGTGTGCATGCCGGTGGTATATATATTCATCATGTTGTAAGATGATCTCCCCCTCCTCTTCGATCGAATACGGTTCTTATCCTCAAAATGCTTATCAATGCGTCCTTGATCCGAGGGGACGATTTTTTGAAAATCGCCACAAAAAGCAATAGATTGCCATTTCAACGACACGATTGGAAAAGGAGGAGCCTAAGAGAGGACCTTGCAAGCCGGTTTGTCTGAGTAGGGATGGTTTTGATTCAAATCTCTCATTGTCAATACATGCTCACATAAAAGAAAGGAAGGATCGAAATGGAATTGAAAAAAAGCTCATTTCAAACCCTTTCACCCCGGTGGCGGCATGGCGTTTTCTGGACCATCGTGATTGGCATGTCCATCCTGATCTACATTTCTGCAACAGCTTACCGGGATGCGCCACCCATTCCCGAGGGAATCGTATCGCCATCGGGCGAAATGGTTTTCACCGGTAGGGACATTTCAGAAGGGCAGGAGGTCTTTCTAAAGTACGGCCTCATGGAAAATGGCACCATTTGGGGGCATGGAGCCTATCTCGGGCCCGATTTCTCGGCGGAATATCTCCACACTCTGGGTGTTGATGCACGTGACAGCCTGGCTCAAAAACTTTTCAAAAGGGATGCGGCCTCCCTTTCAGATACCGAAAAGGAAGCGCTCGGAGCGGAAGTAAAAAATCTTCTGAAAACCAACCGCTATGATCCCAAGACCAAAACGCTGATTTTTTCGGAGCCAGAGGTGGCTTCATACCGGAAACAGATCGGCAAATGGACCGATTACTTCTCGGGACCTACCGTCAGTGGAGGCCTTCCCATGAAGTATATCGAAGACAAAGAGGAAATCCGGAAGCTCACGGCTTTTTTTGCCTGGGCAGCCTGGGCCTCCGTGGCGGACCGGCCGGGGAAGTCCTATTCCTATACCAACAACTTCCCATATGACCCTCTGGTTGGAAATACTCTCACACGGGATGCCGTTTTGTGGAGCGCCCTCAGCATCATTACTCTTCTTGGCGCGACGGCCCTGGTGCTCTTTATTTTCGGCCGGTTCGATTATCTGGGCTGGAAAGGCCATGGGGAAGGAGTGCACATTCATCCACACCTGCTTCCCGGGGTGGCTACGGAAAGCCAGAAGGCCACAATCAAATATTTCGTCATCGTCTCTTTGCTCTTTTTGGCGCAGGTGCTGGTGGGCGCTGCGACGGCTCACTTCCGCGCCGATCCCGGAAACTTTTACGGCATCGATCTCTCCTGGATTCTTCCCAGTAACCTCGTGCGTACTTGGCATCTCCAGTTGGCCATTTTCTGGATTGCAACGGCATACGTCGCCGGGGGCCTGCTGCTCGCTCCTTCCTTGGGAGGCAAAGACCCCAACGGACAAGTGGCGGGCATCAATGCACTGTTCTGGGCCCTGGTCCTCGTGGTGGTCGGTAGTCTTTTGGGGGAGATGTTCGGCATTCGCCAAATTCTCGGAAAACTCTGGTTCTTGTTTGGGCATCAGGGCTGGGAATTCCTGGATCTGGGACGCGGGTGGCAGGTCCTGTTGACTATCGGACTTCTCTTTTGGCTCTTCCTGCTCTATCGCGCCGTGGCTCCCGCGAGAAAAGACGAGGAACGCAGTGAAATCGCAACGCTCTTCATGCTTGGGGCCATAGCCATCCCCTTCTTTTACCTGCCAGCATTCTTCTTTGGCAGCAAGTCCAATTTTTCCGTCGTGGATATGTGGAGATTCTGGATCATCCACCTCTGGGTGGAAGGTTTTTTCGAACTTTTCGTGACCGTGCTGGTTGCCGTCATCTTCTACCAGCTCGGCATGGTAGCCCGCAAGACGGCTGTGCGCATCATTTACTTGGACGCCATACTTTTTCTGGGAAGCGGCATTGTGGGAACGGCACATCACTGGTACTGGACGGGACAGTCCAATGTGACCATGGCCCTTGCAGCAACTTTTTCCGCCATGGAAGTCGTTCCCCTCACTCTTCTCACGCTGGATGCCTGGGATTTTGTCAAGTTGACGGGCACGCAATGCGAGGTCTGCGGTAAAGGCATCGTGATCCCTCACAAATGGACATTCTATTTCCTGATGGCCGTGGGCTTCTGGAATTTTCTGGGAGCTGCGGTTTTCGGCTTTCTCATCAACCTTCCCGTGGTGAGTTACTTTGAAGTCGGAACCATGCTGACGCCGAACCATGGCCATGCGGCCTTCATGGGGGCTTTCGGAATGCTGGCCATGGCGCTCTTGGTGCTATCACTCCGGCAGGTGCTTACGGACGAGCAATGGGTCCGCCCTGAAAAATTCATTCGCATATCCTTCTGGGGATTGAACATCGGTCTGCTGCTCATGGTGCTCCTGAGCCTTTTTCCCGGTGGTGTGATGCAGTTTTGGGATGTTCTGACCAATGGCTACTGGCATGCACGGGGACTCGACTATACCAGTGAACATCTGGTTCGTCTGGTCGAATGGATGCGTATGCCCGGAGACGTGGTATTCATTGTCCTGGGTGTTGTCCCGGCGGTACTGGCAACAGCTCTGGCCTACCGGTACATGTGGGCCGCGAACCGGTAGAGTTTCCTTTCTGAAGGGGTTCAAATCCATCTCCTGGCCCGTCCAGTATACCGGCAACTCTGTAAAGCGATTTTATCAAATCATGACGAATGCCTGCGTCACCGACGCGGCCCCTTCCCCAAGGCCAACTTGATAGGAGAGACCTCATGCCAATACCGGGTAACCTTTTGACGACCGCCATGGCGGTCATGCCCCACAGGGATGTGGATGCCGCGCTGAAGGCCGCTCTTTCCCTGGATATTCCTTTCTGGCCTCAGTTGCCGCTCTACAATTATTATGAAGACATGTATGTCCAGGCTTCGGAACATTTCCCCGGAATCGTTCTGGATATGGAAAATCGAACCCTGCGCTTTTCCATGGATAAGTTCGTGAGGGAGTTAGAAGATGCGCTGGCCCATTTTGAGGAGCTTGCATATTTCGATATCAGTGAAACCTACTCGGTGGTTTACCACAGGTTCCTGCAGATGGACTTCAGCGACCGGAGAGCCATTCGAGGCCAGTTGGAAGGTCCCATCAGTTTCGGTTTCAACGTGAGGGACCAGGATGACCGTCCCATCCTCTTCGATGAAACGGTGCGCCCTTTCATGCTGGAGTTCATGGCCCGGCGCGTGAATGCGCAATTGAAGCGTCTGAAAGGGTTGCATCCCAATGCCTTCATGTTCGTGGATGAACCCGGGCTCCAGTTCGTATTCAGCGGCATGTCGGGGTACAACAATACGCTGGCCGGAAAGGACATGGAATATTTTTTCTCCCTCATTGAAAGGCCGCGAGGAGTGCATTTGTGCGGGAATCCCGATTGGGACTTCCTGCTGGGGCTGGACCTGGATGTGCTCTCTTTGGACATGTACACGAACGGGGAGATTTTTGTTTCCTATGCCGGTTCCATAAGAAAATACCTGGAGCGTGGAGGCATCCTCATCTGGGGAATCACTCCGACAAACTTTCAGTTCTTTGAAAAAGAGGAACTGGATTCCCTGGAAAAGAGGCTGCTGGATCTCTGGGACCGGCTGGATCGGCAAGGGATCGATCGGGAATACCTTCTATCACGCAGCATGCTGTCTCCTGCAACCTGCTGCCTGGTGAATCCGGACGGTGTCGTTACTGTAGAGAATGCCTTCAAATTGACTCAAGATCTTTCCAGAAGGCTTCGCATGCGTTTTGCCTTGGAATAAAAATCTTTCATTCTGTTGACTTAAGTCAATCCCTCTTTTGATCGGTGCTGCTAAACATTATCTTAAACGCAAAGAATGATGAGAGTATCAGCCTTTCACACTGAGAAGATATCATTCTCAATCAACCGAGATGAAACCGAAAAGGAGATGGGATGAAAAAAGTCAACTTGTATGAGGCAGGCGGGTTTGATGAAAAAGGCTTCAAGAGACTGCTGGTCCAGGATTCCCCTTATTTCAAGATTCTCAATTTTAACTTCAAGGCAGGGCAGGAACTTCCCGTCCATTCTCATGACATTGAAGGGGAGGTGAGCCTTGTGATCCTGGAGGGAGAGGGGGAATTTCTGGGGAAAGACGGAGCTTCATTCCCTGCAAAGCCCGGGGATGTGGTTGTCAGTGAAATCAGTGAACCCCATGGGCTTCGAGCCAAAACGGATCTCAGGCTTCTGGTCACCATCGCTCCCCCTATCTGATGGATGAAAGCCTGGAGTATGTCGGTGAGTCTCGTCAAAGGTTCGCAACGGTTCCGCTCGGGGGTAATGGGGGGCCGGGACGGAACCGTGATGCAAAAAATGGAAAGGAGTGAGAAAATGGCTCGAAAGGTCGTTTTGGATCAGGAATGTTGTATTGCTTGTGAGAGTTGCGTAGAGCTTTGTCCTGAAGTTTTTCAGATGGATGAAGCGTCGGAAAAAGCTCATGTGATTCTGCCGGAAGGGGGCAACGAAGCGTGCATTGAGGAGGCCATTGACACTTGCCCTGTGGGATGCATTTCATGGGAAGAGTAGAAATGCGTTATGACGGCTCTTAATATGCACGACATGGTGCCAAAAATTCCTGCCCGACCCGGCCCCGAGAAGCAGCTTCACATGACCGGGTTGGGAAAAAGGGGAAACTTTTCATCTTCTCATCTTCGTTCAATTCGAGCAATTCTTCAAAACGCCCTTCATCCAATAGAAGAGGGACGTTTGACTGGTATTCAAGCAATCCATTTTCTATGTATGTTCCTCAGACTGGCGTAAAACAGGACGATACAAAAAACAGTGATGATCGAAAAGTCCAGGCCGAGTGGCATGATATTTTTCCCCCGAATTGTACCATGGAGAATGTCGGCACCATAAGTGAGAGGGAACAGGTAGGACAACGGGCGCAAAAACGTTGGAAGAGAATGGATCGGGAAAAACAGGCCGCAAAGAAAAATCATTGGAAAACGGAAAAAGTTGGAGAAAGTCTGAGCTTCAAAAACTTCACTGACTGAAACCGCGATAAAAAGGCCCAGGAAAGTCGATGCGATTGCGATCAATATAATGGCGGGCAATACAGCGATCCAGGCAACCTGGGAAAGATCGCTCAGGAACAGGGCCAGAAGGATGGGGACAGAAGCATTCGCCACACCAAAGAGGATCGCCCCGCTCGTCTTGGCCAGCATGAGAAGCTCCAATGGAATGGGGGCGAGCAGCAAGCGTTCAAACGAGCGGTTCTTTTTCTCGAATGTTACCGTCACTGCCAACATAGAAGTGGTGCCGAAAAGGACAGAAATCGCAATCACGCCTGGAAGCAGTGTAAGAATGCTTTCCAGGCCGCTGCCCGACTTGATGAAGAACATACCCGTCCAGGCCACAGGAAACATCAGGCCCCAACTGATGTTGGGCGGCTTGAGATAATAGGCATGCATATCCTTGAGCATAATATTCCAAAAAGCAATCCACCGTTTCATTGACCGCCTCCAGCCCTTTCCTTTTCTTTTTTCATGGCATCCAGCTCGATACCGGTAACCCGAACAAAGACTTCCTCCAGTGACGGTATCAGCCGGCGGGCCTCCATGACTTCGGCGCCCTGGTTCTCAATGAACCGTACGAAGGGGCCAATGCTTATTGCCTCTGCCGACTCGATGCGAACCTGGCCGGTGGAAACGGCTTGGAACTCGAAATGAGGAAAGGCGGAAGCCAGCTTGTCGCATAGATCGTCGGCACTATTCGAGACAGAAATCAGCATCGCTTTCCTTTCCTGTATTGGCTGCAAAAGATTGGCAACGGTGTCTGTTCGCACCACCCGCCCTTTCACGATGAAGGCGATACGCTCACAGAGGCGTTCAGCCTCTTCGAGGTAATGTGTGGTGAGAAAGATCGTTGTCCCGGCGCGGTGAAGTTCGGCAATGAGCTGCCTGATCTGCCGGGCGCTGGCCACATCGATGCCGGTGGTGGGTTCATCCAGAAACAGGATTTGTGGATGGTGAATGATTCCTGCGGCAATCGTCAGTTTGCGTTTCATGCCTTTGGAATAACCGGCGAATTTCCGATTCGCCGCTTCTTTTAAACCAAATGCGTCCAGTAGTTCTCTTGCGCGCGCCTGGCGCTCCTTCTTCCGCATGCCGTAGAGGGAAGCGCAAAAACAGAGGTTGTCAAATCCGGACAACTCGGGATAAAGGTTGCTTTCATCGGGAACAATCCCAATCAGATGCTGAGCCGCTTTTGGGTTTTTTTCACATTCCATACCGGCGATTTTGATTTTTCCCGAATTCGGCCTGGCAAGCCCTGTGAGTATATTGATGGTAGTTGTTTTGCCCGCGCCATTGGGGCCGAGAAAGCCGAAAAGCTCACCCTGACGCACACTGAAGGAAATCGCGTCAACGGCTGTGACCTCGTTGAATTTCTTGGTCAATTCAGTCACTTCGATCAGCGAATCCTGGTCACTTGCCAACGATATTGGTCCCTGTATTCCCATGTTTTTCCCTTATGAGTCATGCCATAGCACGCGGGCCGAGAACTTTCGGGGCAACCGGCAGCTAAAGCCAGGGAGGACAATGCGGTTGCTTATAACTCATCAGGCAGCCGTTGAATCCTTTTCCATCGCCTCTTCGAGCCTTGCAATGTTGTCGCGCGCAAATTCGATGTCTGGGTCGAGTTCAAGGGCCATGCGGTAGAGACGAATGGCTTCCTGCTTGAACCCAAGTTCCCGCAGGTTGGAGCCGATGTTGGCATAGTCGATGGCCGAGCCGGGGTCCAGTTCGATGGCTTTTTCAAAGGCCGAGATGGCGTCCCGGTGTCTCTTGAGCTGATAGTAGCAAAAGCCGCGCAGGTTGTAAATTTCCTTCAGTTCGTCGTTGAATTGTTCGGCCTGCGCCAGGGCTTCCAGGGCTTCTTCGTATTGCGCCAAATCTTTTCGGCAGGAAGCGATGTGTACATAAATGCTCGCGATTTCCCTGGGATCGGGGTTTTGATCCAGGGCCTGAAGGAAGAGAGAGAGTGCGGTTTTCGGCCGGCCTTCCAGTTCCAGACTGTGCGCCAGAAAGAAGGTGAGATCGTAGCGCGGCCCGAAAAGATGGAGGAGTCGTTCCATGTGGGGCATGATCTGTTCGATGGGAACGCTTTGGAGCAGGGTGCGCGCGGCATGCTGGGCAAAATCCGTGTCGCGGGTGCGGTCCAGGAAGTGCGCTCCCGGTACAATGGTGTAAACCGCCGGTACACCGAGTTCCGGGTGCGTCACGTCGATCACCAGAACTTCCAGGCCGATCCGCCTGAGAGCGTTTACGCAGCGTTCGATTTCCACCTTCAAATTGTCGTGGTCCAGGTTGGGAAGATCTCCAATGGAAACGGTTCTATGGTTTTCCATGAGGTAGCCGGCCTCTTCCAGGCTGGTGTACTTGGGGAGAGTCGGCCGGTAGGAGGTGCGGCTTTCAAAATCTCCCGCAAGCTGGGCGATCTCCGTTAGAGCCCTTGAAAGGGATTTTTCCGGATTGGATGTGGTTCCCGCAGTGAAAATGATTTCACTCAATTGGGGAAAGGTGGAAGGATCGTAGGCCAGCGCTCCCACCGTGGGGATTCCCGTATCCAGGGAAAAATCCCTCATATAGAGTTCGATGCCCTGCCTGCGGAATTTTTCCACCAGTTCCACTGCCGCTGGATCCTTGAGGGATGCCGGATCGATGAGGGGGGTCGAGCGCTTTTCATAGCTGATGATGGAGCCCACATGCCGTTCCACCACTTCGCAGAGGCTCTGCAGAATGGCTTCCTCGATGGTGTTGCCTGCCGCGGGACCGTTGTATTCATTGATGAGATAAAACCAGTCGATGGGCACCCATTGGTCTTCTCCGCGGGTCAGGTTGGTGGCTCTGGTCCAGCGCAGGGGAACATCCTGCAGGAATTCCCGGCAGAGGTCCAGGGGAGTGGAATCATCGTAAACGGATTGCTTGAGCATTTCGGGGGAAACCGCTTCGGATGCGACCTCTCCATAGGGCAGCAGGGGAAACGAAGACCGGCGAATGAAAGAGAAGAAACTGAATCTTTCCATGAGTTCCATGACGGCGCTGGCTTCCGACTGGATGGGCGTGGCTCCCTTTCCCATCTGTTTCTTGGTGCCCGTGAGCCGCGTGGCGTCGTCACCGCACAAACTGATGTAGACGGGAATGTCCAAACGCCCGGTGTCGATGCGCCGGGTCTCGGAGAGGATGTTGATCTTGAGCTTTTCCAATCTTTCTTTGACCCTTGCCACCGTTTCTTCCGGAGTGCGCGCTTTGTCCTGATCATGGCGGTAGGTTTTGTAGCAATCCTTGATCACAATGTGCGAATTCATTATTTCTCCTCTTTCATCGTTCATTTTCTGCATATATTTTCAAAGCGCCGGCCGACTCTTTGAATTTCTGCTTGAAATAGATGGTGTCCGGTTTTTATGGATTCTTGAATGCCCAAGGCATTCAAGAATAAGTGAAGTTTGCATAGGCACTTTCGGGAATGGGCTCCAGGGTCTTTTTCTGTTTCGTGCTTTTTCTTCGCTGTCATTTTGGGTCTCCGGCGAGAGGGGAATTCCGGAAGGGAGAGCGTTCACGAAAAATATTTCGCCATCGGAGAAAACGGCAGGATGCATCAATGATCACAGCGGTGCCTCAGATGATAACCTTTGCGGGATCCTTCTCAGCGAGAGGCATGTCCCTCAATTTTCCGGATCAATTCCAGGAGGTTTTGAGCCCCACGCCCGTTGTGGTAGTTCCTCGGTATTCCTTTGATCTTGGAAAAATCGCTCACGTTCTTGGGCCGCTGGTGAGCCAGTCTCAAAAGGGTGTCATTGGAAAGGACTCGAAACGGAGCTCGATTCCGCCGTTGCGCTTCATGTTCCCTGTAGAGGTAAAGGGCTTTCAGAATGCGCTTCCCCGTAGGGTCCAGATTCCTGGCGCCGCTGATCTGAATGAAGCTTTCGGGCCGAAACGTCTTCTCCTGAACTGCCTGTTCCGTGATTTTGACACAGGATTCCCGTGCTGCCTCCCAGAGTTCCCGTGCCTTGAGATTTTCAGCCAGGATGTGCCGCAGGGTGATGAGATAATGAGTATCCATGCGGGCATAATCCAACTGTTCGGGTTCCAGTGGGCGCTTCCCCCAGTTGTGGCGCTGCCACTTTTTGTTGAGCACCACTCCGAAGTGTTCCTGAAGGAGCTTTGCCAGGCCCAATTGTTTGTATCCCAGAAGTTTGGCTGCGATGGCCGTGTCAAAGACGTTGTTGATGCTGAACCGGTAGTCCCGTTTCAGTCCCAAAACATCGTTTACCGCAGCATGGAAGATCTTTTCGATGCCGGGGTCCATGAAGATTTTGGCCAGAGGCTGCAGGTCTTCCAGTTCCAGGGGGTCCAGGATATAATCTTCCTGTTCCGTCGAGAGCTGAAGGAGGCAGATCCGTTCGAAGTATGCGTAAAAGCTGTTGGATTCCGTATCGATGGCAATGTATCGAGTGGCAGCCAACTTTTCGACAAGAGCATCGAGTTCTGATGGTTTTTCAATCACAATCACTGGGTTCATCAAGGGGGTTCCCGTTACATTTTCCTATGCTATGAAATGAGACACAAACGAGGCAATATGATGGGTACCAGGAAAAAAAACATCAGACAAACCATCCATCGCTCTTCTCATGCGAAATCTTCCGCCCAGGGATTCTATACCCCCTTTGAGGGCTTAGATCAACACCTTGCACAAATTTCGCGTGCAGTTCGCAGTGCTTCCCTGCCTGATGACGTTTGCGTCTCAACGTCAGCCCCAAAACAGTCCATGAATGACGAGCAGCTCTTCGCGGAGGCCATGAAGGATGTAACGCCTTTGGAAAAAGTGCACAGAGAGCGGGTCGCACCTCCATCCCCTGCAAAGCGAATTCCGCGTTTTCTGGCGGAAGAAGAACGGGAAGTCTACATGCATTTGATGCATCTGGTGTCGGGCGAGGTGGAATTCGAGCTCTCATACTCCGACGAATATGTGGATGGGGCGATTGTGGGGCTTTCTCCGAAGGTTCTCAAGAAGCTGCGTAAGGGGGAATTCAGCTACCAGGACTACGTGGATCTTCATGGCTGCAACCGGAATCAGGCTCGTGAGATCGTCATTCAGTTCGTGCAGGAGAGTTTTGCTCAAAAGTGCCGTTGTATTCTCATCGTCTCCGGGCGCGGCCTCAATTCAAAGGACAAACAACCGGTTCTGAAAAAAGAGCTGGTGACCTGGCTTACACGCGCCCCTTTGAAGCGCTTCATTCTGGCTTTTGCTTCGGCGCGAACCTATGACGGCGGTGCCGGAGCATTCTATGTGCTCCTGCGCAGGAATGAAGGAAAAGCGCCTTTTGTGACTTCGGTTGTCAGAGGGAGAGAAAAGGACGGAATGTGAAGGGGGGCAAAGGAGTGAAGGATGTTTCCGGGTGGGCTCTTAGTGTGTGGTATCGTCATATTTACCACGGAGGCACGAAGGGCACAGAGAAGGACTTTTAAATGAAATCTCCGTGTTCTCCGTGTCTCTGTGGTTCAGATGAAATCTGACAATGGGTTGTCTGAAAATTCCTCTGTCTGGGAGCCGCATCTGATTCGATTCCCCCCTTGAAGGGGCAGGGGGGCAGACAGTCCCTCAATCCCAGGCGAGGATTTCCTCGTCGTACATGGTTTCGATGGTGCGTTTGTGCTTCAGTTCTTCCATGGCCAAAAGTTCAAACAGTTTGGATGTCTTTTCATGCATGCACTTGTTTTTCCAGCCTGAATAGAAAGCGTGGGCCTTTTCTTCCTTTTTCATGGCAAGAGTCAGTGCCTCCTGATAGGTGATGTCGTCATAGAACTCGACATCGATCAAGTAATCGCCGATTTGCAGATCTTCCACCTGGGGCAGTTTCACGTCCGAAATTCCAAGAACATCGAGATCCTTGAGCATGTCCCTATGCCGTTTTTCCTCAGTCACCATTTCCAGGAAGAATTTCTTGATGCCCGGATTTTTGGCGCGGTCGGCGCACTTCTGATAAAACTCCATGGCCTTCTCTTCCTTATTGATGGCAAAGTTGACAACATCATCAACAGAACTGCACGAAACGCTGGTCATGGTTCCCTCCAAAGTTTTTGATGACGGGTAATGTTTGTTCTCAAGCGTCGCTCATGAGAAACAATCTGCAGCCTTTTTTCCCGAAGGATATGAGGCCGTGGCCGGTCGAGCATCCTGTGTGCGTTTTCAGCGCTGAGAGCCTCGGCAAATCGCGTATTGCCATGACTCTTTGCAAGGGATGGGGGTAAGAATCGGAATACAGGGGCCTCATGCCTCAGCCCCCCGCCACGTGCATGGGGGCTGTTTTGTAACCATTCAAGCCCCCCACCTCGATCTTCTCTCCCCAAAGGGGGAAGGAAGGTCTTTTGATGGGGGCTTATTTTGACTGGAAAAGAGGAACAAAATCAAAAGCGGAAACATCCACCAGCCCCAAATCTGTCAGCTTCAGCTCAGGGATGACGGGAAGGGCGAGAAACGAAAGAGCCATGAACGGGTTATGAAGAGGAGATCCCCAGGAGCGGGCTCTCGCCTTCAGGGTTTCAAGATGTTCCACCACTTTTTCAACAGGCGCATCGGACATGAGTCCGGCAATGGGCAAAGGAAGCAATTCCGTGGTATCGCCTGCCGAACCGATGGCCATGCCTCCACCTGCCTTCCGCACAGCATCGACCACATGTGCGATATCTGTGTCGTTGGTTCCCACTACAATGAGATTGTGCGAGTCGTGAGCCACAGTGGTGGCCATGGCTCCTTTTCTAAGTCCGATCCCCTGAACGAACCCGATGGAAGGTGGAGCGCCCGGACGGTAGCGGTTGAAGACCACCAGTTTCAGGATATCACGGTCCAGGTCCGCAACGGCCTGTCCATTTTCGACTTTGGGGGGAAAGAGAATTTTTCGAGTGAGGAGTGTTCCTTCCTGAACACCGATCACGCGGAGAAGGCCGGCTTCGACTGGAACACTCAAGGCATCGAGGGATGGAGCGGAAAGATTCATGGGGCTGGGAGGCGCCGCGGGGGAGGGAAATGTCTCTGGTGCAATGAGGAGTTTTCCCTCCCGGGCAACTTCCCTGCCTTTCTTGAAAACGCGCTGAGGAACCCATGGATTGAGAGTGGGACTCAGGCTGAAATCCGCCAGATATCCAGGAGCGATGGCTCCCCGGCGGGAGAGGCCGAAGTGCCTGGCGGGCGTCCACGTGGCCAGAGTCAGAGCGCGGACGGGTTCCAGGCCGAGGGCCATGGCCCGGTTTACGATGAAATTCATGTGTCCTTCCCGAAGGAGATCGTCGGGATGGCGATCATCGCTCACCAGCAGACACCGGGGCCAGGTGTAATCATCGACGGCGGCAAGAAGATTTGCCAGGTCCTTGGATTGACTTCCTTCCCGAAGCATGAGGGCCATTCCCTTGGAAAGCTTCTCACGGGCTTCTTCAAGGGTGGTGCATTCGTGGTCGGAAGTGATTCCCGTTCCGATGTAGGCGTTCAGATCCATGCCGCTCAACTGCGGAGCGTGGCCATCCATGCATCGCTCCTGAAAGAGCAGAAGCTTGTCCAACACGTCTGGAAAAGCTTGCAGGACGCCGGGGAAGTTCATCATTTCCGCAAGACCGAGGATCCTTGAATGGGGCAGAAGAGAGTGGAGGTCCGAAGCCCTGAGGTGTGCTCCCGATGTCTCCAGGGGGGATGCGGGCACACAGCTCGGAAGATTGAAATAGACATCCAGCGGAATGGCTTCGGTGGCGCCGAGGAAATATCGGATTCCCTCGATCCCCAGGACGTTGGCGATTTCATGAGGGTCCGCAACGACTGCGCTCGTGCCCCACGGGACCACGGAGGCGCAAAACCGGCCGGGGCTCAGAAGCGTGCTTTCGATATGGATATGGCCGTCAATGAACCCGGGACACACAAACATACCGTCTGCATCGATCGTTTCCATTGCCTCATACCGGCCCCATCCCGCTATGAATCCATCATAAACTGCCAGATCGGCGGTTTCCACCTTTCCCATGAGGACATTCACGATGCGGCATCCGCGTAGACAAAGATCCGCAGGGATTTGACCCCGGGCTGCTTCAATGAACCGGCTCAGGCGAGAGCTTTCCCACTTCATGCATTCATCCATTGTGGTTGTATGCCTTACATCTTGTATTTGCTGAAGTCTTCCGGATCGAGATCTTCCAGAATGTCTGCCCATTTCTCCTTATTTTCGCGGTCGAAGAGAGGCTGAGTGGAATCCTCGGTTTTTTGGGATTTGTAGAGAACTTCCTCTTCGACAAAAATGGGGGCATTGGTCCGAAGGGCGATGGCAATGGCGTCGCTTGGACGCGCATCGATGGAACTGACCTGATCCTTGTCCCGAAGGTAGATGAGAGCGTAGTAAGTGTTGTCCCTCAAGTCACAGACTTCTATGCGTTCGACTTTGACATCCAGCAGGTCAAAACAGTTTTTGATCAGATCATGTGTCATGGGACGCGGGAACTGGATTTTCTCCAGCTCTGTTGCAATGGCGGTTGCTTCCAGAAGGCCGATCCAGATGGGAAGGGAGGTTTCGTTCCGAGGATCCTTCAGGACCAGGATGGGCGTGTTGGTCTTTGGGTCCATAACAAGGCCGGAAACTTTCATCTCTTTAAACATGCTGGCTCCTTAGAATAGCTATAGTCCAGTCCTCACTGGATGAAAAAAGTGAACTGGTGATCAAACCGAAAAAAGCGTCTGCGCGTCAATGCAATTCGTGTTACGTGTTCGGGTGTTTCTTTTAAGGGAAATCTGTATGGCGCTTGACGACTAAATTAACCATTTAAACGAGCCGTGAAAAGACCTTCCATATTCAGCCGGTGGTTGTGCTCTGCGCTGATAAAGTCAAGACTTTTGGTCATAGTAATAGGATTGCAACTATCCATCACTGCGAGCCTGTGAAACCGGTTCACCCGTTAGTGAGTGGGAAGATGCCGAACGGATTCTGACCTGGAGGAGCCTTCCGATCTGTTCCTGCGATCCTTGGAAATGAACAAGCCGGTTTTGCTGTGTCCGGCCTGTCAAAAGCTCCGGCGCGGTTTTGCTGGGACCTTCTACCAGAATTTCTCGAATGGCCCCTACTTCAGCCCTGTTTTTCCGGAGCGTGATCTCCGCCTGAAACGCCTGAAGCTCTATCAATCGACGAGCCTTGGTTTCTTCATCCACCTTATGAGGAAACTGTGCGGCCCTGGCATAGGGACGGTCCGAATACCTGAAAGAAAAAAGATTATCATACTGGATCGTTTCCAGCAAATGAAGGGTTTGTTGAAAATCTTCTTCCGTTTCCCCCGGAAATCCCACGATGACATCTGAAGATAGGCCGATTTCCGGACAGGCTTCCCGCAGACGCCGAATTTTTTCCAGGTAATGTGCCGCAGTATAGTTGCGGTTCATGCGTTGGAGGATAGAATCGGATCCTGCCTGGAAGGGCAGGTGCAGGTATTTGCAAAGTACGGGCATATCGGCAAAACAGCGGATCAGCTCGTCCGTGAGATCCTTGGGGTGGGAGGTGGTGAATCGAAGCCTGCGAACGCCCGTTTCTTCCTCGATGCGATGCAGCAGATCGACAAAAGATATTTTCTCCTGGAGACCTCGCCCGTAGGAATTCACATTTTGGCCCAGCAGGAGGACTTCCCTCGTTCCGCAGGAGGTCAGCCTGTTGATTTCATCCAAAATCTCCCGGCTGGGGCGACTGCGTTCCCGCCCACGAACATAGGGAACGATGCAATAGGTGCAGAAATTGTTGCAGCCCTGCATGATGGTCACGGGGGCTGAAACCGTGAAGTTGGAGAAAGGGGATGCTTCGAAGAGTTCCTGTGGAGCCGTGGAGTCTTCTTCGGGAAGATAGGCCAACCGCTTGTCCGATGCTTGAATTTCGTCCAGAATTTCCCCTACCGAAGAAATGGCACGGGTGCCCATGACGAGATCCAGGTGGTCGAATCTTTTCAGGAGCTTCTCGCCCAGTTGCTGGGCTACACAGCCGCCCAGAATGATCTTGAGACTCGGATGATGAACTTTAAGGCGTTTCAGACGTCCCAAAAAAGAATGGACCTTCTGCTCCGCCTTGTCCCTTACGGAACAGGTATTCAGAAAAATGACGTCCGCAGAAGCCATATCTGGCGTGGGGAGATAGCCCTTGGCCGCAAGAATGCGTTGTACCCGCAGGGAATCGTATTCATTCATCTGGCAGCCGAAGGTATGGACATACAAGTAGCGTGGCTCACTGGCCGTTTTCAGTAACGGTTCTGTCATGGATCTCCCTATACTGAGGTGTCGGTTCCGCTCTCCATTGCATCCATCGGGAACGGAGTGTTTGCATCATTCGAAGGGCAACTTCGGGGTAATCCCTGATGATCACATCCAGATTGTCCACCGTGTAGGCCTCCAGAACGGTTTCCCCCATACTCGTTATTGTTGCTTCGTGGGGAATGGCGAGGAGCGCGGCCGATTCTCCGATGAATTCTCCAGGGGTGTCGATGATGGCTGTAACCTTGCCCCCCGTGCTCACCTGCAGGCCTTTCTGGGTGGAGATCAGCCTGTAAAAGGCTTTTCCCGTGCTGTCTTCATCGATAATGGTATCTCCATCGGAAACAAAAATGATTCGGTTGTCCCGCAAAAGAAAAGGGTTAGGACTTTCAACCATATTCTGCGATGTCTGGTCCAATTGACGCAGCACCGAAGCCAGAATGCTCTGCGCCATGCGTGGCGTTTCCCTTATGAAATGGTCCAGTGCTTCTCTATTATAGGATGCAACCCTGGATTCTTTCATGGCTATGGCCGAATAGGGGGACGGTTTTTTGAGGGAATACGACTCCAATCCGAAAACGTCCTGGGGTTCCAGTATCCTGATTTCTCTGGCACCGACTCTGATCTCCACCTGACCGTCCATGATCACAAAAAAGAGGGAAGAGCTTTCACCTTCCTGCAGGATTGCCTCCCCTTGCCGGTAGATCTTTATCTCTTCCGGCCGAAGAGACAGGGAAGAATCATCTTCATCGTCATTGTAGTGAAAAAACTTATCCATAGGTTCTAAAGCCTGATCCAATAGCTTATACTGAAAACCGGAGGGTTTTCGCCTCAGGAAAAGCCGGTGGGCTTCATGAGGTCAAAAATGGAGAGGTGCATGAGTTCACTCTGAATTTAACCTTAAGGGGAAGATGCTGAGGATGCTTTGGTCTGAGGGGTTCGGTTTGAGGAAAAAGGTTCCAGGATGCAGATTTCCTCGAAAAGAAGCTGGGACGGAAAATCTTCCTCCAATGCAACCCCTCGCCATTGCAGCTGTTCTTTTTCCGCTTCAAGGATCCGGTCTATCTCCTCTTCGCATCCAGGAGCAATTCTCAATTGTATCAGACCCAAACGAGGATCCAGAGTGGTGACTATGCCAATCCCCTCGTAAGCTTCCAGAATAAAACGGAGATAATGGATTTGGAAAGGGGGTAGAATCATGTGGCGGACAACACACTTGTCAGGAATCCCACTCAAGCATTTCTCCTTTCGTTTCAATCGAGACTATGATACCAGATAACATTCCAAAAAGGAAAGAGTGAGAAACGAGGTTGCACAGGAAAAAGAGTCTTGATCTGACATTCGACAGGAAAAAGTTCGTGATATCCTCTACCATTCACAGATTGGATCGGAAAAAGCAGAGTAAAAGAGTTGGGAACAGATATGAATGGTCGTGCAGTGCTTGTAGTTTTGGCTTTGTTTATAGGTTTTAGCCCTCATTTCGGCTGGACCGCTATCAACCAATTGCAGGGCAAGTCCTCCATTTATTTCAGCCAGGGACAATCGCTTTATAACGCTCAGGACCATTCGAAAAGCCAGCAGGAAGCGATTCATGATTTTCAGGTGCAGGCGATCATTCATGCGGTCGGTACATTCCTGCCCCCCGGCCAGATGGGCACCCGTTATAACCTCCTCCAGGATAAAATATTCAAACAGCCTGAGCGCTATGTTCAAACTTACCGGATTTTTTCGGAAAATCCTTCTGAAGGCGGGCTTTACCGCGTGGCGGGGCAGGTGACGGTTGATATGGATCTGCTCATGGCGGATCTTCAGCAGCTGGGTTTGATATCGGAGGAAAAAGCGCTCCCCGAAACCTCTGTTGCCGACTCTGGAACCCCGGCGCCTCCTTCCGATAAATCGTATGATGCGTCGGAGTCAACTTCCGAGGTGGCGTCGGAGGACGACAGGCAAGCAAATGCGCCCAGTGCGGTAGAGAGGATTTCAGCGGGAACGGATGTCTTGTGGGTGGTGCCGGAAAAGTGGGACCAGGATTGGCATTTGCCGCAGGATAAGCGCGATCCTCATGGGCTTTTTGCGGTGAGCCTTTTGCAGGAAACGCAGGATTATGACTGGCAGATCCGCTTTCCCCAATCGGATGGATTGGAAGTGAGCGAAAGAGGCAACGTTTCATCGGGCGAAGCCCTGAGGCAGGCTCGCGAACAGGGTGTTGGAAACCTGGTTTTGGGAACCGTGGCGTTGTATGAGAAACAGGGCGAAGAACCCCGCCTCGAAGTCGTCCTTCGCGTGCTGGACGTGGACACGGGGAAAAGCCGAGGGGAAATACGCGAGAATTTGGAGTTATTGGATGAATCCAATCAGGAAGGAGCGATGGAAATCGCTTCTCGTGTGGTGCCTGAATTGGATGGTCTATTGAGGAGGTCCGTTCGAGAAATGGAGGAAAGCTCGCCTCGTCCAGGTGCGCCCGGTTCAGGGCAATATGTCACCGGCGGGGAGGTGGGTGAGTGGATCCTGCGCATTCGGTCGGATCAACAATATGTATATTGGCAGGAATTGGAAAAACTTTTGAGGGAACAGTTCAAGTCCATGCAGGTTAAAGGGCTTGAACTGGGGCCTGAGGAAGGGGTAGTGCGTTTGGATGGAGTGGATGGTGCTTTCATTCAGACCCTGGATGGGAGAGAGCTTCGAGGTGGAGTCCAAATCAAGGTCGATGCCTTCGCACCGGAATCCCATTCCGTCCGAGTGACATTGACAGGCACTCCAACACATCGATCCAATATGCAGCAAAGTACGGAGCCCTCGGAAATACCTGAGTCAGAAACGCCTGAATCGGAAATACCTCAGACAGAGTCGGAGCAATGACAATCCCTAACATTCTAACTCTCGGCCGCATTCTCCTCACCCCCCTGCTCATCTGGCTTCTCCTCGACGGCAATCTGAAACAAGCGCTGTTCGTGTTCTTTATTGCCGGAATGACGGATGGTCTCGATGGTTTGATTGCGCGCCTTTTTCACCAGAAGTCAAAATTGGGAGCCTATCTGGACCCTCTGGCCGATAAGCTTCTGCTCGTGAGTTCTTTTATTCTGCTCGGGCACTTGGGGCTGGTGCCCGATTGGCTCGTGATCGTCACGGTGAGCCGGGACATCATGATTGTATTGGGCTTGATGACTCTCATCTTCCATGAGGTCAGTGTGGAGATCAGGCCTTCTTTTTTTAGTAAAATCACTACGCTGATGCAACTCGTTACGATTTTGGCGGTCATGGGTTCCCCTTACGCCTCACTTCCGGAATGGGGATATTCGATCCTGTTTTTTGCGACGGCCTTTTTTTCGGTGGGGAGCGGCATACACTATATTCTCATAGGGATATCCCTCCTGGAAACCCGCCGTTCCAATAATGAAGAATAAGAGAGATCGTGAATGCTATTTTTCTTGACATGGATAGACGATACCGCTATAGAAACGTATAAATTTTTTAGGCGCGTAGCTCAGTGGGAGAGCGCTACCTTGACACGGTAGAGGTCGGCGGTTCGATACCGCCCGTGCCTACCAAATGGATCCCCCGGGAAAAATGGGGGTGGTTGGAATCCACTTCGATAAGGCGCCTGATTGGCTCGTTGGAATTCGGAATACGACGGAAAAGAAGACTTTTCGAGACAGAGACACAAGTCCTTAGGATATCGGTGATGGGCACCTTCCCTCTGTGTGAGGCACGGTGCCTTTTTTGTTGAATTATTGTATATATTGTGTGCTAAACGATTTTGGTTTGATTACTCCCAGGAAGCGGACATGAATTCACAAGAAATCCAGGTGACATTTTCAGATGGAAGTCGAAAAGCTTTCCCCAAAGGTGCTTCCGCTCAGGAAATCCTGAAAACCGGGCAGAGGGATGATTTTGTGGCGGCCCGTGTCGATGGAGAACTGGTCGATCTCTCGCGACCGGTGGAAGCGGACGCTCTGGTCGAGGGGGTTCCGGCGGATTCCGAGGATGGGCTTGAGATCCTCAGACACAGCGCGGCTCATATCATGGCCCAGGCTGTAAAGATGCTCTTTCCCCGTGCCAGGGTCGCTATCGGTCCTGCCATTGAAAGCGGTTTCTATTACGACTTCGATGTGGATCGTCCTTTTACCCAGGAAGATCTCGAACAGATTGAAGCCAAGATGAAGGAAATCATTTCCTCCCGCCTGGAATTGCACCGGCAGGAAATGTCCCGGGAAGAGGCCATTCGATTTTTTGAAGAGCAGGGGGAAAAGTACAAAGTCGAGCTGCTCGAGGGCTTTGCAGATCCAAAAGTGTCGTTGTACAGACAGGGAGAGTTTGTGGATCTTTGTCGAGGACCCCACATTCCAAATACGGGATACCTCAAGGCATTCAAGCTGCTGAGCGTTGCAGGGGCCTACTGGCGGGGCGACGAACACAACGCCATGCTTCAGAGGATTTACGGAACCGCCTTTCCGAATCGGGATGGGCTGAAGAGGTACTTGAATTTCCTGGCCGAAGCTCAAAAGCGGGATCATCGCCGCCTGGGAAAAGAGCTGGATCTTTTCAGCTTCAGTGAAGAGGTGGGAGCGGGGATGGTGATTTATCATCCCAAGGGGGCTCTCATTCGGCATATTCTCGAGACGTTCGAGAAAAAAGAGCACCTGCGCAGGGGGTATCATCTGGTGGTCGGACCGACGCTGCTTAAAACAGACCTTTGGAAACGCTCCGGCCATTTTGATAATTACCGTGAAAATATGTATTTTACGGAAATCGATGAGCAGTCCTATGGCATCAAGCCCATGAACTGCCTTTCGCATATGCTCATTTACAAATCCAAGATTCGCAGCTACCGGGATTTGCCCTTGCGGTATTTTGAACTGGGCACGGTTCACCGTCACGAGAAATCGGGTGTCCTTCACGGCCTTTTGCGTGTGCGGCAGTTTACTCAGGATGATGCCCATATCCTCTGTATGCCCGAACAACTCAACCGGGAAATCCAGGGCATCATCGAATTTGTTATCGAAATAATGGGGATTTTTGGGTTTGAATATGAAATGGAAATCAGCACGCGGCCCGAAAAATCCATTGGAACGGATGAAGATTGGGAGCGGGCGACGGCCGCGCTGATCGGGGCGCTCGAAGGGAAGGGCATCCCTTACGAAGTCTGCCGGGGGGAGGGAGCTTTCTACGGTCCCAAGATCGATGTGAAGCTGAAAGATGCATTGGATCGCCGCTGGCAGTGTGCTACCATTCAATGTGATTTCACTCTTCCGGAACGCTTTGATCTGAGTTATATCGGTGTGGACGGGAACCGCCATCGCCCCGTTATGCTGCACCGTGTGATCCTGGGAGCGATCGAACGGTTTTTAGGTGTTCTCATAGAACACTACGCAGGAGCTTTCCCCGTTTGGCTGGCTCCTGTTCAGGCGGTTGCGGTCACGGTCACGGACGCTCAGGTGGAATTTGCCCAAAAAGTCTGTGATGAGCTGCGCAGCGCCGGTGTGCGGGTCGATTTGGACGACCGGAACGAGAAGCTGGGTTACAAGATTCGTGAAGCTCAAATGCAAAAAGTACCTTATATGCTGGTCATAGGAGATCGGGAAGTCGCAGCCGGCGGAATTTGCCCGCGACGCCGTGATGGTACTCAAATGGAACTCATGTCTCCGCGGGATTTTGCTGCACTGCTCGAAGAGGAATGCCGCGGTCTCACGAAGGGTCGCGTGGGTTTGAGTATCATTTAGCATTCAACGGCATAGAGATCATATCTATCAGAAAGGAGGATTTTGTCCTGGAGAAACAAGCCAACGTCAACGAAAGAATTCGATCTCCGGAAGTCCGTGTCATCGGTCATGATGGGCAACAGTTGGGAGTCCTGCCCATAAAGAAGGCCTTGGAGCTGGCCTTTCAGGATGAGCTTGATCTGGTGGAAGTAGCCCCGAATGCGGATCCCCCTGTTTGCAAGATCATGGACTACGGCAAGTTCAAGTATCAACAAAGCAAACGGACGCAAGAGGCCAAGAAGAAGCAGACCGTCATTCAGGTAAAAGAGGTCAAGATTCGTCCCAAGACGGACACTCATGATCTGGAAGTCAAGATCCGCCATATCAAACGTTTTCTGGGCCAAAAAGACAAGGCCAAGGTTGCCATCGTTTTTCGTGGACGGGAAATTGCTTACACCGAACAGGGGACAAAAATCCTGGAGCGTGTCATTGAAGAGCTCAAAGACGAGGCGATCGTGGAACAGGCGCCCAAGATGGAAGGGCGCAATATGGTAATGATATTGGCCCCCAAGGCGTAACTTCAGCCTCGGAAAAAAGAGCTTGACACACTTGTGGAAGGCCAATAAATTGCTCCCTTTCAACTCCTGGCGAAGGGGTGGAGGTGAAAAGCCGGTGGACTGTTCCTTTCCGGTGAGATGCGGTTCCCGGCAAGTGGTTGATCACGGAAAGCAAGAGGGGTGGGCTGCGGAGTCGAGCCGCCGGTTGAGTTTCATTTCGGTGGGCTGGGCTGCGGGGTTCTGGATCGGGAGACGAAGGCTGCCGGCTGAAGCTCTCAACCTCTAGCCAAACATTAAGTTGGAACATGGAGGATGTAATGCCGAAGATTAAGACCAATCGCGCTGCTGCCAAGCGCTTCAAGAAAACGGGAACGGGCAAGTTCTTGCGTGGGCGAGCTAACAAAAGCCACATTCTCACCAAGAAAGCACCCAAGCGGATGCGTTATCTGCGCCAGACCACGACAGCCGATGCCGCCAACTCCAAGGCTCTCAGGCGCATGCTGCCCTATCTCTAGAGGATTAAAAAATAGTTGAAGATTTTCAATTGAGGAGTCGTTATCCATGCCGAGAGTAAAAAAAGCTGTCAAATCCCGCCAGCGTCGCAAGCAAATCCTGGACATGGCGAAAGGCTATAGAGGGGGACGCGGTACTCTGTTGCGTTCTGCGTCTGAAACGGTTGATCGCGCCCTGAAGTTCGCCTACCGGGACCGCAAGGCTCGCAAGCGTTCTTTCAGGAGCCTTTGGATCATGCGCATCAACGCCGCAGCCAGGCTGCATGGCCTCAGCTATTCCAAATTTATGAACGGCCTTTCCAGGGCCAACGTCTCCCTGGACCGTAAGGCCTTGGCCAATCTTGCCGTTTCAGATCCCGATGCTTTCGCCAAACTGGCCCAACTCGCAAAAGAAGCCGCATAAAATGGAAGACGCTGTTCGAAAACTCCTGGATGCGGCATCACGAGAGATAGCCGCTTTGGGGGATGACCTCAAGTCGCTGGAACAAGTCCGGGTACGCTATTTGGGTCGAAAAGGGGAATTGGCCCAGTTGTTCAAGCAACTGGGCAAGGTTTCCGAAAAAGACCGCCCCCTGGCTGGAAAAATACTCAATGAAGCCAAGGTTTCTCTGGAAGGGTGGCTCAACGATGCTCTTGATCGTGCGAGGGAAGGGGAGACTGACCGTAAAGAACGGTTTGATGTGACCATCCCGGGCAGGAGGCCCCTTCGAGGCCGCCTGCACCCCATTACTCAAACGGCTCAGGAGATCTCGCGCATCTTCAACTGGTTGGGTTTCGAGACGGTGGAAGGCCCCGAGATCGAGCTGGATTATTATAATTTCGAAGCTCTCAATATCCCCAAAGATCACCCGGCTCGGGACATGCAAGATACTTTCTACATTTCCGATGACGTGGTCCTGAGAACGCATACTTCTCCCCTTCAGGTCAGGACCATGGAAAAACGCCGCCCGCCTATTCGCGTCATTGCACCCGGCAGGACCTACCGCTGCGATTCCGACGTTACCCATACACCCATGTTCCACCAGGTGGAAGGTCTGCTGGTGGGGGATGACATCTCCTTTGGGGACCTCAAAGGGATACTTACCATCTTCGTGCACCAGATGTTTGGCCCTAATGTAGGCCTCAGGTTTCGCCCCAGTTTCTTCCCCTTCACTGAGCCGAGTGCTGAAGTGGACATCCAGTGCGTGATGTGTGGGGGGAAGGGGTGCAGGGTTTGTTCGCAGACGGGCTGGTTGGAGATTCTCGGGTCGGGAATGGTGGATCCGGAAGTTTTCAAGATGGTGGGTTACGATCCGGAAGAAATCACCGGTTTCGCTTTCGGTATGGGGATCGAGCGCATTGCCATGCTGAAATTCGGGATCGATGATCTGCGCCTGTTCTATGAAAACGATCTCCGTTTTTTAAAACAATTTTGATCGTATCCAGGTTTCGTTTCGCTTTCCCGGGTTCCTGATCGTCCGTCTCACACAATCGGCGGATGAAGGGAACTTTTCTCGTTTTTTAGGCACCCATCGACTGTACTGAGAATGGAACAGATTGTTGTTCCCCAATATTTTCTGCTTCGCCGCGCTGAAGCTGTCTGCAGGGGAAGGAGAAGAGGGATTCGAGGATGATCGTCAGTCTAAAGTGGCTCCATAATTACGTGGATGTACCCCTATCCGTTGAAGAGTTGATTCACCGCCTGACCATGGTCGGCCTTGAAGTGGAGGGCGTCAGTGAACTGAATCCCCATTTGAAGGGAGTGGTGGCTGCGCGTGTCGAAACGGTGCGACCTCACCCGCGCGCTGACCGGCTGCATCTCTGTGATGTTTCGGATGGACAGAAAGTCTATCAGGTGGTGTGTGGCGCGCCCAATGTAAAAGAGGGCATCGTTGCTCCTCTGGCTCTCCCCGGAACTCAAATGCCCAATGGAATGACGCTGCAGGAAACCAAGCTTCGTGGTGAGCTGTCCCAGGGCATGCTTTGCTCTCAGAAGGAGTTGGGACTCGGAGAAGACGCCGGCGGCATCTGGCACCTGCCCGACGACCTTCCCCTGGGGGTTCCTTTGTCCAAGGCCCTGGATATTGAAGACACCATTGTTGAGGTCAGCATCACTCCCAACCGTGGTGATTGTTTGTCCATGCTGGGCATTGCTCGTGAAGTTTCGGCCATCTGCGGAACGCCCCTCAGATATCCTGACTCCTCTGTGCAGGAGAAAGGGCCTCGTATCGAGAACCTCGCTTCAGTGACCATAGACGATCCGGTGGGATGTCCCAGATACGCAGCGCGCGTTGTCGAGGGCATCACGATCGGTCCCTCTCCCCGTTGGCTGAAGGAAAGTCTGGAAGCCGTCGGCCTTCGATCCATCAATAATATCGTGGACGTCACCAACTACATTCTTATGGAAATGGGCCAGCCACTGCACGCCTTTGATTTCGATAGCCTGCGCGAGAATCGAATCGTCGTGCGTAAAGCCAAAGCGGGCGAGCGTTTTACCACCCTCGACGGCGTTGAACGGGTTCTTTTTGATGATACCCTGCTCATCTGCGACGGCGTCGGACCCGTAGCCATTGCCGGAATCATGGGGGGGCTGGATTCGGAAATCACGGCAGAAACCACGCGCGTGCTCATCGAAAGCGCCTATTTTCAGCCCGTCTGCATCCGGCGGACGGGGAAAAAGATCGGATTGCGCTCGGAGTCGAGTTATCGGTTTGAACGCGGGGTCGATCCGGAGGGAGTGCTTCGGGCATTGGACCGTGCAGCTCGATTGATGGTTGAAGTGGGTGGCGGTGAGATTGCCACGGGGCGCATCGATGTTTACCCCAATCCCATTGAAAAACCGGTCTTGACCCTGCGGGTGGATCGCACCAATCGTTATCTCGGAACCGAACTCGAAGCTTCGCAGATGGCTCAGGTGCTGAAGAGCATCGAAATGGAAGTGAAGCAGTTGAATGAAAACGAGTTGCAGGTGATTTCACCCTCATTCCGCCCGGACATAACGCGGGAAGTGGACTTGACGGAGGAAGTGGCCCGTCTGGTGGGTTACGACAAAATTCCTGTGACTTACCCCAAAGCCGATGTCTGTGCGGCCCCCCTTGATGCGCATTTCAGGATTCGTCAGGAGGCGAAGAACCTTCTGCAGGGGTTCGGCTTTTTCGAGGTGCTCAATTATTCGTTTATTTCCCAGGAATCACTGCGCAGGCTGAAGTTCTCGGCCGATGACCCGCGGCTCAATCCTGTTCCCGTGAAGAATCCGCTCAGCGAGGATCAGGGAGTGATGCGGACCTCTTTGATTCCCGGTCTCCTGCAGACGGCGCGGCACAACTTCGGCCATCGGAATGAAGATCTGAGGATATTTGAGTTGAGTAAGGTCTTCCTTCCCAGAGAAGGGGAGCTTCTGCCCTTTGAACCCCACCATCTCGCAGGACTCATGGCTGGAAAACGCGATCCCCATCTCCTCTATGGCGGAGAAGCCGAAGTGGAATTCACTGATGTGAAAGGGGTGGTCGAAAGCGTTTTGGAACTGTTCTTTTTGAATGAATTACGGTTTGTCGCGAAAGATCTGCCCCCTTATCTGGATCCTTCCCTTTCTGCGTCGGTTTTTTGCTCCGGGGAATGTATCGGAGCTTTGGGGCGCCTTCGCCCCGAAGTGGCGGAATCCTTCGATCTCAAAAGGAACATCTTTACGTTTGAATTGGACTTCGACAAGACCTACTCCTTCAAGCGATCTCAACCCATGTTCCGGAGTCTGCCGAAGTTCCCTTCCGTAGCCAGGGATATGGCTCTCATTGTGGATGAAAACCTCCCCGTTCAGGAACCTCTGGATTTCATCGGGAAACAGGAAGAGCCTCTTCTGGAGCGGGTCGATATTTTCGATATCTATCGGAATCCTCAGTGGGGAGGGAAACAAAAAAGCGTAGGCTATCGGCTGGTGTATCGCTCTGCGGACCGGAGCCTGACGGACGAAGAAGTCAACGAAATACACAACCGGCTGGTTCAAAAGGTGTTGGACGTATTCCATGCTACGTTGAGGTAACTCCCATGACTGGAGCGGTCACAACGAAAGATAAAAAAAGGGCAAAGAGATGCAAGGCGATAGGGAAAGCGCGAAACGCTCTTGAAAAGCGATGTCGGCATGAGCTATGAGTCATGAGCCTTTTTTCATAACGATAGGGAGAGAATGACGGATAAAAAAAGTCATCCACCCAAAGTTAGAGTTGCGACCAAGCCGCCCCCCTGCCTGGTCATTTATGAAGCGGGTGGCCAGGCCCGCAATGGATCTTCCCTGCATTTCAACGCAACGGGAATGTTGATCATCTGTACCGAACCCGCGCCCCTCAGGACCAAACTCAAACTGCTTCTCCAATTCCAGGGGTTGAGAAATCCCTTTGAACTTCAGGGAGAAGTGGTTTGGACCAATATTCATGGCAGTGCCGATTCCCTGACGCCTCGGGGCATGGGGGTGAAGTTCCTGAATGTCGAAAGGGACATGGAAAGAGTCTTGTCTAAATTGGCGGAGAGGTACGAGACCCACGGCAATATGTACGAGTGCTACTATACATAGATGTGATGAAGGCGTGCCCACAGTGTTCAAGCAATTTTTTTCGGGTATTTGAATCGAGGATACAGGACTTGGAGTTTATCGAAACATTTCTGGTTGCGGTGGCACTGGGATGTGATGCGTTTGCCGTGGGCATGGGGGTCGGGACGCGGTTTTGCGCCCCGAGGCAGGTCTTTCGCCTTTCCTTTCACTTTGGATTGTTCCAGTTTTTGATGCCCGTGATCGGCTGGTTTCTTGGGCAGAATATGGTGGGAATCATGCGCCGGTGGGCGCCCTGGGTGGCATTCGCTCTGCTTTTCTTCATCGGTGCGAAGATGGGCTACGAAAGTCTGAAGCCGCCTGAATCCGACAAAAGGGACGAATGCATCGACCCGACGCGTGGATTCAGCCTGGTGATGCTCTCCGTTGCCACAAGCATCGATGCATTGGGGGTGGGGATCGGTCTTGGAATCATGGGACAAAGCCTTTTCTTTTCTGCAATCTGTATCGGTATTGTGGCCTGCGCTATGACGTGGATGGCCATGAAGCTTGGAAACCGACTTTCTGAAAAATTCGGCCGGCGAATGGAAACCGTAGGGGGTCTCATTCTCATCGGGATTGCGGTGAAGTTCCTGGTCGCATAGCACTGGATACGACATATGGTAGCAAGACTTGAAATCACGCTCAAAAGTCATCTTTTCGATGCCGAAGGGGCGAGCCTTTGCCGCAAAATCAGGGACTATTTCGGCTGGAATCCGGACAGGATTCGTGTCGTGCATATTCTCACCCTGGATACCGGACTTTCCATCGATGAACTGGAATCCGTTCGCCGGGAAATCTTCACGAATCCCGTGACGCAAGATTCGAGCTTTCGCCCCCTGGCGAAGGATTTCGATTGGGCCATATGGGTCGGCTTTCGGCCCGGTGTAAGGGATACGGCCGGGAGTGTGGCCATTGAGGCCATTTCGGACTATCTGGGCCGTTCCCCCGGGTCCGGTGAATCCGCATATACCTCCAGGCTTTATCTCTTGTCGGGCGATACATTGGAGCGCGAACAGATCGATACGATTGCACGCGAGCTGCTGGCCAACGATATCATTCAGCAGTGGCGCATTTATGCCCGGTCCGAGTGGAATGAAGAGGAGGGGATCGGGTTGATCGTGCCCAAGGTCGTACTGGCTCATACTCCGACGGTAGCCGAAATCCCAGTTCCTTCGGACGAAGCTTTGATGGCCCTGAGCCGCGAGCGCAACCTCGCTTTGAATCCTCAGGATGTTCCCGTTATCAGAAACTACTTTAGTCGAACCGAAGTGGTCGAGGCGCGCAAGGCAGTAGGACTGTCCGTACCCACCGATGTCGAATTGGAAGCCATCTCGCAGGCCAGAAGCGACCATTGCAATCACAATACCTTTCGGGGGAAATTCCACTATCGGGATCTTGCGACGGGCGAGAGCCAGGTGGTGGACAACCTTTTCAAAACGTGCATTGAAGCTCCCACTCTCACCATCCAGAGACAGAAAGACTGGGTCGTTTCCGTGCTGTGGGACAATGCCGGGCTGGCGCGTTTCGACGAGGAGCATAACTATGCCATCACCGGTGAGACCCACAACAGCCCTTCCAATATGGAGGCCTACGGTGGATCCCTGACCGGCATCGTGGGCATCTACCGCGATATCATGGGGACCGGCAAAGGGGCCCGGCTGGTGGCGGGTTTGTACGGATACTGTGTCGGCCCTAGAGACTATGCCGGCCCATTGCGCCCCCATCTCCATCCTCGGCGGCTTCTGGATGGAATCGTGGAGGGAGTCCGTGACGGAGGGAACAAGCATGGCGTTCCCACTCCCTTCGGAAGCCTTTTCTTCCATCCCTCCTACCTTGGAAAATGCCTGGTCTTTGTGGCGTCCTTGGGAATCATGCCTGGAAAAATCCTTGGGGAGCCTTCCGACCAGAAGTGCCCGAGGCCCGGGGACTGCATCATCATGAGTGGGGGGCGGGTCGGCAAGGACGGGATCCACGGCGTCACGGCTTCCAGTGAAATTTACAGCGCCAATACGCCTGCCGGTCATGTACAGATCGGGGATCCCTATACGCAGAAAAAAATGCACGACTTTCTTCTGGAAGCCCGCGACGAGGGACTCATCACTTTTATCACGGACAACGGCGGCGGGGGGTTGTCTTCCTCCGTAGGTGAGTCGGCGCAATTTGCGGGCGGGGCCTACGTCGAACTGGATAAGGTGCCCTTGAAATACGAGGGGTTGGATGTCTGGGAAATCTGGATTTCCGAATCCCAGGAACGTATGACGGTGGCGGTCGATCCTTCGCATCTGGATCGGTTCATGGAGCTTTCACGCAAACACGAAGTGGAAAGCACCGTCATCGGGTATTATAAAGGGGATGGTAAGCTCCAGCTTGCCTATGACGGCAGAACGTGTGCCCAGCTTGACCTCAGCTTTTTTTCCGAAGATTTTCCACAATGGCAGTTCGATGCTCATTGGCTGCCGCCGGAATCACGTGGCCTGCAGGAACCCGTTCTGGGAGAACCCCGGGATTACACAAAACTGCTGCATGCGCTTCTGGAAAGCCCCAATATCTGTTCGCGCGAGTGGATTCAGCGTCAGTACGATCACGAAGTGCAGGGGGGCAGTGTTGTCAAGTTCCTCACAGGGCGGGAACGGGATGTCCCCAACGATGCAGTGGTGCTCCGGCCTTTATTGGAAAGCAACAAAGGACTGGCGGTTTCTCAGTCCCTCAACCCCACTTATTCCGTCATCGATACCTACGATATGGTCGCTGCGTCCATCGACGAGGCGGTCCGCAGATTGCTCGCCGTGGGAGCAGTTCTGGAGGAAATCGGGGGTGTCGATAACTTTTGCTGGCCCAGCATTCAGTATGACCCGGTTCAAAATCCCGACGGGCGTTACAAGGCCGCGCAACTGGTTCGGGCCAATTGGGCTCTGCGCGACATGTGTCTTGCCTATGGTATTCCGCTGCTTTCCGGCAAAGACAGTATGTATGTGGATGGACATCTGCCGGGGGAGTTCGGAGAGCGCCACAAGATTTCGGGGCTTCCCACCATGCAATTCACGGCCACGGGTGTCGTTTCAGATGTGAGGAAGTGCTGCACCATGGAAGCCAAAATAGCGGGAGACCTCGTCTATGTATTGGGAAATACAGCCAATGAACTGGGTGGTTCGGAATACTACGACCTCATGGGATATGTGGGACTGAACGTTCCCAAAGTGAATGCCGAAGCCTTTTGGCCGCTTTACAAGGCCCTGGAGCGGGGCCTTGCCTCCGGCCTGATGGCCTCCTGTCATGGCATCTACCGTGGCGGATTGGGGGTCCATGCAACGATGGTGGCCTTTGCAAGTCATCTTGGAATGATACTGGACCTGGCCAGGGTACCCCGTTCGTCAACTGGCGGGATGCAACTCAGGGATGACCAGATCCTCTTCAGTGAATCCTGCGGGCGGTTTTTGGTTACTGTGTCACCCTCTCGGCAAAAGGATTTCGAGTCTCTTTTTAAAGGCTTGCCCTATGCCCTCGTGGGGAAGATTACCGAAGAACCTCAATTGGTCATTAAAGGAGAGGGGGGCGGCATTCTGGTTCAGGAACCCCTCGCGCTTCTCAAACGATCATGGAGACAATTTACACAAGTGGATGCGGATTAGGCGCGTGCTGCCTGCTTTTCAGGCATCCCGAGGCAAGTTTTTCGTCATCTTTTTGAGTCCAGCATTCAGCGGTGGAGTAGCAGGAGTCCCCGATGAGCCCTGTAAGAGCTCTTGTTTTGACAGGTTTTGGTTTGAATTGTGATCTGGAAACGGCCTACGCTTTAAAAAAAGCGGGGGCTGAAGCGGAAAGAGTCCACCTCAACACTCTTGTGGCCCGTGAGAAAAATCTCTTGGATTACCAAATATTTGTGGTTGGAGGAGGCTTTTCCTGGGGAGATGATCATGGGGCGGGCGTGATCATGGCCATGCGTCTCAAACATCGCATGAAAGACGATATCCTCGGATTTGTGGAAGGTGGAGGGTTGGTCCTCGGAATATGCAACGGTTTTCAAGTGCTCGTGAATCTGGGTCTTCTCCCCGGCTTCGAAACACGGGCCATGAAGCGTGAAGTCGCCCTGATCAATAACGACTGTGGCGGATTCCGGGATCAGTGGGTTCATCTGGCTGCCAATCTTTCTTCGCCGTGCATTTTTACCAAGGGAATCGATAAAATCGAATTGCCCGTCCGCCACGGCGAAGGCAAGTTTTTTACCGAACCGGATGTTCTGGCCCGTTTGGAGGAACAAAACCAGGTCATCCTGCGGTATGCGTTGCCCGATGGCGGAACGGCGCAAGGGGAATTCCCACACAATCCCAACGGATCTGTGGCGGACATTGCGGGAATTTGCGATCCCACGGGCCGTGTTGCCGGCCTGATGCCTCATCCTGAAGCCTTCAATCATTGGACGAACCATCCCGACTGGACCCTGCAAAGGGAGATCGTAGGGCGCCGGGGGGGAGATTTTTCCGAGGAAGGTGATGGAATTCGCATTTTCCGTAATGCCGTCAATTTTTTTGAATGAGCTTGAGTTCGTTCTGGTAACTTCTTTGAAATTTAAAAGAAACGGGAGGCAGCGGTTTCAGTCTGCCGTCAACATTCCATAGAAATATTTCATGAATACCACACGTCGAAAACTGCGTCTTGCGGTTCTGGTTTCTGGAGGAGGGACGAATCTTCAGGCCCTTCTGGACCGTGCTGCCGAAGGAGAACTTGCTGCGGAGGTCGTGGTTGTAACCAGTGACAGGGCCGATGCTTATGGGTTGGTGCGCGCCGAAAGAGGCGGCATTCCGCACCACGTAGTGGATTACAAAGCTCATCTTCAGCGGGCGAGGGAGCTTGACCTTTTAGAGGAAATCCTGCCTGTGGATTTGGAAGAATTGGACCGCAGGCAAAGGATACTGAAAACAAAGGATCCGCTGAAGCGGTTGCGTCATCTGGCGGGACTTGTGTTTGCCGAAAAGGAAATGATGGAGCTGCTGGACGGATATCATCCAGATTATATCTGCCTGGCGGGGTTCATGCGGTTGCTCTCACCCTATTTTATCAGCCACTACAATCAAAGAGACTCATGGCGTATTTTGAACGTTCATCCTGCGCTCCTGCCCGCCTTTCCCGGACAGCACGGGTATGAGGATACTTTTGCTTATGGTGCAAAATGGGGCGGGGTCACGGTTCATTTTGCGGATGAGGGTGAAGATACAGGGCCCATCATTGCTCAGGGAGTCTATCCCATCTGGCCGGCAGATGATCTTGAAAAGATCCGTAAACGGGGATTGCAGCTTGAATATGAGGTATATTCTCAGTGTATCAATTGGCTGGCTGCGGGACAGGTAAAAATGCAGCAGGATGCGGACGGGCGAATGAAAACATTGATATGCGACCCTTCATATGCCGATATTCTCAGCAAATGGATTCGAAAAAGCTTTGCTTTTTAAGGGTACCTTGACACCCTCCCTAATTCTTGCCCCTGTCTGATTTTGCCGCGTTCCTTTACCAAAATCGGTCCCTGCCGTTGCAAATCCTCCACCAAGAGGCCTTTTTACCCTGTTTTTCAAATTCCGGATCGATCGGCAATCTTGTGAGATTTTTCCAAGAAATTTTTATCGTAAAAAAGCAATTGACAATATCAGAATATTCTTATATTCTAACAATCAAATATAACGATAATAAAGAGGAGAAGGATTGACCTGTGTCTGAAAATTCTCTTACAGTGCTTGAAACGGAGCAGCTTCAAAGAGCTGCGGATATACTCAAGACTGTTGCTCATCCCACACGCCTGCAAATCATTGATTTGCTGGAGCAGGGAGAGAGGACGGTTTCAGAGTTATGTCAAAGCCTGGGAACTCAACAGCCCTATACCTCTCAGCAGTTGAATTTGATGAAATCCAAGGGAATCCTCTCTTCTCGCCGGGAAGGCAACCAGGTGTATTACGCTATTGCCAATTATAGTGTGGTAAAGGTGATACGCTGCGTTCGACAGCAGGTCGGAGGTGCTGAGAAGGGTGCGGAAGAATGTGTAAAGGAATTCAATTCCAAACCCAGCAGTTGACCAAGATTGTGATTCATGGAACGAAACCGAGACGATTTAAGCCGGATGATGCAAACATTCGACTCGTAGGAGGAAAAAACATGTCTGAAGTAGTGAGTTTAAACATTGAAAAATCATTACAACCCGCTCCTGAAAGGGAAAGTTGTACTTTCATTTGCAGTCGAGGGACCCTGGATGGGGCTTATCCTGCGCTCATCCTTGCCATCAATGCGCGTAGACTGGGAATGGATGCCACTGTTTTCTACACTTTTATGGGAATCGAAGTGATTCGCAAGGGGGGAGCCCCCAAGTGCAAGTTCATTCCTCAGGGTACCCTGGGGGCCATTCCCGGGATGGCAACCGTCGCCACAAGAATGATGAAAAAGCAGATCGAAGGTGCCGAAATTCCCTGCGTGGAAGATCTGCTGGAAATGGCGCAAGCGGAAGGAGTGAAGTTCGTTGCGTGTAAAATGACGATGGATATGATGGGGATGACAGCGGAAGAACTGATCGATGGTGTGGAAATCCAAACAGCTGAGGATTACCTGAAACATGCTCGCTACTGTAAGATCAATATGTTCACCTAAACGGGCATTCGAGTAGGTTCCTTCCCATTTCTGCAGCGGCGCTTCCCGGTTGGTTTTGTTTCGTGGGGCGCCGTTGAAATTTAAAAGATCCGGCTGGAGAAGCAAGTCCTCATGGGGAGGGCATGGCGGATGACCAAGGCCACAGAAGTGCTCATACGGTATTGCCTTGAGTGCATTTTTGAGCGGCTAGGGCACAGATTTGCTGAGCTTTCTTATGAAAAGAGCATTTGGCCATCGCCTCCTGCTTCTCTTCCATTTCCTGAGTGGTTCGGAACGTCCAGGTGCTTGAGTCTGTATAGCAGTAAATCGCTAATTGGCAATTTTTACATTCTTCCATCTCGGTTACCCTCTGATTGATCCTTCCAATTATACTTTTCCTTTGTGGATTCTTCAGCCGAAAAGTCCCTGAGATAGGCTTCCCATTCTATGGGAAGTAAATACTTCTTCTGGTTATTGCAGGTCTTACAAGCGGCCACCACATTCCCTTTGGTGGACTTTCCGTCACGAATCAAGGGGATCACATGGTCCATCGTCAGTTCTTCCGGGGGTGTCGGCTTTCTGCAATAGTAACAGATTCCCTTGGAAACCTGTCTTTGCCACCACTGGGTTTTTCGCAGCGCTCTTGCCTTTTCCTTTTCACGCCGGACGGATTCCGGTGATGCTGTCACCAAAAAAACGCTCATATTGGAATAAAACTCCATCTATCTAAAATCTCTTTCAAATTTATAAAATATCGTAAGAGACCGGAATGCCTCCCCCTGACTGGAAGGGAGAGATGCAAGGCGGAAGGGAAAGTTCGATACACTCTTGAAAAACGATGTTATTATGAATTATGTGCCTTTTTTCATATAAAAGGGAGTTGGCGGATTCCAATATCCCACTATTCACCACGGAGACACGGAGGGCACGGAGAATGTTTCAGAATTCCTCTGCGATCTCTGTGTCTCCATGGTAAATGGGGATTTCAAGAGTGACTCACTCCCTAACTTCTCTTTTTCCTAATCGGTTGCTTTGAGTGCAACATAAAATGTATTTTGTCCGCGCTTGACCAGAAGGAGCAGAGTCTCACCCTTCTTGGGAACTTTTACGATCTGGCTGTAATCTCGCATGTTTTGGATCTTCTGCCGGTTCGCTTCCTTGATGAGATCCCCCATGCGCAACTGTGCTTCTGCAGCAGGGCTTCCCGGTTCGATGCCGGAGATGACGACTCCGCGTTCATTTTCATCCCAGCCAAAGCGCTGCGCCAAATCAGGGGTTATGTTCTGGACGGTCAAACCCCAGGCGGATTTTTTTGCTTCAGGTTCTGCCTCCTGAGTTTCATCGGGCATTGTCCCGATCACGACGGTAATCTCTTTTGCCTTGCCGTCCCGCACGATCTGAACATTCACCTTGGAGTCGGGTGGAGTAATGGCCACGAGGCGGGAGAGTGTATGAGCGTTGTCGACTTCTTTTCCGTCAAAGCGGGTGATGACATCCCCACGTTTTATCCCAGCCTTATCCGCGGCACCATCCGGTACGACATCGCCAACGATGACGCCTTTCTTTTCTTTGATACCAAAAGATTCGGCCAATTCAGGAGTAATATCCTGAATCATGACCCCAAGCCAGCCGCGGATGATCTTTCCGGATTTGAGCTGTGGGATCAATTCCTTGGCGACATTCACGGGGATCGCAAAACCAATTCCCTGGCCTTGAGCCACAATGGCGGTGTTGATTCCCACCACCTCACCTCTCATATTGAAAAGAGGGCCTCCACTGTTGCCGGGATTGATGGCGGCATCCGTCTGAATGAAATCGTCATAGGGCCCGGCGCCGATGATGCGCCCTTTGGCACTGACAATACCTGCGGTCACCGTATTGCCCAGTCCAAAGGGATTGCCGACGGCCATGACCCAATCTCCAACGCGTATGGAACCGGAATCACCGAGTTCCGCCGGCGCGGGAAAATCCTTGTCTGTTTTGACCCTGATAAGTGCCAGATCCGTTTTGGGGTCCCGCCCAACCACCTTGGCATCATATTCCTTGCCGTCCTGGGTTTTTATCTTTATTTCATCCGCTTTTTCAACCACATGATTGTTGGTGAGGATGAGCCCTTCGGAATCGATGATGAATCCTGATCCCAACGCATGAGTTTTCATTTCACCCTGTGGCATTTCCCCCCCGAAGAACTTTTTGAAAAACTCGTCTCCAAAGAATTCCCGGAAAGGAGAATTGGGGGACATGAAGGGCTGCATGGGATTATCTTTAATGACCTGGGTAGTAGAAATATTGACAACCGTGTGATTGACCTGCTCCGCAAGGTCTGCAAAAGAAGGCGGCCCTTGAGTGCCCAAGGATGCAAACGCTGAAGGTGAAAGATGGAGTGAGACCGCCAACATCATCAAAGCGATAAAGATCATGAGAGATGCCCGCCCACGTGCAACCGACTTTCCATAATGAAATGTCATTGATACTCCTTTCTAAATCCCAATTGAAAAATAAAGTCATTGAGGGATCGAAAATGCTATTTGAGAGATTTTACCTTTGTCTCGTCACCGTTGAATTCAGGGTACCTCTTGATCAAAAAGGCGTACCCCTATTTCTGAATCGGCTTCCAACACCCCGGGAAAGATGTTATAAACAACATAAACTAATTGGGTAAAAAATCAAGCTACATATAGGAAGACAGACGAAGGAGAGTCTGGTGTTCGAAGGACGGTTAAATATTATAGAAGCCTGTGATAAGGCTGAGCGTATTGTGTACAAAGCAAAGGAGATAGAGCGCCTTCATCGGAAGGCCATCCGCTATCTGGGGGTTGGAGCTCTGCGGACCAGCGTACTCAATATGGCGGTGGAAGCGCTTGAAGAAGAGGAATTGAAGAAGGAAGTATTCATCAACAATGAAAGCCTGTTGAGTTTCTTCTGCGGAGTGTGGATACAATTTTTGCTCATTGAAATTGCAGGCGTGAAAAGAGAGAAGCTTCAGGCCATTGCTCAAAGAGTATTTGAAGGCATCCAGGAAGAGAAATCACTCCATTGAAACCATTTTCTCATTTCCATCCCTTGCAGCTGTAATTGGGTTGCGTAATTCATGGCAGCGGTATTCAGAAAAACCTGCAAAAAAAATCTGGTGATTCTGTGTTGTGAAATTCATCCGTGAGGCAAGAATCATTCCTTTCAAAACACGGTGGATTCATTGTGTTGCAGGTGCCTTTTTCTAAGCCCCCCTTCCCGACCGTAATATTCAATGGAAAGATGTTGTGCCGGCAGATTCATGAAAAAATCATGAGCTTCCTTGAAATCTCTCAGCTTAACATTCATTAGGATCACGGGCTGATCGTGCTTATCCAAAATGTGTTCGATTTTTTGCACTTGTATTTCCCCCTTTATCCTGGAGAGGATAGGCAGGAGAGAGCTCATCGTCTCGTGGAGGACCTGGATTTGAAACACCAACGGATATCGCCAGGCTTTCTGAGCGCACCATTGGACATCGACCAGTTGTTGTGGTCGAAGATCATGGCGGACAAGCAGATCCTGACAGTCTCGGTGGTGAAAAGTGATCCCTCTTTCACTCAGAGTGGCGACGATATCCTCCTGGCCGGGGTATGGATTGCAGCAGCGGGCGAATTTGTGAATGGCCTTGTCCAATTCACAAATGGAGATAGTGTTGCGTTCAAGTATCGGTTCCAGGGAAGGCTGCTTTTCCCGCTCCGTATTACTCGATACGGATTCTAGGTAATAAAGGATCAGGTGAGGATCGATCAAATCCTGGCCGATCCGTATAAAGAGTTCTGAAAGATCCTTGAGATTGAGTATTTCCAACATGAGCCGGGTGCTTTCACCCAGAAGCACATCCGAGGCCAGCCCGTGGCGCTCGATTTCCTGCTCCAGAATCTGCCGCCCAATCTCTTCAGCATAGTGGGATCTCTTCTGCTGAAGGTGGCGGTTTATGGCGGTGCGGGCCTTGGGGGTCTTGCAGAGTTCCTCCAGATCGGGGTCCACATCCAGCGGGTCGGGTGAAGTCAGAATTTCTACCGTATCGCCATCCTGAAGCCTGCGGGTGGGAGGGGCCCAATCATTGTTGATCAAGGCCCCTTCGCAGAAATCCCCCAATTCTGAGTGGATTTTATAAGCAAAATCCAGGACTACGCTGTTTCTGGGAAGATAGAAAATATCACCATTGGGACTGTAAACGAAAGTGTCTTCCGTTTCGGAAAGGCGGATGAGAGCCTTCCGCTGCGTGGCAGCGCCTCCATACTCACCGATGGACCGCAGCAGTTCACTCACCTCATGCCAATGTTCGTCACTCAAAGCTTCCTGTGCGTCCCATTCAGCCAAAACTCCAAAGGCTGCCCATTGGTCCATCTCCGGGGTGCGAATCTTGATGAGATAATTCTGACCCTTCACATGGACACGAACGTGCAGACTCCTGTAGCCATTGCTTTTAGGGTTGGCTATGAAATCTCTCATGCTGCGTGGAATGGGGGGATAGGTACTGTTTACGATCCCCAGGGCCAGGTAACAATCCAGAATGTTTTCCGTAGGAAGAATGATGGCGAAGTCTATGTAATTTTCTGGATTCAAAGGGTCAAGGCTGCGCTTTCTGGGGTCATAGTAGCTTCCAAGACCCTTGGGGCGAGGGCGTATGACAACAGATGGGATCTTGTCGGAAAAAGTCCTTTTTAGAGTCTCTTCAATTTCAACAACTTCAGGTGAACTGCGAATTTCCCGGATCCGGTTGAGAATTTTCTTGCTCTTGCGAGGATAGAGAAAGGAGAGAGCCAGATGGTAGAGTTCCCTTTTCAGGGGAAACAAATTGAGCCTCGCCGCAATGGGGGCATAGACCTCTACGGTTTCCTGCGCGATCCTCTGACGTTTGGCCAGGGGCAGAAAATGGAGGGTACGCAAATTGTGGAGACGGTCCGCAAGTTTGATGATGAGCACACCCAATCGCCGACTGGCGCTGAGGAAGATCTTGCTGTGAGTGAGGTCTTTCAGTGCCGCGCGGTCCAGGTGGTGGCGAGTCAACTTGGTGCATCCGTCGACCAGCTCCGCGACCGTCTCTCCAAAACGGCTTTCTATATCTTCAAGAGTGATGGAAGGAACATCTTCGACTACATCATGGAGCAGCGCAGCAGCCAGAAGTATGGGGTCTTTGAAACCCAGCTCCCGAATCAGGATCTCGGCCACTGCACAGGGATGGCTGATGTAGGGCGCCCCGGATTTCCTGATCTGGCCTTTGTGAAGATCGTGAGCGAAACGCAGTGCATTGAAAAAAACCTTGTTTTCTTCTTTGCTGTCATCCAGATAGCGGGCTATTCGGGAATGATAATTTTCCAAATCAAACAAGTGAGGATCCCTTCTTGATCCTTTGGATGGTGCGTAGCTCATGTTTTTCTTAATGCCTTGAACGCTCACGGTTGCCTCACAGAGTAAAATAGTTAATCGAAAGCAAAGCAGATAGACGAATGTGCCGTCGGTTTCTCTTCAAGAGTAGTCTTGCAAGCGAAATGGATCGATAACTGTAATAGCCTGAAGTCGATGAAGCTTTTTCTGCCTTGCTCAAAAACGATTATAGAATAACTTCCTAATCGAAACAAGCAATTGGAGACGATGTTTTTCCTTGACACCACAGGTGATTTTGATTATGTTCTGCAGGTCGTTGGGGGATCGTCCAGCGGCAGGACTGCAGACTCTGGATCTGCCTACCTAGGTTCGAATCCTAGTCCCCCAGCCAAACCCCAAAAAACAAAAGGTCCCATCGTCTAGCGGCCTAGGACACTGGCCTCTCACGCCAGAGACACGGGTTCGAGTCCCGTTGGGACTACCATCGAGATGATTGGGACCATGGAAATTAAGGGCTTACATCGAAAGGTGTGAGCCTTTTTTCATGGTTGCTGTGTTGGTTCTTCTCCTCCGCAAACTCCGTGATCCGATAGGGCCACGTCCAACTGTCCTTTGCGAGTGCAAAGCAGACTGTGTCTGATCCATATTCAGGAGCCGCATCTAGAGACTGCAGGATTAAACGACACGCGCTTCCGTGTGGTCCGCAGAAGCGAAGGCGAGAAGGTGAAGTCTTATGTCAAGGGCTGACCCCAATTGGCATTACAGGCTTATCTCGATTCCGCCCAAGTACTCGGTTGCTCAAGTGGTGGGGTATATCAAAGGCAAGAGAGCCATCCACATTGCAAGGACGTTTCCTTGGTCAGAGGAAGAATTTCACTGGCCACAATTTTTGGGCGCGCGGATACTTCGTGTCCACGGTGGGTAAAGATGAGAAGATGATCCGCGAATATATCAAAAAGCAGGAAACCGAGGATCGCAGACTCGATCAACTGCATATGTTCAAGTAGCCGCCACCTTTAGGTGGCCAATGGTTTACAACCGCTTTGAGCGGTCCATATTTTCAAGCCTCCGGCTTTGCCGGAGGTATTTGACTCATGGGAGAACATTGTGTCCCCCCGCAGCGGCGACTTCCAAACCCCGCTTGGTATGTTCCTGCCCTTTCACCTCTTCAAAATCCATTTCGTTGAGCATTTCAAAATTCCAGATTTCTCCGGGAGCCAGCCGAAGGGGTTGGAGATCGGATTGGCCGTTCAGGAAGCTCACGACTTCCGAAAGGTGGTTTACAGGATATATGGAGAGCTCTCTCTTGTTGTCTTGCAGAATGTCCTGACCCCAAGATAGTGGTTTCGTTCACGATGTTTTGACTGAAAGCGCGAACTGGTCAATTTATATGGACGGTTTGATGCAAGCGGATCGAGTGGATGGTGTAGGGGAAAAGAGTGCGGCAATCACTCCTTACCCCCGAACAAAGTGGGTTCCCCCCCAACACAGAGCATTCCATTGATACTGTTCGTAAGCGTTGCAATCAAGAGTCTCGTTGAGCTCGGGCGTCGGTATGAGTGGCCCAAGGACCTGGTATGCCCCGAGTGTGGCTCTCGCCTGTGGGGCCATGGCTTCGTACAGGCCTGGTTTGATGGATGCCCGCAGGCGGTCCGGCTTGCCCGGTACCGATGCAGCCAATGTCGCAAGGTGTTCCGGGCCCGCCCGGTCGGCTACTGGAGCCGATTCCAGGCTTCCATTTCAGACATCCGTGAGAGCCTTTCCCATCGTTTGAGTCACCTCCGATGGCCATCCGGCCGTTCCCCTTCCCGTCAGCGCCATTGGCTGAGCGGCCTAAAAAAGCAGATCCTCGCCCGATGGGGTGCCGGCTGGGCGGGAAATTTTCTGGAAGCCTTCGATCAGTTATGCCGGGAGGGTATTCCCGCCGTGAGCCGGTCGATTTAATTCGGGCTCCCAGCCTCGATTGACACACCCCACCGAAGCGTGCTTTTGCCTCCGGAGGCCTTTTCACGCTATTTCCTGGGAAAACCCAAAACACATAAAGAGGAGGTTTTCCATGGATGAGCAGCAACAAAAGGATGTGGCCGTATTCCGCTTTGGCGTCATCAGCGACTTTGTCACCCGAAACGCGATGGATCGTGGCGAGCAGGAGAGGCTCCTTACCGAAAAATGCGAACAGTCCTGGCAGATTCCCCACTCCAACCGCTCCCGCCTGGCCCGATCCACCATCCTCGGCTGGATCAAAGCCTATCGCCAGGGTGGCGGCAGACTCGAATCCCTTTACCCCGGCAGCCGAAACGACCGTGGGGTGAGCCGGATCATTGACGAGGAAACCGGGGGTCTCATCGCTCGACTGAGGGCCGGGATGCCCAAATGCTCCCTTCCCACATTGATCAAAGAGCTCGAGAAGCGAAAGCTCCTTCCCGCCGGTATGGTCTTGAGCGAAAGCACCCTCTACCGCTTTCTCAAACGCGAAGGACTCCTCAAGGCGGCACCGCCCCCTGCCGTCGATCGCAGGAAATTTGAAGCCGAGCTCCCAAACGATCTGTGGCAAAGCGACGCCCTGCATGGCCCCCTGGTCATGGTGGGAGAGAAGCGGCGAAAGACCTACCTTTTTGCGTTCATTGACGACATGAGCCGTCTCGTTCCTCATGCCGCCTTCTTTTTAAACGAGAACCTCGACTCCTACCTGTGCGCACTCAGACGCGCTCTTCTCAAGCGTGGACTTCCCCGCAAGCTCTACGTGGACAATGGAGCCGCCTTCCGCTCCAGGCTCCTCCATGAGATCACGGCATCCCTTGGAATCGCCCTCGTCCACTCCAAACCCTACAAACCCCAGGGACGCGGCAAAGTGGAGCGCTTCTTTCAAACCGTTAGAGCCCAGTTTCTTGCATCCGTTGAGGCAGACTCCCTCGAAGCTCTCAACGAGCAGTTCGACCAATGGGTCACGACCGTCTATCATCAGCGTCCTCACGGGGGCACCGGAGAGCCTCCCCTGAAGCGATTTGCCGATCACATGGAATGCATCCGCCCCGCCCCTAAATACCTCGAGGACTACTTCAGGAAGCGCGCACGAAGGAAAGTGGCAAACGATCGCACCGTATCGCTCAACGGTAGACTCTACGAGGCTTCTGTCGCCCTCATAGGATCCCAGGTCACCCTCCTCTACAACGAGGACGATCCCACCCGGGTCGAAGTCCAGCTCGGGGGCCAATCCCACGGCTTTCTCACCCCCCTTGATCTCAACGTCAACTGTAGGGTGCGCCGCAACCACTCGACCGGCCTCGTGATCGAAAACACCGGCAAACCGGCCATTTCTTCCGGCAGGCTTTCCTTCTCCAATCGGGAGGACCAGTAGATGAAGCCCTCCTATCTCACTTTCTTCGGTTTCCTCCATGAGCCCTTTGGCGCAGACATCCGGATCGATCAGATCCTTCAAACCCCCGAAGTGCTCGCCGTCTCGGACCGGCTCGAATATACCGTACGCCTTGGCGCCATCGGCCTGGTTACAGGAGATGTCGGATCAGGCAAATCGACGGCCTTGAGATGGGCTCTGAGCCGCCTCCATCCTTCCGAGTACCGTCCCCTGTGGATCACCGCCTCATCAGACGCCAAATCCTCGAGCTTGCCTGCAACCGCAAACAAAGACCCGTGCTCGTCGTCGATGAAGCCTCTCTTCTAAGGATCGAAGTCTATGCCGAGCTCCATACCCTCACCCAGTTCGAGGGCGACTCCAAACCTTACCTGCCCATCATCCTGGCCGGCCAGAACAATCTGGTCGATCTCCTGCTCTACCGGACTTCCGTCCCCCTGGCATCGAGAATCGTTTCCCGCTGCCACCTCCAGGGTATCACACGAGAGGACATGGACCGCTACCTCAACCACCATCTCAAAATCAGCGGAGTCTCCCAGCAGATCTTTGCCGATGCGGCCGTTACCGCCATCCAGCAAGGCTCGGGGGGATTGCTCAGACGAGCCAGTCATCTCGCCCGGGGCGCCCTCATCGCTGCTGCACATGAAAAAAACCAGATCGTTTCGGCCGAGCACGTGCGCATCGCTTCAACCGAGCTCATTTGATGTGAAAACCGGCAAGGCGTCTGCCCGGGGCGCCTTGCCCCCCCAAAGGAGCCTCTCCCATGGAAAAGCTCTTTCAAAAGATGGCCTGATACTTCCTCAACCTTTGGCAACTCGGCGTCCTCGATCCACAAAAGGGACTGTGGACCGTAAAACCGGCTCTCGAGAAGATCGCCTACCTCAGATCCCAAAATGCCCGGGGCTGCCACATACTCATAAAGCCCCTCTGCATCGACCATTACCTCCTGGCCGACGACATTGACCGACAAACCCTTCTGCGACACCACTGCTTCCCCTCCGGACAGTGGAAACCCGCTCGAATGATCGTTGAGACCTCACCGGAAAACTTCCAGGTATGGGTTCACTCCAGCAGAGCATTGTCCCTGGAAGAAAAATGCATGTGGCTTGAAAGAATGCGAAGCGATCCGGCAGCACATCCCAAAAACCGCTGGGGGCGCTGTCCCGGCTTTCGCAACACCAAGGAAAAGCACCGCTCCCCTACGGGACGCTTTCCCCTTGCAAGGCTCATCTGGATCGACTGGGACTCGCAGGCCGACATCCCCCTGCTTGTCCCGGAATCAAAACCATCCCTCCTTTCCCATCCCTCCCGAAGGGTGTCTGTGTGCCATCCGGCTGATCCCTGCCGATACCATTTCAAGAAAGACAACGAGTCCACAACCGACTTTGCTTATGCACTCTCTCTGGCCAGAAGAGGCTTCTCGGACGATCAGATCCGGCAGCGCATTCTCTCGGAGAGAACCGACTGGAGCAATCATAAGGGGGAAAAAAGAATCCAAGACTACCTCGATCGCACCATCGGCCGTGTCAAACAGGTAGTCAACAATTCCTGAGCCCGCTATTGAATGTCAAAATAGCCTGGTCGACTTTCCCTTCAATCCAGAATAATCAGAACCAAAAGGTCAGATCAATTTGAGAGGCAACACCCGTCCCTGGCTCTCCAGTTGGTGTACACGAGCCCGGCTCTCCTTGAGCTCTTTTTTGAACTTGTCGCGCTCCGCCTTGACCCGGGCCAGCTCTTTACTCTGGTAGCGGTTCTTCTCAGCTCTGCACGCGGCTTTCTGTTTCCAGTTATCCCGGCTCCTTTTGTATCTGGTCTCCGGACTCATAGCGCACCCGCCCACCGAGATGCGCCGCCGCTGCCACTGAGGATGTGTATTTTGATCATTGTACTTACCTCCCGGATTATGGCTGATAAAATCCAGGTTATCGTACAACTGTGGACACAACCTGTCCAACACTTATGTGGCCCAAATCCCGAGCACTAAAATCAGCCCTCAGAGGCCATTTTTGGACGCCCTAGTTTAATTCAATACTTCATCGACCTTACATATAAAGTCAAATATCTCGTTCCTAATTTCTCCAGATAAAAGAGGGGAATTGAGTAATACTTGGTCGAGTTCCCATCTTAATATCATTAGTATTTCCGTTGCTGTAGAACCTGCAGAAATTGCATCGACTACTTTGCTTGCTTGGTCGGTAAGGTTCTCTTTTTCAAGTTTTCGGGCAATCTCTCTGGCCTTACTATAGAAATCATATGTCTCCATAGTGTTCTCATTCCCCTATAATGCTAAAATATTTTAAAATGATGCCATGTTCTGGCACGACCACTTCAATACCCCCGCCAGGATTGGTTCCAAAACCTGGTGCTGGTCTCGTTATGAACGGTGTACCTGGTTTCAGGGTTGCAGCTTCGATAAAGTTAGCACCTGCAACATTTTCAGGTGGTATACCATATCTTCCTGCAAAACCCGGTGTCGAGGGATGCTCTAGAGCCCAAAACTGAGCTTCGCATGCAGCACTTCTCCCTGTTGTCCCAGTTCGATAGAGAGTTGCCCCTCCCTCCACCTGAGCACGTGAAGCCAAGGCTGCCTCACTACTGCTTTGTGTTGCAATACCCCAAGGTGTTCTTATCGATGGTATACTTTTACCTACTGACGACCGGCTACCACCACCGACGAGCGGTCCTGCATTGACGATATCACTGGGATCTCTGACAGGTCTCTGCAATCCTGATGGATCCACCCAATTCACCGGATCACCCAGGACATACCCATACAGGTTCGTATCCCCGCCCCGGAAGAGGATAGGATCCTTTGCGGTCCACCTGCCGGTATCCGGATCATAATCTCTGTATCCGAATCTCACAAGGCCTGTGTCCCGGTCGTAGAGGCCTCCGGCAAAGCCGAAAGGCTGGAATCCCGGGTTTGTATCGAGAAGGATTTTGCCGAAGACATCGTAATCGATTCTTTGAGCAACCTCGCCGGTGAGAGCGTTCACGACCAGTCTCGGACTGCCTGTCTGATCGGAAATGATGCGGTAGGTGGTCCCGCCTTTGATCATGTAGTCGGGTGCGTTGAGATGGCTACCGTAGACAAAACGGGTGATGAGATTGCCGTTGCCGTCCAGCTCGGCAATGGGGTTGAGCGGATCCTGGTACAGGAAGCCCTGAGCGAGAACGCCGTTGACTTTCTTGCCGATGCGGCGGTTGCGCCCGTCAATGAGGTACTCAACGCAGTTGCCGTTTGGCAAGACAACGGCAAGGAGGTTGCCGAACTCATCGTAGCTGTAGCTCGTAGTATCGGTCCCTTCGGTCTTGCTTTCCAGGTCACCGCTGGCGCTGTAACTGTAGGTTGTGGCGCCATACCGCGTAAGACGGTCCTGGCGGTCATAATCGGCGCTGTCCACTCCCAGTGTCCCAGTGTAACTCAAGCGGTTGCCGTTTGCATCGTAAGTGTACATGGCGACCGTGGTTCCGTCACGTTGGACTTCCTTGATGCGGCCGGCCGTGTCATATGTATAAGCATAAGCCGTTGTCTCTCCTGCCAAGGATTCGGTTTTTTCACTGATGCGCCCCAGCCGGTCGCGGCTATATTGAACGCCATATAAAAGTTCACCCTGGCAGAACACCTCAAAGCTTTCGGGTTCTCCAAACTCGTTGTAACCGTGAGTCGTGCTGGTATTCTCTAAAGAGGTGCCGGTGACAAGGCCGTTTTGGGCGTTCCGTGTGAGTGTCAGACTCCCCGCGTGGGCCAGCAGTCCATCGACATCGTATTGGAAGTTGATGGGTATGCCTTGCAAGGCGAGCCCTGTGATACGCAAGTTGTTATCATAGCTGCGCGTGATGCTTCCCGAGATCTCTCCCGACCAGCTCTCGACGGTCATTAATGGTCCATCGTACAAATAAGCCAGTGTGATCCCCTCGGGGGTCGCTATGGAAGCCAACTGGCCAGTTGGTGAATAGCTATAGCTCAACTGTCCGCGGGAGAACTGGACGGTACCGAGTCTCCCGCCCGCGTCGTAGGAGAGGAGGACTTTTTTGCCGTCCGGTCGGGTAATGGAGCTGAGTTGCTTATCCAGATTATACGAATAAAGGGTGCTTTCTATACCCGTGCCCACATCCGGCGGTGCGTATTCCTCTGTAAGGTCCACTGGAGTATAGCGAAATACGTGGATGAAATGTCCTGGAGGGGTAATAGAGGTGAGATTGCCTATGGCGTCATAAGTGAAGCTGATCTTCTCTCCGTGAGGCAGAGTCTTGCTCGTAACATTTCCGACCGCATCATACTCAAATCCCACAGTCCTGTTCAGGGCATCACTCAACATTTCGATCCTGCCCTGAGAATTATAGGAAAGGGTAGTGCGACGCAGGGTCTCCCCTTCGCCCTGGCTGATTTCCGTCAACCGGCCCTGCGGGTCATATGTGAAACGGACCGGCTCGATCCCTGCCATTTCGATTTGTCGCATCAATAGAGTATCAGGATCATACTGTGTGGTTGTAGTGCGTCCTGCCGGGGTGGTCGTTGTCACACTGGCGTGCGTCAGGTCCTTTCGTGTAAAATAACTTTTTCCGTTCAGGCTTTGAGTGTGGCTGGTTGCTTCCAGGATCCCGTTTTTATCGCTGTCAGTGTAGTTCACGGCATATTCGGTAAGAGATGTGATACCCGAGGGAAACCGAGTGGTTGTTGATTGAGTGCGCCGGGTACCATAAAGGGGATCGCTGGCGTAAAGAAAGGTAGAAACAGTGCCTTCGGGAGAGTGGAATATTTCTTTCAATCCATAGGGGTCAGTCTCTATGATGGTTGAAAGACCCGCTTTGTCCCTCCATTCGTGATAGCTGCTTTCCGTAGCTCCTTTCCTGAAGAGGCTGAAGCTGGAACGTCCTTCTGCGTCAGTAGTAGCGGCAGTTAGCTTGTCGCCATCTGTTGTTACAGCGAAGCGAGTGAGTGCCCCCACAGCATCCCGGGTGAGATAAACACGGCCATGTCCGTCATAACTATACTCAAACCGTCCCCCATTGGGGTCGGTTTTGCGGGTCATCAATCCAGTGTCGGAATATGCAAACTCGTAACTGTTTCCATCGGCATAGGCCACGCTGACGAGACGTCCATCACTCACCGTGAGAAGATTGACATCTCCATCGGGACCGACGATGGAAGTGACGCCCCCTGTACTGTCGCGTTGAATGGTGGTCATATTGCCAAAACGATCGGTGACTGAAATCAAACGGTCTTGATCGTCGTAACCAAAGTTCAGAAGCGTTTTGCCCGTGTCGAGGTCAACGGTTCTCGTATGTCTGCCATCAGCTGAAAAAACATAAGCCACGGATGACGATATGTCGGGGATAGCCTTTTCTCCAGGTGCCTGTCTGAAACGGTTTGAAATCCTGTCGCGCAGAAGATAGATGCGGCTTCCACAGGGAAGCAGTAGACCGCCGTGCTTTTCAGAGTAACAGAGGGCGGATACCTGAATACGTACTTTACTGACTGGTGCACCGGGGTAGGGAGCGGGATCGCCTGCATTCCCGGATAACCGGCGCAGGGTCCCGTCCGGTGTGTAAAGATAGATGCCGTCCGCGGCATTGTTATAGAAACCTGTACTGATGTACATATTTCCGAAACTGTCCCAGGAAATGTCATTCGGTCCGGTGATGGGGATTTGTTCACGGTCTCCTGAGGGACGGATGATATCTATTTTGTGTCCGAAAGTGCTGGATATGAAAAGCGAACCATCCTTTCGTGTATTTACGCCCCAAGGCCAGTAATATACGGAAACGACATCCGTGACACTGCCGTCGGGAGAGATTTTGGTAACAGTATTAGCCGCCTCCCGTGTCACATAGAGAGATCCATCAGGTCCCGCATCAATGTCTGTGATGTCGCTGCTGATAAATTTTGCGACCGTTTCTATTCTTCCTTCGGGAGTCACATGTCTGACATGGGAATTGTGTTGGCCGAAAGAATCCGTCTCAATGAAATAGAGGGTTCCGTCAGGAGCGAGGGTGAAGGCCATCAGAAATCCCAGGCCCACCTCAGTGGCAAGAGCTCCGTCATTGGCTCCGGGATTTGCTGCCGAGCCATTGCCGGCAATCGTTCGAATGATGTTGTCAGGCCCCAGTGAACGGATCCTTCTGCCACCATCAATGAAGAGAATACTGCCGTCGGCAGCCACGTTAATATCGCCCGGCGAAAGACTGATGGCCGTTTCAAGACCGGATTTCCCGTCACCATTAAACGAACCGCCGCCTGCAACCACCTCGAGATATCCAGCGTCGGAAGGTTCCAATATTTCCCCATCCCCCTTCCAGATAGTGTGGGATGCAGCGCTCAAACTATGGTGTTCGGATAAAGTCCAGCCTTCCGCGAATTGATTGTTGAGTGAGGGGCCTGCATGGATAACCAAATCGTAGTCGAAACCGAGAGATGCACTGATACTCTGATTATTGCGCTGTGCGATAACGTTGTAGCCCGTATTACCGAAAGCTCTGGCTAGAGTTCCTCCCCGTCCCGCACTCGCATACCTGAGGGGATAGTCGTAGTTTATCTCCACGTGGACCGGCACCTCTCCGCTCATCCTGTGTCCCAGATGATCGAATCCGTCCCAGTTCACAACGATGCTCTGATTTGGTTGGGGATCCAACTCATAATTGAAGACCCTTCCTGCTACCGAGACCTTTGCCCTGACTTTTCGGAGGATTTGCGGCACCGTACCTTCCGTCAAGGGGATGGTAATGGGATACTGATATCCCGGTGCACTTTGAGATTTATAATGGAGAGTCATTCCGGTGCCGAGAAGCGGAATATCTTCTTCAAAAATGCCTGACTCACACATGACTGTGGAACCGGGATGCAATTTCTGCTCGCAGGCATTCTGGTTGGGTGGGGGAGAAATGACCTTGGGCGGTCCAACTGCACCCTCCTCGAAATCCCATGGCCAATTACAATCCCACGGTGTGAAGTGATCAATTTTCACACGCCAGTAGGTTTTTCCTGGCTGATAAGAGCCATTGCCAGCGATACCCGCCACCTCATCCCCGAAGCTGCCATCTTTATTCAGGTCATCTGCACTCTCATCGCCGTTCGCGTCGAGAGCATCAGTCGTACCATCCCCATCGAGGTCCAGAAGCTTTATGACCAGCCCGTTGTCGTAAGGTACCCACACGGCTTTGATGCGGTCATAGTAGCCAACCGGTACCACTTCACCCACGGGAAACTCGAGAAAATTGTCAACGTACATGGTTACGGGTTTCGAGAAATGCACTTGGGATCGCTGTGCAACTCCATCGACCGTGAGGTCTACAGCAAAGGTATATGCGGAGGTAGAAGGCAGATGTGCCGGCATCGTCTCCGGTTTGACAAACTCCGTAGCGCGTACGGTAATGGGAGTGGTCACTGGCGATTCGTTGCCTTCCGTATCTTTTATCGTTACAGTCGTATCCCCGGAAAAAACCAAAGTAGTGCTGCGCACTCCATCTTCGTCCGTGTAAGCGCTCGACACATGGATATAACGGCTTGCGGGGTTTCCGTCGAAGTCTATGGTAGTGCAAGCCGTATCCTCCTGAAGCAGAAAAACGCCATCCACGGTATGGATCTGGTTCCACTCCGTGGATGCTTTTCGCTGCGCTTCCAGGTATCCCTTTTTGACGAAGCTGACCGTGAATATTCCACCGCCTTCAACCGGTAGTGTGTATTCTCCTTCGGCGTTGGTTATCGATGTACCGTATTCGGAGTGATCGAGAATGCTGACAATCACCTCCGGCAAAGGTGAACCGTCAATACTGTAGACAGTTCCGGTGATGAGGCTGAATCTTGCGGAGGAATACTCTTCAATGGTGGCGTCCGCCGGCACGAGAGAGCGGTATTTTTCGCCGAAACTTCCCTCTGGGAGTTTTTTTGCAGCGGGAGGAAGCGAGCTGTTCACGATAAAGGTCAGTGCGGGACTTTCATTTCCGGCTAAGTCCATAACCACGATGGAGACGCTCTCGCCGGACAGGGCGGGGATGTCTATCGTGAAGCCGCCGTCAGGGAATACGGTGACCGTCCTTGCCTCTTGAGTCACCTTGTTTGTCACCTTGATCCTCATGCCGGGCTCAAAGCATCCCGTTGCACCGGCTATACTTGCATGGCCGTTTATCACGGGCCCTACTGTCACGTGGGTGCTGTCGATGAGGGGAGGGGGGATGGTGTCGAGGGTCACTAGAAGGGGCAGTTCCTGTTCATTGCCAGCACGGTCCAGTGCGCGGATTGTAAAAGTGTTGTTCCCCTCCTGAAGCGTTACAGTGGAGGAAAATGTTAGATTTTGTAAAAAGGTGACTGGTTGGCCGTTCACTGTAAGCATTGCCGGTTCATTTACGTTTCCCATGATGGCTTGAGCCGGTTGATTGGTAATAAGACCATCCCGTGGGGCCTCCACAGTGATTTGGGGTTTTACCGTATCAATGGTAAAACGGATACCGGTGACATGGGCAGTGTTTCCCGTAAAATCCTTCACGGTAGCGCTCAATGCCGTTTCACCATCGGGAAGAACACTCTGGGGAGTGCACGAAGCGCCGTTTTCCTCAAAAATGCAGTTCACCTTCAGGGAGATGTTATTGATCTGAAAGACAAGAGAGGATGTGTCCACACCCGAGCCAGGATCCTCGAAATTTACCTCAATTTTTGGGGTATTCGTGTTGAGAAATTCTTCCTCGGAGGGAGAGGTGATTCTAAAGATCGGGGCAGCAAGGTCACTGTAAAGGGCCAATGACAGTAGATGTCCCATTTCTTTGGCAACCGGTTCCATGTAATGGAGTAGCGCGCCGTCCTCACTCACATGGATCAAGACTTTTGTGTCGATGCCCCATACAGAGTGATCGGAAGGGTTAAGGACGAGGGCCTCTATGGTGCCATGCCCCTTTGGGTTGAAAGGCTCCACTTCAAAGAGAACATGCCCCATGGAATCAATGCGAGTGAGAAGCTTCTTTTTTGCGATCCAGAGTCCCCCTTCTCCGTCCGGGACCATGGAATCGATTTTTCCGATCTGTATTTTAGTCCTCAGGATTCCGTCGCCTCCGTAGCAGTAGATGTCTTGCTCAGTTGCGACCCAGAGGCTGTCCGAGGTGCTCTCAAAAGCGATTTCTGCGATGTCGGCCTGTTTTCCAGGATCAATTGAAGCGATGGGGGTTCCAGTGGTGTCATAGGCCATTAGAGCTTTTTTTGTCGCCACCCAGATGCGCGACCGATGGGGGTCCATGGACATCGCCTCGATGAGATGGGGGAGGGGGGTCATGAATTCCGTGACGCCCTGCGAATTGAGCCGATACAAGGTTTTTCCTTCTCCCAGCCAAACGCCCCTGTCTGATGGGTCCACTGCCAGGACAATACGGTTACTCTCACCTGAAGGGATGCTTGTTGCCGACAGTCGTTCTCCTCTGCGGTTGTAAGCATAAAGGGTGGAGTCGGTAAAGGCCCAGACTCTGCCGTCCTCCTCGTCTATGGCAAGGGCGAGGACTTCTCCTAACCCTCGGATCTCAAGAAGTTTTACACCGTCTTTTCCAGAAAACTTGACAATCCCTTCTGATGTACCAATCCAGATCGAGTTCACGAGGTCCGGAACGGGTGCTCCTGCAGGTTGGGGCTTCACGTCCAACGTCAAAAGAACCGACAGCAACAGTGCCAAACCGATTGCCATGCCAATGGATTTTCTCAAAAACATGCCATCCTCCTTGCTTTTTTATATTGCGATCAGAAGATAGGGAAAGTGCAGTGGCTTCATTAGAATAATATTGTATATACAATGTATTGCTTACGGATTCTATCGAGAAATTCCTGATTATAGGAGAGGAATGTATTCCATTTTTTAGGGAGCCGGTGTGTCCCGATATGCCAGGATGGGGGAGGTGCGGGCAAACATTGAACAGCTTGCAGGCAGGGTTTTCATACTCGACGGCGCCACATTTCGGGTATGAAAACCCGACCTACAAAAACGGTAAATCAGCAGCCGCAGATTACGGAGTTAATTTTCGCTTTCAAACCGCAATCCGGGAGGAGGGGAACACTCGAGTTCAAGAAGATTTCCCGTTGCCGGGTGCTTCAGGAGGAGCTTATGTGCATGCAGAAGATAGCCGATGTCTCCCGGCAGAGCGGTTTGCGCTTCTTTGAAGAGGCCGCCGGAGGCGTAGAGGGGATCACCCACCAGTGGATGGCCGGCGGCGGCAAGGTGGATGCGGATTTGGTGCGGCCTTCCCGTCTCTATTCTGACTTCCAGGAGGGAGGATTCCTCTCGTGGTTCCAAAAGCTTTACCCGGCTGACTGCCCGCTTTCCGCTCATGCTGGCGGCATGCAGTGTGCCGAGTTTGGGGTGGGGAACGGGACCGATGGGAATATCGATGGTAAAGGTAAACTTTTTGGGGATTCCGGAGGCCAGGGCGCGGTAGATTTTAACGGCGTTCCTGGTGCGCCATGCGGCGGCGAGAAGGGATCGGGCCCGGACGGTTCGCGAAAAGAGGACCACTCCGGAAGTTCCGCGTCCCAGGCGGTGGACGGGCGTGGCTTCGGGGTAATGTTTGCGCACCTGCATCAGGAGGGTATGTTCGAGAAAGCCTCCTGCCGGGGCGGTGGGGAGTCCGTTGGGTTTGGCCACTGCAAGCAGATCCCTGTCCTCGTGAAGAACGGCAAATGAAAGGGGAACATCCGGTTCATCCCAGGGAGGCCGTTGCCATGTGAGCCACTGGCCGGGCTTGAGCAGGGAATCCGGGTGGGCTCGCATGCCGTCGAGAAAGACCTGACCGGCCTGAATCCTTTCGAGCCATTCCGCTTCCGAGGAATGGCGGTACCGCCGCGAGAGGTACGCGAGCGCGGTGGAGCCCTGTCCTGTGTCGCCGATCTGCTCGCGATATTCAAACCCTGCATTCAGAGCCATCCGGTTCGCTTCTTCTTCCGCACGGGATCAGTCCAGAAGTTTTAGGAGACTCATGGGGGTTTCGATGAGTGTCTCGGCACCCGAAGCCAGGAGTTCGTCGGCGCCGCGGAAGCCCCACAGCACGCCAATGGCCTGCATATGGGCCGCGACAGCCGTTTGCATGTCCGTGTTGGTGTCGCCGAGGTAGAGAAAATCGCCTGCCGGAATTTTCAGGTGATTTGCGATCTCCAGGGCTCCCGAGGGATCGGGTTTTCTCGGCACGGGAGGCCTTTCGCCAAATACCGGATCGAAGGTCCAGTGGGGCAGCAATTCCGCAACCATTTTCCTGGTGAATTCATCCGGCTTGTTGGACAGCACGGCGATCTTGATCCCGCGTTTTACCAGAGCATCCAGAAGCTGCGGGATGCCTTCGTAAGGTCGGGTCCTTTCCTTCCACCGGTTCCCATATTCCCATCGCATGGCGGCAAGGCATTCGGCAACGGTTGCCTCATCGTGCCTCTTGCCCTCCGGCAGCGCACGCCGGACGAGGTTCTCCATGCCGTCTCCAACAAAATACTTGTACGCTTCCACCCTGTGCGGCAAAAAGCCGGAGCGATCGAGCACATCGTTCATGCAATTTGCCAGATCTTCAAGGGTATTGAGCAGGGTGCCGTCCAGATCGAATATTACTGCCCTGTATTTCATGCAACACATCTTTTATGAAAAAGGTTTATTATGGCTCATGGCTCGTGGCGCATGGTTTATAGCTCGTGGCTCATGATGACATTTTTCATTCAATATCGATAACCTCTTGCGGAACGGGACGCCCCGGCATGCGTCAGAAGACTGTGAATCCTGTCGTGACTCAATGCCGAAGCATACCTGATGGCAGTGAGGTCGTTGAAATCCTTGGCGTTAATGTTGGCGCCGCAATTCACGAGGGAGTTTACAACGCCTATGTTGTTGTGAATAGCGGCAATGATGAGAGGGGTTCTCCCGAACTGGTCCCTGATCTCCATGTTTGCACCATTGGCAAGCAGGAGTTTCGCAATTCGATCATACCCGCCTTTGGCAGCATAGGTCAAAGCTGTCTGTCCTTCTTCATCCTGCTGGTCCAGATCGGCTCCCCTGGACACCAAAAGTTGAGCCATATCGTAATCACCGGTCAGCGTTGCAGCCATGAGAGCCGTTATCCCCTTCTTCTTCAATTTGGGGATTTGTCCGGAACTTTTCTCATTGACGTTGGCACCATAGGATATCAAGGTTTCCGCGATATTCGTGTGGCCGGACCACGAAGCCTGCATCAATGCCGTGACCCCGAAGACATCCACCAGGTTCAGGTCCGCACCTTTATCGATCAGGTATTCCAACGTGTCCTCGTGTCCGTTGAGAGCGGCATGCATGAGTGGTGTCATGTTTTCAGCGTCCCGTGCATTGACATCCGCTCCTTTGCAAATCAGGGTACCGACCAGGGAAGTATCACCCAAAGAAGCCGCCTGGATCAAGCCGTTATTGAGCTGTTCTCGTTTGACGGAACTCTTTTTTCTGGGCTCATTCTGACTTTGCGCCATTGCCGGCGACGTGGAAAGAAAAACAAAGCAACACATGACAAAAGCACCCAACAATCTTTTCCCCTGCCTCATCTCTTTTGACTCCTTTGAACTGTCTTCATCATTATCAGGGTTCCTTGGATTGAAGGTCCGGGCCAATGGAGTGAAGACCCTTCAATGTCTCACGGAGTTTTCCCTGCGGAAGCCGAACCGGCGACTCTGCAATCGACTTCCTCAAACCATCCCGCATCTGTTTTGATTAATGGTGCGCCTCTTCCCTCGGTCATGAGAGGAACGTGTACTTCAAATCTTTTGAGAAAGCGGGGGACATAGGGTGCACTCCAGAATACGGCGTAAGCTTCACCGGTTGCTATGTATTCAGGGTGTTTTTTCATCCATTGCTGCAGTTCCAGCCTGGCCTTGGTGAAATTCTCCCGCGAGTACTCTCCCCGTTTTCCCAAGGCAATGACCGTTCGCTTGGGCAGTTCGACAAGTTTGATTTTGCCTCGATCCGGCAGAATCCTCTCCTGATAGCGTTTCCCAAGAAAAAAGACCATCCGCGCCGGTTTCATGTGGCCTTCAACGGGAACGGTCATTTTGATGTCGTGCTCCTTGATGTAGGCGAAAAGAGTCTTGAAAAGCCTGTCACGATTCTTGAAAAAATCGCCTTCGGCGTCGGTGGCGACCAACGCTCTGGTGGCGGGAAGCGTTTTGACTTCTATGGCGCCCACTGCGGTTTTTTCAAATGCTGTCTCGTAGGAAAACGCATCCTGCTGAAGCGCCAAGACAAAGATCACGATAACGATCAAAAGCAGATGGAAGTTTTTCATTGTAAATTTCCTCGTTTGAATGGGCATCGGGCCGGACCGGTCATGGAACTCGAATTGCCGCAAAAGCCCAATGGAGCGCACGCAGGAGAATGAGACACGGCAAAAAGGCGAAACGCGGGCCGAAGCTTAGTTTTTGTTGATTCCGGTGCGTTTTCATGGCGAGAGTATATGATAAATGCCGGCCCATATGTCGGCCTCAAAAGCATTTCGGACGTTCAGTTGAAAAACTTGACATTTTATATGAAAAAAGGCTCATAGCTCATGATAATATCGCTTCTCAAGAGCGCTTCCCGCCTTCCCTGTCGCCTTGCATCGCATTGCCTTTTTTCATTCTTCGTTATGACCGCCCCGTCATGGGGGGTAATATCATTTTATACTGCGAACGGCTGCAAATTGAGAGGGCTGAGAGCGTAATGTCCTCTTTCCTCATTTTACCGTCACTGCCTCTTGTTCTGTAGCCGCTTGGCTTTCCAGTATCTTGACTGAACGGCTCGACCTCCAGTAACCGACAAGTCCGACAGACACCATCATCAGACTGCCTAGTGCAAGGGCTCCATCAAAAAAGGACCACCAGGAAAGACCAAAGAAACGAAAAAACGCTATGGCCAATGATAAGAAAGCCAGTCCGGTTCGTATAAGAGCGAGATCGGTGCGTCCGCGAGCCAGTTCCGTGCGCATATTGGAGAAGATGGTGCGTTTGCCGGCCAATTCGGTGCGCTTTTCGGAAAGCCGGCTGCGAAAACCGGCCATATGGGTTCGCTGGTCCGCAAGGTTGGTCCTGTTACGGGAGAAATCGGTCCGCAACACTGCCAGATCGGTACGTTGGCCGGCCAGGGTGGTTCTCTCTCTGGCAAAGTCCGTGCGAATGGTTGCCAGCTCGGTAGACCTTGTAGAAAGACGTGTTTGTTCGCGGACAAGAGCTGTCCTCTCTTGCGCCATGCCGGTTCGTTGCTGAGCCAGAGCATTTTCAGTATTCGCGTGTTCAAGGAGATCTGAAGTGGCTTCTGTTCTTTGCTTCCCGAGCTGATGGATTTTCTTCTCGATCTCTTTGCTTTGCTCTTGGATGGTCACAGAGTGTTCCAGTAACGACTGAATAGCATCCACTGCGGCTGTTAGCTCGTCGCGGAATTTACGCTCCTCCTCATCCATAACTTTTTAGCTCCTTCAGTTTGAGCGGAAACAATGCGAATTAGAACCTTGCGGCTCTTCACGGTTTAACACTCCCTCATGATTTCCCGTGTAAGATGCCGAATGTGGCCGCATAGCCGGGAGCGTATCTGATCTTTTCAACACCGGCTATCCCTGCAACAATTTCCGTCACCGTTGCGAGTTGCCTGTCCGCAAGGTAAGGACCGGAGAGATATACATCGGCACCCTCAACTTTTGCCCCGATTTCAAGATCGTAGGTCCGTGGATCCGTTACCAGGGCTGCCTCGACGGATGCAGCGAGAAAAAGCCTTTCCACCTCGGCCCTCGTTTCGGGAAGGGTCTGGAATTCTTTTTCCGATATGGCTCGATCCAAAATTCCACAGATCGCATCCAGGCTCATGTGTCCCAAGTTGATGTGCAGGTCGTAATATTTGGGATCACGAACGTCCCGGTAGTACATGAATCGCGCCCACCGCACACGCTCGTCGTCAGCCCTGGTGATGTAATCTCGAGCGGCCTTTTCATCGCAATCAAGACGCTTCATGGTCATTTTCACTCGAAGATCGAGAGGAGCATCGATGCGAACCTTTATGGAATGCTGTAGCGTCGGCAACAGGAAATGAGCCGAGTAACCATGATAGACCATGTTGTCCGCGAGAACTTCCTCCAGCAGGGCCTGTCGCATCAGAACCCAGTAGGGCCATCGCAATCTGCTGAACTGATCGTATGCCGAGATGGCGCCATCGAGCTGCTGCATCACGCGAGTTGCCAACTCGCCATGCCGATTTACTATTTTTGTCAGATCTTCATGAGAAACCTCGCGGATTCCCGTACGTCCAACGAGGCATTTCACCAATTGATAGACTCCGGACATGGTGCCGCGTGAAATGAATAGAATCGACATAAGTCAGCGCCCTTCCTAGAATTCCACCGCCTTCGCTGGTTCAAGCCGCTCCAGACTCACCTTTTAGAGCCTATCCGAAAACCCCCTGTAGACTTTGCGACACCCCCCTTGGTCCCCCCTCGAGGGGGGAATTGAAGGGGGGTGTCCGCTGCCGAGGAATGTTTTCGGATAGGCTCTCAGTGCCCGTCCGGAAATCCCTCGCACCGGCTCTCTTCCCAAAGGGGCGAGGGAGGTTTTCGGATAGTTTTTTATGGGGTAATGAGGATGTTCTACGCCAAAGCTGCGCACATTTCAATCGCTGAGGTCTTCGTTCCATCCTCTCTGCAGGTCCTCTCCGTTGCATGGATATTGTCAATATCGATCGAGGACGATTGTGTTTCAATATGGAATGCGAGTGAGCCAAAGGAGGACATGCGATTTCAAACTGAAACACTTTCCATTCCCATTTCAATCATAATGATCATATCCTTTCAAAGAAATCATGCAATTAAGAGTAGTTATCAATTTGGCGCAATATTTGCCTCTGGAGCCGGGCGAGACAAAAAAATACATAAAAGCATATATCGGCCATCAGATTTTCGTTCGCATCGTGACAATCTTGCTTCGATTACGTTGATTCTCTAGGATTAACTATGGCTTATGGCAGAATAACAGAGGGTGAGTTGACGGGAAAGCTCCAGGTCTTTCGGGTTGAAGATTCCATGTTCCAGAGGCTTGTCGACAGGGGGGTGCTCACCGGGGTAGAATTGGAGGAAATCTCAAGAATATCGCGCAGCCCCGCAGAACAGGTCGAAAGACTCTTGCTGACGAAGGGAATCCCGAAACATCACATCCTGCACTGTCTTTCCAGCCACTATCGTCTTCCTTTTATCGAATATGATGAAAAACTTACGGTTCCCGAAAACCTTTCAGCCCAGGTCGATTTCAATGAACTGAAGAAAAGACTGTGGTGCCCTCTTGGCGTTCGTGCAGGTACGGCTAAAGTCGTTATCTTCAATCCTGCCGAAAAATCTCTGTTGGAAGCAATCAAAAGAATCCTTCGGGTAGATACCCTGAAGTTAGTCGTAGCCCTTCCATCGGATATAATCCGGATACTGGAAAACAGTGGGGACATCAACCCGGGCTTTCCCGATTCTGCGGGGAGGACGCGCCTTGCAAAACTCCGCACCTGGCTTGCAAATGAGAGGGTGTTGCTCGCTCAGTATCGGACTACCCTGAGCAAAGGCCGGACTGGTCTTGCCTTCATACGTACCGGAGTTGCTTTCATATCGATTGGGCTGGTGCTGTTGAGAATCTTTGGTATCGGTTTCCTTACCATCCTGGAGGCGTTGCTCATTGTCGGAGGAGTGATAATGGCAGTCGATGGCGTTTACTGGTACCTCCCCGCCAGGAAAATAAATAAGAACCGCATCGATTACACCGGCACGGAACCGACATTTGGAACCACGATACTTCAGCTCGGCTATTCTGGTGAGACCCCAACATTCCGTCGGACTCCTCCCGTCGAGGGGGCCGAAAAACTTCGATCTTTATGGAATAGACTCTCTCCGGTCATGAAGCGCAGGTTTCTTGCCATCGACAGGACCGACCTGGCCGAAGAGCGGACCATCCTGGCAAATTACAGAACAAGAATGGCAAGAGCGAGAACCGGTCTCGCTTTCACCCGGACCGGCGTCTCTTTTATCGGACTGGGAATCGGCTTGTTCAGGCAGTTCCATGCCGGTCCCTGGTCGCTCTTCGATGCACTTCTCATTCTTTCCGGTGCGCTCATGGTGCTGGAGGGTTTCCACTGGTATGTCCCCGGTCGAAAAGCGGGGGATGAAAGTTTCAAGGCCGTTCAAAACATGAGAAACAGGACTTCCATATGGGAGTTCATGTTTCCCCCGCTCCATAGACAGGTGAACTCCGATCATCCTTCACCGCCCCTATTCTTGAACAGAGACCATGCCCTCGGGATATGGGGCACCACCGGCCTGGCGCTGGAGCGAACGTTGATCGCCGACAGACGCAATGTCAAATCAAGGCTTCGGACGATAATGGCGCGTTCACGGACCGGCATGGCATTCATCCGGACCGGGAGCAGTATTTTTTCTGTAGGGATGGTTCTCCTCGTTTACTTTGGTTTGGGCAGTACCATTTGGACTCTCTGTAATCTGGTTCTGCTCGTCATCGGACTGGCGTTCATTGCTGATGGGCTTTACTGGCATATCCCTGCTGAGAGAATGAAAGAAGAGTTTTCCTACTGTCTTGGAGACATGGAGATTGTTTTTGTCGATTACGCGAAGCCTTCAACAACGTGGCGAAAGGTTGAATTCAGCCATGATGACCTGTAGACCTTTTGACTCGGAGATCGAGCGGTTTCATCTCCTGTTGGACTGGGGTCTGCTGGATAAAAAGGAACTCGAGTCCATAGAGGAGTCCGCGGCCTACCGGGATGCGGATATCGAACAGATTCTCCGCTACGACTATCTCATCCCTCGCCGCAGGCTTCTGGAGGCCCTCGGCGAATATTATCAGTGCGCGTGGGTTGAATACGATGAGAGGATCCCTGTGCCGCCGGAGCTTCTTGCGGGCTTGAACCCGGAAAAGCTCTGCATGCAGGGGTGGTTTCCCGTGGCCAGAGAGGGAGAAAGGGTAATCATTGCCGCCTCGGATCCCCGCGATGAGCTGCTCATGAGCGAAGTGAAGGAATCACTGCATGTCGAACATTGTGAATTCCGCGTGGCACTCAGAGAGGAAATCCTTTTCTTCATCCAGGATTTCCTGAACGCCGATCCGGAACATTTGATCGGGAATGAACGAACCGGGCTGGCATTCTGGCGGAATACCATGGCGCGGTGGAGAACGAGATTGGCTTGCTACCGGACGGATTTTGCCAGTGCAAGGACTCATCTGAGCTTTCTCCGTGGAGGGCTGGGATTGATTACGATCGGCCGGACTCTCCTGCTGATCCGCAAACAGAGCCCATTCCTTGCCCTTTACTGGATGATGATCATGGTGGGGGGGCTCTTTGTGCTGTTCGGGCTTTTCAGTTATTTCAAGATCAAGAAGTCCATCTTGAGCCCACCAAAACATGAGACCCTGGTGGAAGTGACTGCTGCAACCCTCTATTTCCTTGAAAATTACCAGTTTGTGGAACAAAGGCCTGCGGATTCTTTCCTGAAGAGTACCATGCTGTGCCGTTTGGCCGATCTTTTACCCAATTCATGCGTATACATCGAGGCGTCACTCGACAATAAGGTACGCTCGTACCTGGCTCATGAGAGGACGTCGCTTGCCGCTCAGCGCACCGTGTTTGCGTGCTTTCGCACCATCTATGCCAGAGCCAGGACGGGCCTCTCTTTCATACGTACCGGCATTTCATTTGCCGGTATCGGTCTTGGTCTTATCGGCTACTTCGGTTTGAGCCTTTTTACAATCCTGGATTCCACGGTCATTGCGGCAGGGATAGCCATGGCGGTTGACGGGATGGTCTGGTACTGGCCGGTCAGGAAGGAACATGGTGAAGCGACGAAATGCGGCTTCATCCCATAAGGAAAAACGAATGAAAATTGTTCACAAGCTCATTCTTGTCAATGTCTTCGACGTCCTCTTGATCGCAGTGACCGGCTTCTTCGCATTTCACAATCTCAATCTGGTTCTGACCAAGCTGCGTTTCATGGAAATTGCCGACGACCTCAATGCCTCATTCCTTGAAATGCGGCTCTCCGAGAAGAACTTCTTTCTGTACGAAGATAAATCCGCGCTCCCGGATATCCATAATAAACTGGATGAAAGCGGCGCTACAATCGACTTCGCAAAGGAGGATATCGTCCGCGCCATTGGTGAGAGCAATTTTGCACGGCTCGAGACGAGTTTTAAGGATTATGCGAGAGCCATCAAGAATGCGGAGGCGGAAAATCCCAAGAATGGGGAGGTACAGGCAAGGGTTCGCGAACTCGGCCAGAAGCTCAGAGAGTTTTCGAGCCGACTCACACGCCTGGAGAGGAGCAAGCTCAATGAAATCGTATCCGGCTCCAGGACAGGGCTGTTCTCATCCTTGTGTCTCATCCTCCTTTCAGCTTTCGGCGTCAGCCAGCTAATTTCCCGCAAGGTTTTGCATTCCCTGAAAGACATAGAGAAAGTGGCCCGCTTCATTTCCGAAGGAAATTTCAGCAAAGTTGAATCCGATATTCCTCCCGACGAATTGGGGTCGGTCATGAGAGCGATCAATTCGATGTCCGACGAACTGAAGAATCGGGAGGAGATGATTGTTCAGTCGAAGAAGCTTGCCTCCATCGGCATTCTGACAGCGGGCGTCGCCCATGAACTGGGTAACCCGCTCAATAACATCTCCATGCTCGCTCAGGCTTACGTGGAACTCTATGATAACCTAAGCAGGGAAGATCGCATTGATTTTATGAACAAGGTGGAGGAAGAGACGGAGAGAATTAAAGAAATAGTCAAAAACCTCCTGGACTTTGCAAAACCGAAGGAATTGCATCTCAAGGCGGTTGGGATTAACGATACGATCAAGAAGAGTCTCAAGCTCGTTCATAACATGATCTGCGTGTGTAACATCGAAGTACAACCACTGTTGCAGGATGGGTTGCCGCCAGTGATGATCGATGAACACCAGATTCTCGAGGTTCTCATCAACCTGATCACAAACGCTATTCAGGCCGGATCGCCGAGGGATACGGTCACCATTACTTCTTCCCTGTCGAACGATAGAGGTTCTGTTGAAATTGAAGTCAGGGATAGAGGAAAAGGCATTTCCTCGGAACTCCTCCCCTATGTTTTCGATCCCTTCTTTACGACCAAGGGAGCCGACGGGACGGGGCTCGGGCTTTTTGTGAGCTACGGGATCATTAAGAATCATGGCGGCAATTTGATGGTCAGCAGTGAACTGGGAAAGGGGACATGTTTCACCATTCAACTACCTGCACATAACGATATGAAAGGAAGCAAAGATGAGCAACCATAGAATCATGGTCATCGATGACGAAAATATTGTGGGCAAGATGGTCAAGGCGGTTTTGGAACAAGACGGATATCGGGTGGAGGCCTTCGTCAGTGCAACACCTGCTCTGGCTCGACTGAAAGAGGAGAAATTCGACATTGTGATTACCGATCTCAAGATGAAGGGCAAAGACGGCATGGAAGTCCTGCGGACGGTCAAGGGGGAATCTCCGGATACAAAGGTCATCATGATTACGGCCTTTGCAAACATGGATTCAGCGTTAGAGGCCATGAGAGGCAAGGTTGACGATTTTTTCCCGAAGCCTGTCAAAATGAAGGATCTCAAAGCCAGTATCGGGCGTTTGCTCAAAGGGTAAAGGGCAGTCATTGGCAGAAACTGTCGATGCGCGAGAAGTAAGGCATCAATCTTGATACCGAAAACTGTAAGAACCTATCCGAAAACCCCCTGTGGACTTTGCGACACCCCCCTTAGTCCCCCCTCGAGGGGGGACTAAGGGGGGTGTCCGCTGCCGAGGAATGTTTTCGGATAAGCCCTAAGTACGCGGCCGTTCCTACAAGGTCATCAAGAAGTCGGGATCTCATCCGCGCGGAGTATAGTTTTTTTACAGGCTCTTGGTCGCCAGGGATTCACAGTCCGGAAGATCGCTTTTATCTTTCATGGCAGGAGGCAAGCTGCATTTTCCTGATTTGACTCTTGGGATGGGAAGGGTAGTGCGGGTCACTACGACAATCCTGATGCTACAAACGCCGTCTCAAAGCCGTCTTTGGCGCAAGACAGCCTTCCGGTTCATTTGGCTCCGAAGATTGTCAGAATTATTTACAGGCGGCTGTCTGAAAATTCCCCCCTTGAGGGGGGAAGGGGGTGTCAAGATTTTGCGAACCAGAAAAACACCCCCCTTGGCCCCCCTTCAAGGGGGAATCGAAGCAGGTTCGGCTCCCAAGCAGAGGAATTTCTTAGAGCCTATCCGGAAGCCTCCTATGGACCTTGGAGCCCCCCTTCGTCATTCCCCCTTCGAGGGGGAGTGTCCGCTGTCGAGGATAGGTTTTCGGATAGACACTTACCAGTTCCAGGAGCGGATCTTCGGGGGTGGCGTTTATGGTATTGGATTTCTCAAGATTCTGGAAAGGATTCTGCTATGAAAATTTTAGTGGCTTACTATTCCATGTACGGTCACATACATCGTATGGCCGGGGCTGTTGCAGAAGGGGCAGGCCAGGTGGAAGGCGCAGGGGTCAAGGTGTGCAGAGTTCCCGAGACCCTGCCTGAAGAAGTGATTGAAAAAATGGGTGCGAAGGAGAGTCAAAAAGCCATGGCTCATGTTCCCGTCTGCACCGTGGAGGATCTTGTTGAAGCGGATGCCGTCATTTTTGGAACTCCGACGCGATTCGGGAACATGTGCGGGCAAATGCGACAGTTCCTCGATTCCACGGGGCAGCTCTGGGTAAAGGGCTCTCTTGTGGGCAAAGTGGGAAGCGTTTTTGTGAGTTCCAATACGCAACACGGCGGCCAGGAATCCACGATTCTCAGTTTTCATATCACCCTGCTCCATCACGGAATGGTCATTGTTGGTCTGCCCTATGCCTTTGAAGGTCAGATGCGCATGGACGAAATCACGGGAGGTTCTCCCTACGGCGCTTCCACCATTGCCGGAGCTCGGGGAGAACGCACGCCGAGCGAAAATGAACTCGCTGCCGCAAGGTATCAGGGACGGCATGTGGCGGAGATCGCCTCCAAGCTGGCAAAGTAACCGCGCTTCCGTTGTTTTTCTCTGGAGGTGTTTCCGGGAGACGGACATCTCGAACGAACTGCCGCTCGATCCGACAATTTTTCCCTGTCATTAAGGTGGCTTGCAATTTTTTTTATAGAGCCTCTTGATTCATGAAAACTCGATTCTTATTAAATTGTCCATGTAACTAAATAAATGGTTTCGTGAGGTTGTCAAAAAATTAAGAGTGATTCATAGAGTATTGGACCTTATTCATGGGTCAAAGGAGGGAAACATGGCAGAGGCATATTCCCCCAAAGGGAGAACACAGTTTGTTTGGGTGAAGGACAAAGCCGGCAACGAATTTGTGTGCCCACTTGATGCGCTGAAGGATCCATCGAAAGTGGATAAAGAAGAGTTAAAAAATTGCATTGATGACGCAAAAAGCCCACAGCCCTTCGCCGGAGGGTGATCTTAGACAGCAGGGTGACCGCCCCCGGTCACCCTGTTTTTTATTCGGACCAACCGTTTCACACGCATCCCGCCGATGCCGGAGGGTATCTCTTATACATAACCAATGTCTCACTGCCATTCCCCTTGAGACAAATTCCTCCCTTGATTAGTACTACAACCGCCATATGTAAAATGCCGCACTTCCGGATATATTATAAGGTAGAGAAACCTTCGGAGGTAACGGTCATGACGTTGAAAGAGTTGGATTATTGGGAAGATTCTTTTCGGTCCTTTCATGCTCGTTTTTCTCATCTATTCCCCCGGGCGCAATCTCGGGAACAGTCGGCAAAATACCTTCACTCCTTGCTTGCACCCGTTGAGCGCAAGAACGGCTGGCAGATGGCTGAGGCCATAGGAGATAAGAGACCGGATAAGATGGAAAGGCTGCTTTACCGAGTGAACTGGGATGCGGATGAGGCACGGGATATTTTGGAGCAGTTCGTGATCGAGAATTTTGCAGACCCGGAAGGAATTGGAGTCGTAGATGAGACGGGTTTTATCAAAAAAGGTGATAAGTCTGTCGGGGTGAAAAGACAATACACGGGTACGGCCGGGAAGGTGGAAAACTCTCAGGTGGGAACCTTCCTCACCTATTCCTCGGCCAAAGGACATGTGTTCCTGGACAGAAGACTCTTTCTTCCCGAGGACTGGGCCAATGACATGGTAAGACGCAAGGGGGCGAAGGTTCCTGATGAGGTGGTGTTTGAGACCAAGCCCGAACAGGCCTTCTCGATGCTCGATCATGCCTGGAAAATGGGTGTCCCGATACGCTGGGTCACAGGAGATGAGATCTACGGGGATTCTCCGAAACTTCGAGCAGCTATCCAGGAGAGTGGACACTGGTATGTCTTGGCAGTCTCTTGCAATACCCCCGTTTGGACCAGGCGACCGTTGCTCCAACAGCCCTTGCGCAAAGGGATGGGCAGGCCACCCACAAGGGTACGGTTGGCCAAGGATGCTCCGCATGCCGGGACGGTGGCTGAGGTGGTGATGGGATGGTCTCCTGATGTCTGGAAGCGGTTCAGTGTGGCAAAAGGAGAAAAGGGACCGAGAACTTATGACTGGGCAAGGGTTCGTGTGATCGAGAGCCGTGGCAAGCTCCCCGGACCTGAGGTCTGGCTTCTGGCCAGACGATCTGTAGCCAAACCCGAAGAAATGGCCTACTACCTTTGCTTTGCTCCCGAGAATGTTCCTCTCACTCGTCTTGCCCAGGTGGCATCGACCCGCTACACCATTGAGCAATGCTTTGAGGAAGGCAAAGGAGAAGCCGGGCTTGATCACTATGAAGTCAGGTACTGGCACAGCTGGCATCGTCACATTACCCTCTCTATGATGGCCCATACCTGGCTGAGCTCGATCCGGGCTTCGGAGGAGGGGAAAAAAAGACGCAGAGCTGGCCGAGCTGACAGTTCCAGAGGTGAGGCGACTGCTTGAAATCGTTCTGCCCTTGCCAGTACACTCTCCTGAATTTCGGTTGGCCTGGTCCCGCTGGAGACGAAAAAGAAGGCTTCAGGCCCGACAAAGTCACTATCGTTCTCGATTCTTGGGGTGCACATTGAAGGTATGCTCATTCTAATCATATGGCGGTTGTAGTATTAGTGAGTGGGCAGTTCTCGATCTTCTTGCCAGGATAAAAAATCTGACAAAAAGACCGATATTCCCTAAAATGGAGAAGAATGTTCAGGGCCGAGGAATTTGAAGATCAAAGAATAAGAAAGGACTGACAACGTTATGGGTTTGATTCGCGTGGATATGGAAAAGTGTGAAAGGGATGGTTTTTGCGTCGAGGTCTGTCCGCTCAATATTCTGATGCTGGATGCAAAGGAGGGTCCGAAGGTCCGTCCCATGATGGGGCGGTTTTGCATTGCATGCGGCCATTGCGTGGCGGTCTGTCCTCACGGGGCCCTCGACAATGTGAGAACTCCTCTTGCGGAGCAGGTCCCCATTCACAAATACCCCGTTTTAGACTCCGAAACGGCTTTCACTTTTCTCCGCTCGCGCCGCTCCGTGCGTTGTTACAAAGAAGAACCCGTATCTCGCGAAACGATGCTCCGGTTGCTCGAGGTAGCCAGGTATACGCCTTCCGGGCACAACTCCCAGGGGATTTCGTACCTGGTAGTGGAAGGGAAGGAAAATATCCACCATATCAGCGAACTGGTGGTGGACTGGATGCGAAAGAGGGTCGAAGCCGATCCCCGGGAGGCGAGCCGGCTCGGAATGCCCGGACTCATAAAGGCCTTCGACAAGGGGGAAGACAAAATTCTGAGAGATGCTCCGCAAATCATTGTCGCCATGGGCGCCAAAGAGTTGGGGGCCGCAGCACAGGCCACGACGTATCTTGCGTTGGAATACCTGGAACTCTACGCCACCACTCTCCATTTGGGAACATGTTGGGCCGGCTTTGCGCAGGCTGCGGCCAAAGAATACGAGCCACTGATCGCGTTCCTGAAGATTCCCGAAGACAAACAGGTCAAAGGGATACTCATGGTGGGCTATCCCAGGCACGTCTATTACCGCCTTCCAGAGCGAAATCCGTTGGAAGTGGCCTGGTTCGAAAAGTAGCCGCTTTTCCTTGAAACCCGCTTTTCATCGGAGTCGGCATGCAACGATCTTCGTTACCGTCGGATTCAACCGGTGGTCTCACTCGTTTTTCTGCAATGGACCGGCTGTAAAATCGATCCCTGGACTCAAATAGGTGTTGTTCGACATCACAGTATGGATAGCGGTGATTATTTCTTCAAATGAAGAATCCTTGAGAACATATCCGACCCCACCCGCTTCCAGCATCCTTTTCCAGCAATAACGATTGATTTTTCTTCGCACAGTAAATCGGGATAAAATCAAAAAACGAGAGGGCTTCCTCTCAAGAGAGAAAATAATTTCTTCACGCTCAACTGGAGTTCCCGTTGGGTGAAGGAGGCCGCATTGAAAAACAATCTCATTTTTGATTTCCGAACCATGAATCCTACCACGGACAGCGCTGAGCAGGAGCAGGAAGCTCTGATCGGAATTCTCATCAAGACGGTGGAGCATTTCTTCGGTGGTTTCCAGAAGATTTTTGGAGGCGCATCCGATCCGAGAGACCAGAGGAAGATCAACTACCCTCTTGCATCTCTTTGCTTTGCAGGAGTTCTCATGTTCTTGCTGAGACTCGGAGCCAGAAGACAGGTCACATACCAACTCCGAAAGAATGAGCCCTCCAGGGAAAAGTTCGAGATCCTTTTCGGTGTCGACTCCTTTCCCCATGGTGATACCCTTAATGATCTCTACCTCAGGCTCTCTCCGCAAGAGGCTCAAGAGGCCGTTACCGGGATGGCCGAAACCCTCATCAGAAAGAAGGTGCTCTCTCGCTGGAGACTTCGGGGCATCTACTATGTTGTGGCTGTCGATGGGACGGGGACCATTTCCTTCGACAAGAGACATTGCCCGTACTGTCTCACCCGGACTCACGGAACCAAGACGATCTACTACCACGAGGTGCTCGAGGCAAAGCTCGTGACCCCAAACGGATTCGCCTTCTCCCTTATGACGGAATTCATCGAGAACCCCGGGGAGAATCCCGGCAAACAGGACTGTGAGCTCAAGGCTTTCTACCGGCTTGCACAAAGGCTCAAAGAAAGATTCCCCCGGCTTCCCCTGTGCATCAGCCTCGATAGCCTCTTTGCCGGCGGCCCCACCTTTGACCTGTGCAACCGATACGGCTGGAAGTTCTTGATCGTTCACAAGGATAACCTCCCCTCCGTTGAGCAACAGTTCGAGGCCCTCCAGAGATTCCATCCTGAGTGTCACCTCGAGTACCGGACAGGCAAAGAAGCCAGAATTCACCAGCAATACCGGTGGGTAAACAATATTCCCTATATCGATACTGAAAACAGAGAGCACTCCCTTTGCGTTCTCCGGTGCCTTGAGACCAAACCGGATAAGACAGGGCAGATCAGGACCACTCGATTCCAGTGGGTTACCAATTTCAAAATCAGTCAGGCAAGCGCCATCGAAATAGCCAACGATGGAGGAAGGAGCAGATGGATCATTGAAAACGAGGGCTTCAATGTCCAAAAAAACGGGGGATTTGAACTGGAACATGTTTACAGCAACAATGATGTCGCCTGCAAGATCTTCTACCTTCTCTTGCAGATCGCCTGCACTCTTTTTCAGCTCATCCAAAGAGGCAGTCTCTTTCGGAGAGCTTTCCCCACGGGAGTGGGATCGGCCAAAAACATCGCGTTCAGACTTCTCGAAGCTTGGCGCAACCTCAGGCTCGCTCGGGACTTCCTCGATAGAGTCCGGGCACAGCCATTCCAAATACGATTTGACACTTCCTGAAGGATGTCCATGTTCCAGGCTCTGATCCCCCATACATCTATAAATCTTTATAAACAGCACCAGAATGAGTGCACATGGGATAGCTGTATCTTCAACCTGGGATCAACTGCATTGAACGCCATGGGAGCACTTTTGAGCTGTGGTTAGATCTACTGGATCTTCACTGCTGATCCTTTTCACATATTCGCTTCCGGAATGTATGGAGAATGCAATCACCTTGATTCCGGGGTTTTCCGTGATCATTTTACGGGTTGCAGTGATGCCGTCCATCTGTGGCATGCTGATGTCCATGAGCACGACATCCGGTTTATGGTGCATGGCCAGCTCCAATGCCTCCTGGCCATTTTCCGCTTCACCGACGACGCATATACCGGAACAGTCTTCCAGTATGACTCGCAAAAGGTTTCGCAGCATTTTGTGGTCATCGACCAAAAGGATCCTTGCATTCATGGCGCTTGCCTCGATTCACCCGCCTGGAAAAGCGGGAAAAATATGACGAGCCTTTTGGATTTGAGTTTATCCCTCCAAAGGGAGGCTTGATATGACGCCGGCACAATTCAATGTGATGGAGGTTCTTGGGACCTTAATCTGATTGAATTAAAACACATTAACATTTGATTGTGAAGAAAATATGAAGGAATTAAATGAGGATTTCAAGAGCGACTCACTCCCTAAGGCAAAGAGATACAAATCAATAGGGAAAGCGGGAAACGCTCTTGAAAAGCAATGTGATCACGAGCGATGAGCTACAAACCATGAGCCTTTTTTCATAAAGGAGGAGGAATGGAAGTTCAAAAAAGAAAGGCAACGGCTCTGCAGCTTTTGAAGAAACTGGGTGAGGCTCACGGCGCTCCCGGCTGTGAGAATGCAGTGCGCCGCATTTTCCGCCAGGAACTGGATGGATCGGTACGGACGGATAAGTCCGGCAATATCATCCAGGAAAAGGAGGGTCTCAAGGTAAATCCCCGCATCATGCTGACGGCGCACATGGATGAAGTCGGCTTTGCGGTTCAGAGCATCACCAAGGCTGGAATGATCAAGATGGTTCCCCTGGGAGGGTGGTGGACTCATACGCTTCTGGCTCAGCGTGTGCGTATTTTGACTCAGGAAGGGAGAGAAGTGCTCGGAGTCGTGGGGGCCAAACCTCCTCATTTTCTGAGCGAAGCCGAACGCGAGAAAGTGATGAAGCTGGATGACATGTTTGTGGATGTGGGAGCATTGAATGCCGAAGACGTTCGTGATCGCTTCGGCATTTCTCCCGGGGATGTCGTCGTCCCGGAAAGCCCTTTCACTCCCATGCACAATCCGGATTTTCTTTTGTGCAAGGCCTTCGACAACCGTGCGGGGATGGCGCTCACCATCCAGGCCATGCAAATGCTCAAAAAAATCGCTCACCCCAACACCATACTGGCGGTCGGTACGGTGCAGGAAGAGGTGGGGGTGCGGGGAGCCCGGACAGCCGCCTTTGGAGTGAATCCCGATGCAGCCATTGTGCTGGAAGGAACTCCAGCCGATGATTTGCCGGGGTTTTCCGATGAAGAGCGACAGGGCCAGCTGGGAAAAGGGGTGCAGATCCGGATCATGGATCCCTCTGCCATCATGAACCGCCGGTTTGTGCAATTTGCCGTCCAGGTTGCGGAAACCAACAAGGTGCGCTATCAATTGGCAGTGCGCAAGAGCGGCGGCACCGATGCCCGCGTCATTCATCTCAACGGGACCGGGGTTCCGACGATTGTTCTGGGAGTGCCGGCCCGCTACATTCACACTCATAACGCGGTCATTCACATGGAAGACTATTTGAGCGCCCTCGAACTGGTCCTGCAGCTTGCTGAGAGCCTCGATGCCGCCACAGTGGAGAGCTTCACCGCATTCAACGACTGAGGGGCATGGATTGCTGCGGTTTCTCACCGGTGGAAAAGGGGAAAATCCCCCTACTTGTAGTAAAGAGAACTGCTCAAGGCAAGTCCCGTTCCGACGGCTGCATAGATCACGGCGAGAAAGATGCGTGGCGTGTGCAAATGGCGCAGAGTGTAGCCGAAAGACATCATTATGATGACCAAGAGATAGCTTTTCCATGCCTGAAAGGCGAAAAAACAGACATTTTCGGATTTTTTCAAGATGCGGGCGATGTTTTTCTTTGCAATGCGGCTGAACCCGAAACGGTAAACGGCGATACCGCCCCCGAAACCGAGAAGCACACCGATTCCATTCAGGGGCCATTCAAGATGTGCCAGCCAGTAGCAGGCCATGATGCAAAGAACCATTCCGACTGCCGACCAGAAGAGGCCGGCGGTGAGCAAAAGCCAGTGACGGGAAACGGTTGGTTTGCATTTTTTCCAGAAAGCTGACTTGACCAAATGTCGTTTTCCTTTCCTCGCTCCTTCGCAAGCGGCGAAGAGGGATTGATCTCTATGTTTCGTTCAGGCAGGGGTTGAAGTATCCCAGGCGCAGCTCCGGGAAGCGATCTTTCAACCTCTTCATCAGTGGACGAATGCCCAAAGGTTCCTCGTCCCGGGGGATCTTCAGGTGTCGCAGGTACCATTCCGGGTCTATATTGAGATTGCGCATCTGTATGAGATCCAGGCGGGTTTCTTCGATGAAGCGGCACAGGGAATCGAATTCGGGCCGGCTGTCCGTAAACCCCGGGAGAACGAAATAGTTGATGGACGCAAAGCGTCCATAATCCTTAACCGTTTTCAGGGACTGCTTGATGTCCTCGAAGGTGTAGCCCCGGGGGTTGAAATAGGCCTGGTAGTATTGGGGTTGAGAGCTGTTCATGCTCACGCGGATGCTGTCCAGGCCGGCTTCGCATAGTTTTTCGACACGTTGAGGGAGACTTCCGTTGGTATTGAGATTGATCGTGCCTCGAGGAGTTTCCTGGCGCATCATGCGGACAGCCTGGGCGAGGGTTTCGGCCTGGAGCAGCGGTTCTCCCTCACACCCCTGCCCGAAGCTCACGACGGCCCTGGGGGCATCTTTCAAATGCGGAACGGCGACACCGCAGATTTCATCGGGAGTCGGCACAAAGGTGATGCGGTCCTGGTTGGCGCAGAGATCTTCCCGTTCCTGAAAGCTGATACACCCGAGGCACCTGGCGTTGCAGACGGGTGAAGTGGGGAGGGGAGCCTCCCAGCGGTCCATAAAAAGATTTCGCGCCGCGGGGCAGCCGTACGTTATAGCGCATTTCCCCAAGTGCTGAATGAGACGGTTGCGTTTTTCCCGGTTCATTCGGCGGCGCGCATTGCGTTCGATGGTTTTGGGATTGAAATTGCGCAGATCCTGGCGGGGGTCCGGGTCCACCCGAATTCCGGTCGCTACGAATCGCCCGTTCAGCCAACCCACGGCCGTGTAGGCAAAAAGGGGAAGCAAGGGGGCTCCCGGCAGGGTTTTGTAGGCAGCTGAATAAGTCTGGGTGTGGGCGGGAGCCATGAAAGCGGCTACGGCCTGCACCTTTTGGGAAGGGTTGACGGGGTCGTGGGACAGGATTTCAAACCGTTTTGTCTCGGGGTTGAAACCCACGGGAAGACGGGCTGGAAGAAGAAAAAGTTCGCTGCCGAGAGGGAGTGGAATCCAGTCGCCGGGTTGCAGACGCCGCCAGAGGTCTGCGCTTGCCCCCACCATTTCCAGATGGGGGCAATCGAGAATATTTCCCGCCTCATCCGCATAGAGTAACAATGGCCTATTCTTCATTCGGATTTGCTGCCAGCTCCTTGAAATCCAGAAAATGTGCTTTGCTATGATTCTTCAATAGATGGAGCAGCTCCTCCAAGAATTCAAAAGCAAAAGAAGTCATACGTTGGTGGTGAATCATGATCCCGATCCGCTCCCGTTTTCCCAAAAGGACGGTGATTTCTTCCAACAGCGTTTTGAAATCAGAGATACCGTCTTTAGCCTTTCTTGTATGGAGGTCGAGCTGAATCCTCAGATTCTTCAGGCCTTCCGTATTCTTGTATCCTCTTGGAAAGGGGCCGGTCATGGAAACCGCTTTGAAATTCAATTCATGAAGAATTTTGATGGTTGCATTGGAAAGCCTGTTCCATGGTGGAGTGAAAACTTCGGCCAGTCGGTCTCCGAAGATCTCCTGCATTTTCCGACACCCCTGCGAAATGTCGCGCATTTGTTTTTCGAAGGGGCGTTGTTCGCCAAATTCGGAATTCTTTCCCGAACGCTCCCAATTGACATGGCGCCAGCCGTGTTGGTGCCAACCCCAGAGCGGCTCATCCAGAGGGGCCGCATCGAAAAGCTGTTTTTTGCGGATACTGCTGATCCAGGCTGGAACGACCGCCATAGCCAGAGGGACTTCATAGCGGCGGAACAAACGACACAAGACTTCGAATGGCTGGCCTCCTGCGCCGATGTCATCAGCCCGGAAAAATATCTTGGGCATTTGATTCCCGCCCCCCTCTTGGATGGCTGCAGCCAGATGATCTCGCCAACCATGGGGAGGGTCCTGCCAAAGGGCGGCAAAATGGCGGGGACGGTAATTTTCGGGCAAACCAAGGCCGTTTGATTTCTTGCTTGGACCAGTGTTCAAAATATGGCGCTCCTTGGATTTTGACTATCCAGATCCATTCATCAGGAGGGATTCACTTTCGACCCTGTATGAAAACGACAAGAAGACAAGAAAAAGAACCATCGAAAATCTCGAGAATATAAAGATTATAAGAAGGCTCCATTTTCGTCAAGTGAGTCGATGGAAAATGACGGGCGAAGTGAATAGAATGGCCTTTCGAATCAACTCCCATGACCGGAACGGTCACAACGAAAAATGAAAAAGGCAAAGAGATGCAAGCCAATATGGAAAGCGGGAAACGCTCTTGAAAAGCGATGTTATCATGAGCCATGAGCTATGAACCATGAGCCTTTTTCATATAAAAGTGAAATGATCAATCACTGCGGGTATAAATATATTTTTTCCCATTCGATAAGACAAAAGGAATTTGAAGAAAGGAAAAGTGCGTGTCGGGTAAATCGGGTAAAATTGAAAAGGAACTTGAGGAAAGCAAGGCCTACCTACGTCATGTGAAGCGCTACGTCCAGGTCCCGGTGCATCGGTTCGCGGCGGTGACTCCCCCGGAACTTTCTCTTCTGTGCAAGGGGGAGCTCTCAGCCCTGGGAATGCCTGACCTGGCAATAACGGAAGCCGGCGTAGAGTTTTCAGGGGATCTCAGTGCTTGTTATCTCAGCAACTTATGGCTAAGGACGGCCAGTCGCATTCTTTGTCGTCTTCCTGCGTTTCGTGCGGGCGCCGCGGAAGAGTTGTTTCATAAGGTTTGCGGCGTACCCTGGGAGTTGTGGCTGAATAGGACTCTTCCCCTTCATGTTGAGGCTTTTGTGGAGCATTCACGCATTGAACATGAAGGGGTGGTGGCCGATACTGTAGTGGCAGCTGTGCGGAAGCGGTTCATGTTGCAAAAGATGGAGCCGCCGGGCCGATGGAAATCCGATCAAGATTCCACCGCCGAACCCGCATCTCTCGAGCCCCTTAAACAGAGAATGCTCATCCACCTGAAAAAGAATCAATGTCGAATCAGTCTCGATACGACGGGGGCCCATCTGCATCAGAGAGGCTATCGCAGGCGGCATATGGGAGCTCCTCTCCGTGAGACCCTTGCGGCGGGCATTATCATGCGTTCGGGGTGGCGTGGGGATTCGCCGTTGGTGGACGGAATGTGCGGATCCGGGACCTTCGCCATCGAAGCTGCTCTGATGGGAAGACATCTGCCTCCAGGGTTGTCACGGCCGTTTCTCTTTGAAAAATGGCCGGCATTTCAGGAAAAGACCTGGGGTTACCTTTGCCGTAAGGCGAGGGAAAACGCTCTTCCCCATTCCCCCGTTCCCATCGTGGGGATAGATCATGACTGTGAGGCCATTGCGGTTTCTCGGGAAAATGCTTTCGAAGCCGGGGTGGGAGAGGACATTCGATGGATAAACGAGGATTTTTTTCAATTCCACCCCCGCGATCTCGGGCTGAAGCCGGGCTTGCTGCTCCTCAACCCCCCCTATGGGTTGCGGTTGGAAGGGGGGGGCAAGGAACTCTATGCCCCTCTCGCCATCCACTTGCGCCGTGCTTTTGCCGGGTGGCACGTAGCGATACTGGTTCCCGACCGTTCCCTTGCAGTGATCATGGGACTGCCCTCCATGCGATTTTGGACGATCAAGCACGGAGGCCTTTCCGTCATGGTGGGCATGACCCGCTTATGAAAGTGATGCGGCCGAAGGATGGCGAGGGGGAATCGCACCCCTGGTCCGAAGGCCCGAAAGGGCCTTCCCTCAAAGCGCCGGCAAAAGACGTCCCATCCCCCATTTACCATCAGCTATGAGCTATGAGCTATGAGCTATGAGCTATCAGCTATGAGCTATCAGCTATGAGCCACGAACCATCCATTCAGCGCGGTGCCATGAATTGAGGACCCACGGGCGTTTTGATATGTTTCTCCAAAATTTCATCGACCTTGCGGATATCTTCCTCGGTGATCCTCCAGTCTGAGACCCCTGCGTTGTCTTCCACCTGCCGGGGAGTTCTTGCACCGGCTATGACCGTCGTGAGCCCCGGCTGTTGAATGGCCCACCGTAAGGCGAACTGGGCCACCGTTTTGTCATATTTGGCGGCGAGTTTCTTTAACGCATCGACGGCCTTCAGATATTGCTTGAAACGGTCAGGCTTGAATTTGGGATCGAAACGGCGCAGGTCCCCCTTGGCGAATTGTTCGTCACCCGTGAATTTGCCTGTGAGCAACCCGCGGCACAATCCCCCATAGCCCAGTGTGGCGATGCCGTTTTCCATACAGAAAGGAAGAAGCTCCTTTTCCGCCTCACGTTCGAAAATATTGTAGGGGGGTTGCAGGCTGTGCACCGGTCCCGCCTGCAGGCAGGCCGATATCTGTTCTTTGCTGAAGTTGCTGAGGCCGATGTAGCGGATCTTGCCTGATTCCTGAAGCTTTTGCAGTGCCTGCATCGTTGCTTCGAAAGGGGTTTGAGTGTCAGGCCAGTGGACCTGATAAAGGTCGATGCAGTCCACTCCCAGCCGTTTGAGGCTCTGGTCGACTTCATATTGAATCCTCTGAGGGCTGGAATTCCTTCGAACATTTTCTTTCTCATCCCATTCCAACCCGCATTTGGTGGCGATCACGATGTCACCGCGGTTTCCCCATTCCTTCAATGCCTGTCCGATGACTTTTTCGGATTTCCCAAAGCCGTAGACCGGCGCCGTATCGATAAAGTTGAACCCCAGCTCCAGAGCTCGATGGATGGTTTTGATGGATTCCTTATCATCAGCCCCTCCCCATAACCACCCCCCTGTAACCCAAGTACCCAAAACAACAATGGAAACCTCAAGATCGGTTTGTCCGAAACGAACCTTTTCCATTTTTGCAACACCTCCTCATTTCAATTGGGAAAGTCCTTGCCTCTTTTGATACCTCAGAAATGGGCGGGAAGACAAAAAAGGGACCAACGGCATGTAACGACTCTTTCCTCTCTTTCCGCCCGAGTTTGAAGTTTTCATGAATCTAGGAGGATTTCTTTAAACATACAAGGCAAAATGACCGAAGAGGGGAAAGGTTCTAAATTTTGAATTGTCAAAAGGCATTTATAGCCTGTATTGTAAAAAGATGAAGATTTTGCTTTTTGGACCTGTTTGGGTGGAGCGAGGTGAAAAGTGAGGTTTCAATGCCCAGGATGCCAGGCAGGGTTTTCGTTGCCCGATGAAAAAATCCCAGAGGGGAAGATGCTGAGGGTTTTGTGTCCCAGGTGCAAAACTCCCATTGAAATCAAAGAAAAGGGCGTAACTCAGACCGATGGGGAATCCTGTGGAAAAGCCGACCCCCCTTCCAGGCAAGGAAATGTGAATCCGGAGGCTGGTTCGGACAGTGTCCTCCACCTCGATATGGCGGAAGAAGGGGTGAATACTTGTCTTCTCTGCGTTTCTGAGCCTTCCAGGCTTGAAAAGCTGGAGGGCATCCTGCAAGAAATGGATTTCCGTGTATTTCGCGGTTCGAACGTCGCTTCTGCCGTCAGTAAGATCCATCATAATTCCTATACCTTGATTCTGCTCGATGAAAGCTTTGATGGAGGGACACCCGACCATAATCTCGTGCTCGGGCATCTCCAACTTTTGCCCATGGACATGCGAAGACAACTCTTTGTGTGTCTCCTCAGTGAGAACCACCCGACTTTGGATCAACTGGCGGCCTTCGGCATGGGTGTGGATATGATCCTGAACCCAAGAGAACTCGAAAAGGCGGGAATCATTCTGAACCGCTCTTTGAAAGAGCATTTTGCCCTGTATCGAATCTATAAGGAAGAACTCTACAAAAGGGGCTGACCCTGTTAAGGAAATATTTCGGTATGGTCCTTGGCCTCTCTCGACAAAAAAGGAAACCCAGGCATTTGCGATTGCGCGTGGAGAGTTGCGTCAATACGATTTTGGATTTGAATGAACGCCTGGGGGATGGGAAGATCAAGCGGGAGATTGTTGAACAATTCAAGACGCTTAAGGAATCCATTCGGGACATGACGGATGAGTCGGTGGACGAAAGGGACATCGACAGGATCGAAGAGGCGACCAATCGACTCCTTGAAGAGATTCGCATCTCCCATGGGGATGATTGGTCGGATTTTTCCCAGGAAGGTTTCACGCACTAAGTACCCCAACGCGCTAATTACGCGGCCATTTGCACGGATTTTGGAGCGAACTTGGCCACGAGCTTTGTTTTCGTATAGGTCCACTTTATGGGTTTTGGATGTCTGTTGAGCTCATCAAAGTAACCCATAAGCATTTGTGAAAGCTCCTTTTTGTCGTTGAAGTCGTTGGGAGTGAGTACATCCCTTGTAACCTTACTGAAGATGATCTCAACCTGATCGAGCCAACTGGCATATGTGGGAAGCCAGTAGATACGAACATTAAAAGAAAGGTTGAGAGAAGCAATCCATTTGCCCAGTTGTTTGGGTGCATGCGTAGAGCCATTGTCCAGAATGAGATCAATAACCTTGAATCCCTTGACAATGGCTGAAGAAAAGAAACTCAGAAGAAAGGTTTTGAACTCCGCGAAGCGCTTGCGAGCGAAGGTACGGGCGAAGGTGATTCCATTGGCGACGATAAGAGCACAAAACAGCTGTAATGCTCCCATCCGTTTGTATCGGGATGCCACGTGAACGGGGTGTTCGGCTATGGCGGGTTTGGTCTCGTGAAGAGGTCTTCTTGCTTGAATGGAGGTCTTCTCATCGATACAAACGGAAGCTTCACCCTGCTGGAACAACTGGGGAGCGTTCTCATAGAGATCCAGGACTGGAGACGCTTTCTCAACGAATTTTGGATCAGGAGATTTTTGCCATAGATGATATTGCCAGGGTTTGATCTTGTCCTGTTTCAGCCAAAGACGAATAGTGCTCGGGGCAATGTGGCTGACGATTCCTTTTTCTTTGGCGACTTGACAAAGCTTCTCTCCAGACCAGCGTTGCCATGGCTTGCCATGATCACACGGTTTCGAACAGGCCAACAAGGTGATCTGAGCCCTCACGGCAGAAGGATGCTTTCTTGGGGCTCCGGGTCGGGGGTGGTTTTTGAGGCTACCTTCATTGACCCATCTGTTGCGGAACTTCTTAACGGTGGATGGCCTGCATCCGACTTCATCAGCGATCTGCCGGATGCTCCATTCCGGGTGCTCATGCGATAGGAGGAGGATACGAGCCCTTACAACCTCCGCATAGGGTTTTGTGTAGCTCACTCTCAGATGTTTCAATACTTTCCGTTTCTCTGGAGGAATGTAGATGCAGTATTTGTGTTGAGGTCCAGGCATGGTTGTACTCCTCTCCTGTTTGTTGCCTTCTTATTTAATTTTAACATGCCTGGAGCCTCTTAGGGTTGAACAAATCTGGTTGCGTAATTATCGCGCTGGAGTACTAAGAACCTATCCGGAACCCCCCTGTGGACTTTGCGACACCCCCCTTCAATTCCCCCCTCGAGGGGGGACCAAGGGGGACCGCTGCCGAGGTAGGTTTTTGGATAGGCTCTTAGTTGGATCGGCAGCAGCTTTATCATCTGAGTTCCTTTCATTTCCTGGATGGTTTCTGAATAACCTTGGAAATGAATGTCAATGATGGCGAAATTCAAGAAGAGAAGGGAGCGAGAACTTGGGTATTTTCACTTTTTCTAAAAGGGGAGATGAGGGGGAAACGAGTCTGCTCACGGGTGTGAGGGTATCGAAAGCGAGCTTGCGCCCTGAAACCTACGGGACTCTGGATGAAGCCAGTTCCGCCCTGGGGCTGGCCAAGGTCTTCACGAAGAATGAAACCATCCAGTCCATGATTCTTGCCGTTCAGCAAGACCTGCTGCTCCTGGGAGCACAACTTTCCTGTGATGACGCGATGAAAAACGATTACAACATCGGGACGGAAGCCACTCAAAGATTGGAGGATTGGATTCAGAAACTGCAGGAAGAAGTCCCGTTGCCACGCAAGTTTATTTTTCCTGGAACCAACGCAGCGAGTGCTGCACTGGACCTGGCGCGAACCATTGTTCGGCGGTCGGAACGCCGCGCGGTGGAAATGAGGGAGGCTGGATTGCTGGACAGTCCTGAAGTCCATGCCTACTTGAACCGCCTGGCGGATTTTCTTTTCACTCTGGCGCGGTATGCTGAACAAAAAGGTTAGGAAGTCTAAGGCCTTCCAGCAATTCTCATTTTGAAAAACCTACACCTCCCTGTCCCCCTCTCGAGGGGGAAATTTTTAAGATAAAATCCTCCTTTGAATTAGATAGGGGGATGTCGGAAATGCCGATATCATGAGAGCCATCCAAAATGATAATTGGTCAGATTTTCAATTTGCCATTGCCATTGTATGTGAAGATGGTTTATAAAACCCAGTCCGATTCTCGAAGCCGGGAGCCATAACGGCGACCTTGTTTGAATTGAAGCAGATGGGATTTCCCATCTGTTTTTTTGCGATGGATATTCTGCACGGATAAGATTTTGATCGTCATGCAGGAGCAGCGTCCACACCGTGCCTGCAAAAGTGCAATTAACTCCCATGACCGGAACGGTCACAACGAAAAATGAAAAAGGCAAAGAGATGCAAGCCAATATGGAAAGCGGGAAACGCTCTTGGAAAGCGATGTGATCATGAGCCATGAGCTATGAGCCTTTTTTCATATAAACCGTTGTGAGCATATCCGAAGGGTGTTTGCCGGTCAAACACTGCAAAAAAATGATCCTATCGGGGATTGCTTTTGAAATGCCTTGTCGAGGGGGGTGCACATCTCTTTGCCAGGGCTTATTTTGTGAATGTGAAGGATTGATGGAAGGTTTCATTCGATAGAGGAGGAGCCGGAATGGCCCGAGTGACTGTTGAAGATTGTTTGAAAAATGTTGAAAGCCGCTTTCATTTGGTGCATCTGGCGGTGCGAAGAGTTTTGCAGTTGCGAAGCGGAAATGCTCCTCTGGTGAAGGCTCCAAAGAATAAGGAAGTAGTAGTGGCTTTGCGCGAGATTGCTGCGGGAAAAGTAACAGTGGAAAACATTCGCCAGTTTGAAGAAGTGAAGCCGCTTCCCGAGGCGCTTGCAGCGGAGAAAGAGGAAGTGACCCGCACGGAAGTGAAGGAGATCATGGACGCGCAGGCGGAGTTGGGTGCTTCTTTGGAATACGATGATTCTGCGGATTTTGAAGATCTCGATGAAACAGAACAGAGTGAAGATTGAGAGCTGCTTTGTGTTGAGCCGGCAGAAAAATTGATAAAAGGTTGGGACGGATTTAATGGCTGAGAGGGATATTTTAGGCTGTCTGGAGAAAAGGGATCTTTTAAACCAGAATGCTGTTTCTGTTGAAAATTTGTTGTTTTGGGGGAAACGGTATGAGGAAGCCGGGTTGCTGAGCGATGCGGTGGATTTTTATGAAAAGGCCAAGGCAACCGATGCTCTCAACCGGCTCTTGGAAAATGCAAAAGAGGAAGGGGATTTTTTCCTTTTCAACCGGCTCAGCCGTATTTTGAATTTTGAAGGCACTTCGGATGATTGGATGTATCTGGCGCGGCAGGCGGAAAAGGCCGGGAAGTTTACTTTTGCGGCTCAGGCTGCTCTCCGTGCAGATTCCAGGGATGCACCGGAAAAATAGAATCCTGCCACCTCAAGGGGGGTGGGAATAGTGGATGGGCCTTCATCTTGATGGTTGATGAGATTCTGAGTACCTGGCCAGAAATTATTCAACATTCCTGGTAGTTGAAGGTTACGTCGTTCCGGCAAGCTTTTAGCCGGAATCCAACCACACGGTACATTCTCCGCATACCGGCTTTCGCCGCTATGACGGTTTGAAAGTATTGATGAATTTCTGTCCAGATACTTGGTAAAAGGCCGCAGGGTTTGCTGGAAAGTCAAAAGGGTTAGAAGAACCATAGGCTCGCGATCATCCCTCCAGGCTTGACAATGCTCTGGTGCATGTTTATGAGTGGCCTGCCGGATGCTTTCTGTTTTTATCATTTTATAGATGCTGAGATAATGACAAGAGGGATGTAAGTGTAATGGGGAAAAGAGATTATTACGAAGTCTTAGGTGTGTCTCGACAAGCCGGCGAAGACGAGATCAAGAAATCTTACCGAAAGCTGGCACTCAAGTACCACCCTGACCGGAATCCCGGTGATAAAGAGGCCGAAGAAAAGTTCAAAGAGGCGGCTGAAGCCTATGAAGTGTTGAGGGACCAGCAAAAGAGGCAAATTTATGACGCTTATGGTCATGAAGGGCTTAGAGGTTCCGGGTTCAGTGGTTTCAGCGGTGGCTTTGAAGATATTTTCTCCAGCTTTGGAGATATCTTTCAAGATTTCTTTTCCTTCAACCTTGGGGGACAATCTCGCCCCCGCACGGCAGCCCGGCCGGGCGACGATCTCCTCTATGAACTGAAACTGACATTCGAAGAGGCGGTTTTCGGTACCGAAAAGGAAGTCCGCATCAATATTCTTGGGACTTGCGAAGCCTGCAATGGCACTGGAGCCGAACCGGGGACCAAGGAAGCGGTTTGCCCCATGTGCAAGGGAAGTGGCCAAGTTGTACAGAACCAGGGGTTTTTCCGCATCAGCACGGCTTGCGCCCGTTGCCAGGGTACCGGAAAAATTCTGACTTCTCCCTGCAAAGTGTGTGAGGGGCAAGGAAGGGTGAGGCGGGAAAAGCTGGTTCATGTAAAAGTCCCCGCCGGCGTGGATTCCGGGACCCGATTGCGTTTGCGAGGCGAAGGGGAGGGGGGCTACCGGGGAGGTGCTCCAGGGGATCTCTATGTGCGGCTCGAGGTGGAACCCCATGAATTTTATGAAAGGGATGGAGACAACCTTTTTGGAAAAGTCCCCATTTCTTTTGTGCAGGCAATTCTTGGAGATGAGATAACGGTTCCTGTCTTGGGAGGTGAAGAAAAAAACATCAAGATTGAAGCCGGTACTCAACCGGGAGCCGTATTGCGCTTCCCGGGAGAAGGGGTAAGGCGTTTGCGCGGCTACGGCAAAGGGGATCTGTACCTTGAAGTGGAGGTGAAGATTCCCACGGAAATCACACCGAGGCAGGAAGAATTGCTGAGGGAATTTGCGGACCTTGAGAAGGAAAAGGGAGAGAGCAAGGTTAAAAAGTGGTTGTGGCACGGCCGCAAGGAACGCAAGAAAAACACTGCGGCGGGCGCCACCCGTGAAGCGCATTCCTGAAATCATTTGAGATGAGAACGACAGGGGGTGAGTGAATTGTTGCGAACAGTGGCTTCCGGGCAGTATGGGGATTTCAAGGCTTCGGAACTTTACTGCCCTCACTGCAAGAGAGCTATGCCTGTAAGGAGTCGTCTTCTACTGGTTCTGCCCGATGGAGAACTGCATGAATATCTCTGTAGGCGGTGCGCGACTTCATTGGGCACCAAAACGGTTCGCGAGAACCGGCAGGTGACTCTTTATACCTCTTGATAAACCTCAAAGAAATACATCTGTAGCAAATCCAACAGAAAATAAATTCAAGGATGGGAAGTATGATTGAAGCGGAAGGACTGAGCAAGTTCTATGGTTCTCTGCCGGCCATACGTGATGTGAGCTTTCAGGTCAAACAGGGTGAAGTGGTCGGCTTTCTCGGGCCCAATGGAGCGGGTAAATCCACGACGATTCGTATTCTGACCTGTTTTATGCCGCCTACGGCGGGTGTGGCACGTATAGACGGTCTGGACTGCCTGGAGCAGTCTCTGGAGGTGCGAAGAAAGGTTGGGTATCTTCCGGAAAATGTACCTCTTTACCTGGATCTGTCCGTGAGGCGGTTTCTCAGGTTTGCGGCCGGAGCAAAAGGGGTCGAAGCGAAGAGGATGGAAAGTGAAATTCGGAGGGTGATCGGCATCTGCGGTCTGGAAAAGGTGGCCCACCGGATCATCGGCCATTTGTCCAAAGGCTACAAACAGAGGGTGGGATTGGCGCAAGCCCTCCTGAACAATCCATCGGTCTTGATTCTGGATGAACCGAGTATCGGCCTCGATCCGACTCAGATCATAGAAATCCGGCGCCTTATCCGTGAATTGCGGGAAGAGCACACCATTTTATTGAGCAGCCACATCCTTCCTGAAGTGGCGCAGATCTGTCAGCGGGTGTTGATCATCAATAAAGGACAGATCGTGGCGACCGACAGTCCCGCCGCTCTCACCAGTCAACTTCAGAAGTCTTCCCATGTCTCTTTAGAGATAAAAGGAGAACCCTCGGGGGTCATCGCTTCTTTGGAAGCGCTGGAAGGTGTGCAGAAGGTGAGCCGAGACAGCGTAAACGGCGGACGCCTTGTGGTGGAAACGGACCGCGCCAGAGATTTACGGCCCGAAATAGCCCGCGTTGTGGTGGACCAGGGGGCCGATCTGCTGGAGCTCAAGATGGTCGATCTCAGTCTGGAAGATATTTTCATGCAATTAGTGACTGAAGAGTCGTCACGGGAGGAAATGCAATCATGAAAGGTTTCGTGTCTGTTTATCGCAAGGAACTCTACAGTCTCTTTGCATCTCCCATTTTTTATGTCGTGGCATTCACGTTCCTGCTCATCAGCGGATATTTTTTTTATAGCAATGTCGCCTACTTCAACTTGCTCAGTTTTCAGGCGAGTCAGAATCCCATGATGGCAAGCCAGCTCAATCTGGCGGAGATGGTCCTGCGTCCCTTTTTCCTCAACGTGAGTGTCGTGCTGCTCCTGATTTCACCTCTTTTGACCATGCGCCTTTACGCAGAAGAGCGCAAAACGGGGACACTCGAACTCCTCTTCACCTACCCCGTTACCGACGGCTCCACAGTTCTGGCGAAATTTGCAGCGGTGACGACCGCCTTTGTCGCCATTCTGGCGGGAACACTCCCCGGAATAATGCTGCTCGGCTATATCTCCAATCCCAACTGGAAAGCTGTATTTAGCTGTTATATCGGCATATTCCTCTTGGGAGGCGCTTTTCTCGCCTTGGGGACCTTCACTTCCTCCCTCACTCAAAATCAGATCATTGCCGCCGTTCTTTCCTTCGGTGCTCTGCTCATGTTCTGGGTGATCGGTTGGATCAAGTCTCTTGTCAATCCATCGATGGCCGTAATCATCGAATACCTGTCCGTAACCAATCATTTCGACAGCTTCACCAAAGGCGTATTGGATTCGCGGGACTTCCTCTATTACCTGCTTTTTGTGCTGTTTTTTCTATTCCTCACCTTGAGGCAGATGGAATCCTATCGCTGGAGAGGGTAAAGAAAACAGGGGCTTGAGTGCAGGAGACACAGCGGGGAGCCTTGAAAGGGAGTGGTCCTCGAATTCCGGCCCCCCAGGAGGCGGCCGAGTCCCGCAAAACTCAACCCTTTTTGAATAGAGAGGTGAAATGAATCATGCCGGATAAGAAAAAACGAAACCGAATCTGGAGCTATGGTTCCAATTCGGTGGTTTCGACACTCTTCTTTTTGGGGATTCTGGTTTTTATTGCACTCATTGCGGAAGAGCATCCATGGCGCGTGGATCTTACGGAATCGGGGCGATACACCTTGGCGGAACAAACACGAAACATCCTGAAAACTCTGGATCAACCAGTTGAAATCAAGGCGTTTTTCCCAACATCATCGCCTCAGGAAATGCAGGCCAGAGAGCTTCTGGAGACCTACCGGTACTTCAATAAAAAAATCAGCTATGAGTTCATCGACCCGGACCGGCAGCCGGATGTAGCCCGGCGTTATGAAATTCGCAATTACGGAACACTGGTGCTGGAAGGGTACGGGAAAAAACAATCCATCCAGAACATCGACGAAGAGAACCTGACCAATGCTTTCCTCAAGCTGACCACGAAAGAGCAGAAAAAGATTTACTTCCTCACAGGCCATGGGGAACATTCTTCGCAGTTGGAAGACAAGAACGGCTATGCCCATGCCCGGTCTGCTCTTGAAAAAGACAATTATGTGGTGGCCGATCTGAATCTCATGCAAAAGAATGAAGTCCCCCGGGACGCAGCCATGGTCATTATCGGGGGACCGGAAAAACCTGTTTTCCCGGAAGAAGTGAAGCGTCTCAACACATACTTGAACGAGGGGGGAAAGGTTTTCGTGCTCCTGGATCCATACCGGGACGGGGGGCTGAGGGACTTTCTCAAAGCTCACGGAATCGAGCTGAAAGACGATATCATCGTCGATGAATCGGTGGGGATCTTCGGCGGCAACTACCTCATGCCGCTGGCTGCCAAGTATGGTCACCACAAAATCACGCAGAATTTCAATATCGCCACCTTTTATCCAGAGGCCCGTTCGGTGAGGATCATGAACCCGCTTCCCAAGGGGGTCGAGGTAGAGGCTCTGGCGTCAACATCGCAGGATGCCTGGGCGGAAACAAACCTGAAGCTTCTCGAGGAGCAGCACAAGGTCGGATTTGATGAGAAGGAAGATCTGTCCGGACCGGTGCCCCTGGCGGTGGCGGCTGAAATTGATCCTCGGGAATTCAATGCGGAGGGGGCCGGGGGATCTTCGGCTGGGGACCGGGAAGAAAAGAAGAATGATGATACAGGCAAGGGAGCTGCAAAGGGTTATCTGCTCGTAAGCGGCGATTCGGATTTTGTGGCCAACTCTTATTTCGGGCTTTCAGGCAATGCGGATCTTTTCTTGAATATGGTCAATTTTCTGGCCGGAGATGAAAACCTCATCACAATCGAGCGCAAGGAAAGCCAGGGGCGTCCTCTCCTGCTGACGCAGAATCAATTCTATCTGCTGGTATGGATGGTCCTTGTGGTTGTTCCGTTGATTGTCATCCTGTCCGGCCTGGTCGTTTACCGTGTTCGGAGGTCGCAGCGATGAGATGGCGTAAATCAATCATCTATCTTGTCGTTTTATTGTTGGTGGGCGGCTATTTCTATTATTTTGAAGTCGTCAAGAAGAAAGAAAAGGAGGCCGGGGAGAAAGAAGCCAGGAAAATTTTCCATATTCAGCCGGCTGATGTTCATTCCCTGGAGATCGACGCCAAAGGCCGTCCCAGTGTCAAATTGACCAAAGAAGGGCAATGGAAGATCCTGGAGCCTGTCCAGACGGATGTGGATGGTCTGGCTGTGGAAAGCCTCCTGGAAACCATCGCCGGCCTCGAAAGGGAAAGGAAGGTCGCGGAGAAGCCCGAAGACCTGAAGCCCTATGGCCTGGAGGAACCTTTTCTCAAGGTACGTTTTAAAACCGGGGAGCATTGGTCGGAGATATGGCTTGGAGATAAGAATCCTTCCCAGGACGGCTATTATGCCAGGGTCGATGGACAGCCGGATCTGTTCCTCGTGAGCGAGCAAAACGGAGGGGAACTGAACAAAAGCGCCAATGATCTCAGGAAAAAGAACCTGTTTGCTTTCAAGCCGGAGGATGTGCTGAAGGTTCGGGTGACATGGAACGATGGGAATTCCATCTATGTGGAGCGGGAGTCGGACGGGAGGAGTTGGACCGATCCGGATCGGAAGGATCTCAGGATCAAGCCGGGCAAGGTTCAGAACATGCTGGACCAGATCAGTTGGCTGCGGGCTGAGGATTTTCTGGAAAATGAGCGCACTCGTTTGGAGAGCCACGGTCTGGAGCCCCCAAGGGTGAAGGTCGACCTGCAATTGAAGGAAGATAAACCGGTGGAGTTGCTCCTGAGTGATGTCTTGGAAAAGAATAAGGAATTCGTGGCTGCAGTGAGTTCTCAGCTCGCCGGCGTCGTGGAGGCTCCATCTTCGATTCTCGAAGAGCTTCCCAGGGATCTTCATGCATTGGAAGACCGTTCGCTTCTGGGGTTCCGAAGGGACGAAGTCACCCGCCTTCAATGGCAACTTGGGGAAGTCCGGGGGGATGTGGTTTCTGAGGAGAAGGACAAATGGGCTTTCAAGGAAGGTGACAACCGTCTGAAGACGCTCAAGGAGCCGTGGCGCGTTCAGGGCATCCTGTGGGAGTTGGCCGATGATGAGTACCTGGAAAAGGTCGAGCCCGTCCCCCCCCTGCCTGAAAAAACCTATGGAAAGGTTTCCTTATGGGACAAGGATACAAAAAGGGTCACTTTGAGCTGGCAGAAGATCGAAAAGGAGCATGCCGATTCCGTACTGGTTTGGGTTGAGAGGGATGGGACCCTTGAAGCGGTGAAAATGAAGTCTCCCAAAATATCCACGTTGGAAAAGGATCTTGAACAGCTTGCACCCAAGCCGGAGGGATAGCTCATGAAATGGGGCGGGAGGCTTCCCTTTTGATGGAATTCGCATTTTGAAAAATCTGTAACACCCCCCTGCCCCCCCCTCGACAATAATGTTGTTGACTTAAATACCTGGACAAAAATTTCTTAACATTTTTACATCGTCATACCGGCGAAAGCCGGTATCCAGAAAATGTGCCGTGTGGCTGGATTCCGGCTAAAAGCATGCCGGAATGACGTAATATAACCACCAAAAATGTCAAATAACTTCTGATCAGGTACTTAAGCTCCGATCGTCATTCCGGCGAAAGCATGAATTCAGGAAAATCAATACCTTATGGACTCAGGTTTTCACCGGGGTACATTAAGTCAACAACATTGCCCCCCTTGAGGGGGATGTCGGAAATGCCGATATCATAGATGCATCCAAAACGAGAATTGCTATTCCTTTGGAAAAGCGGGTTGAAAATCCCTCTGTCATGTGGCATAGTAATTTTAATCTCAAGAGAGATTCGAAGAGGAAATGAACTGAGGCTTTGGTTTCATCTTCTTCGATGAGTCTTTTATAAAGACAATTTAAGCAGCCGTTAGGGGTGCTCGGAATTCCGGGCTGAGAAAAACCCTTTAAACCTGATCTGGGTAATGCCAGCGTAGGGAAATGGTTGTGGGTAAGGAAGTTATTCTGAGCTCACTTTTTTGGACCGTTTCCCGTATGGGGAAACGGTCTTTTTTTATGTCGAAAGCAAAGAATGGATTGAGTGAGTCTCAAAGGGAGATGTACCGGCGAAATATCCTCCTGAAAGAGATTGGAGAAGCCGGGCAGCTCAAGCTCCTCCAGAGCCGGGTGCTGGTCATCGGGGCAGGGGGGCTGGGAAGTCCTGCCCTCTTTTATCTTGCAGCATGCGGTGTGGGCGAGATTGGAATTGTGGATGGCGACCGGGTGGAGCGGTCGAACCTCCAGAGGCAGATCCTGCACGGGCACGCAGATCTGGGGAAGGAAAAAACCCTGTCGGCCCTGGAGACTCTCAGCCGCCTGCGAGATGACCTGCGCATCGAACTCTACCCCTTTTGCATTTCCGAGGCGAACATCGACACAATCATTGCCCCCTACGACTTTGTCATTGAAGCTACAGACAACTTCGAATCCAAGTTTCTCATCAACGATGCCTGTGTGAATCAAGGGAAAGCATTTTCCCATGCTGGAATTCTGGAGACGTACGGACAGACCATGACCATCGTTCCCGGCGGCGGTCCCTGTTTTCGATGTGTTTTTGAAGACGTTCCACCGCCTGACGCCGTCAAGGCAGCTCATGAGGCCGGAGTATTGGGGAGCCTTCCAGGTGTGCTGGGTACGATCCAGGCGACGGAAGCCATCAAATACCTTTTGGGGCGCGGCCGTCTCCTGGTGGGCAGGATGCTCACCTGGGATGCGTTTTCCATGGTTTTTAGAGAAGTGAAACTTCCCGGGGATAAACGGTGCCGGGTATGTGAAATGGAACATCAGATGCGTAATTCAACTCAGAAAGGTGGTAAAAATGATGGATAAACCTTTGACCATCGCGGGCCGAACCTTCGGCTCACGACTTTTGATGGGAACAGGGAAGTTTTCCTCGCCCGAGGTCATGAAAAAAGCAATAGACGCTTCGGGTGCCGAAGTGGTGACGGTTGCCTTGAGGCGGGTGGAACTGGACAATCCGCAGGACAATATTTTGAGCGCCATCGATTCCAGCCGTTTCCTTCTCCTTCCCAACACCTCAGGGGCCAGGGATGCCGACGAGGCCGTGAGGTTGGCGCGACTTGCGCGGGCGGCGGGATGTGACCCCTGGATCAAACTGGAGGTAACCCCCGATCCCCATTATCTGCTTCCTGACCCGGTGGAAACCCTCAAGGCTGCAGAAATCCTGGTGAAGGAAGGTTTCGTCGTTCTTCCCTACATCAATGCCGATCCAATACTTGCCAAACGGCTGGAAGAGGTCGGGACGGCCACCATCATGCCTCTTGGTTCCCCCATCGGTTCCAACCGAGGGATCAGAACGAGGGATTCCATTGAGATCATTATAGAAAAGGCAACGGTTCCTGTTGTGGTGGATGCCGGTCTCGGAGCCCCATCTCACGTGGCGGAAGCCATGGAAATGGGGGCGGATGCCGTGCTCGTCAATACGGCTATAGCTGTGGCGAGGGATCCGGAAAGCATGGCGCGCGCTTTCAAAAAGGGAGTCGAGGCGGGGCGTGAAGCCTACCTTGCAGGTTTGGGACGATCCGGCAGGAAGGCCGAGGCCTCCAGTCCATTGACGGGTTTCTTGAGGTGAAACGGCCATGAGCTTTTATGATGAAATAAAAGAGTATGAGTGGGATACCATTCAAAAATCGATTCAGAACAGCACCCGGGAAGATGTGGAAAGGTCCCTTGCGGCCCGGACTCTGGGGCTTGAAGATCTGATCCACCTGCTTTCCCCTGCTGCGGAGTCCTTTCTGGAAGAGATCGCTCAGCGGTCTCACCGCCTGACGGAACAGAGGTTCGGAAAGGTGATCCACCTTTTCGCTCCTTTGTATGTGTCCAACTTCTGCACCAATCGCTGCGTTTACTGTGGGTTCAATGCCGGAAATTCCATTGAGCGCCTGGCTCTCACGGTGGATGAGGCGGTAGAGGAAGCCAGAGTGATCCGTGATCTGGGATTTCGCAATATTCTTCTCGTCTCCGGGGAAGCGCCTCAGATCGTACCCACCGAGTATTTCTCTCAGCTGGTGCAGCGGCTGAGGCCTTTGTTCCCATCTATTTCCATCGAAATATATCCCATGCCCACGGAGGACTACCAGGCCCTCATCGAAAGTGGAGTGGACGGCCTGGTTGTTTTTCAGGAGACCTACAATGAGAAGCTCTACGGCACATTTCATCCCTCCGGGAAGAAGAGCAATTACAGGTGGCGCCTGGAGACTCCGGACCGGGGAGGCGAGGCTGGTTTTCGGCGTATCGGGTTGGGCGCCCTTCTTGGATTGACCGACTGGCGCACGGAGACTTTTTTCCTGGCCCTGCATGGACGGTATCTCCTACGTCGATTCTGGAAATCACACGTCAGCATCTCCTTTCCGCGTCTTCGGCCGGCCGCCGGCGCCTTTGAACCCTCCTATCCCGTTTCCGATCTGGAAATGGTGCAAATGCTCACCGTCCTGCGCCTCTTCCTGCCCGATGCCGGCCTGGTTCTCTCCACCCGGGAAACGGCATTTTTCAGAGACAATCTGATTCCGCTGGGAGTTACGAGCATGAGTGCCGGTTCGCGCACGGAACCGGGTGGATATACACGTGCGGAGCAGGCGGAAGCGCAATTCAAAATCTCAGATGAGCGCCCGCCCGAGGTAGTGGTCGAGGTCATTCGGCAGAAGGGCTATGATCCCGTCTGGAAAGACTGGGATGCGGCTTTTCTGTCGTCTTGAAAAAAGGCGGCTGAATTTCATGGCTTAAAACCTGTCCGATAAACCTTCCTCGGCAGTGGACACCTTCTTTCCATTTCCCCCCTCGAGGGGGGGACTAAGGGGGTGTTTCGAAGTCCATAGAAGGTTTTCGAACAGGTTCTTATGAAAATATCCAAACAGGTCCTGAGAAAACACAAAGAGAAGGGAGAAGTGATCCATACGATGGAAATCTCTGTGAACGGAGAAAAGAAAAACTATCCGGGACCGATGACTGTCGCTGAACTGCTGTGCGAACTGGGGGTCAATCCTCGTGCGGTTGCTGTGGAAAGGAACCTCAACATCGTGGCCCGGGATGACTTTGATAAAGAAATCGTCGGAGAAGGAGACTCCATTGAAGTGATCAGAATGGTGGGAGGGGGCTGAGTGAATCTAAAAGAAAGAAAGGCCATGTTTGAGCAGGTGGACGTTTATCCCGTAACCTGTGAACGACTGTCGGCAGGCAGGTCGAATATTGCGGTGCTGGAAGGCGTGATTGCTGGGGGGGCTCGAATCATCCAGTTGAGAGAAAAGGAATATTCGGCCCGCGACCTCTATCAACTGGCTGTCAAGTTTCGGGAAATGACGCTGGAAGCCGGTCTTCTGCTCATTATCAACAACCATGTGGATATTGCCCTGGCGGTGGATGCGGACGGGGTCCACCTGGGGCAGGACGATCTGCCGCTGCCTGCAGCGAGAAAAATTGCTCCCGAACTCATTATCGGCGCATCGACTCATTCCGTTCAGGAGGCGCAACGGGCTGAACGGGAGGGGGCGGACTATATCAACATCGGCCCTGTCTTCCCGACGAAAACCAAGGAAGGGGTCGATTATTTCCTGGGGCCGGATGCCATTGCCGAAATCAGCTCGAAAGTGGAGGTTCCCTTCACCGTCATGGGGGGGATCAAGGCTTCCAATATGGAACAGGTGCTTCAAAAGGGGGCTCGCCGCATAGCGATGGTTACTGAAATCACGTTGGCGGATGACATTGCGGCTACCGTGAAATCCCTGAGAGAAAAGATTCGGAGTTATTGCTGAGAGCATATTTCAAAACCTCCCTTGCCCTTTTGAGAAGAAGATCGGAGTAGGGGGGCTGGATAGGGGCTTAGATCAGGGTCTTCACCATTTTCATAACATGTTCGGCAATTCCCTGTGAGCAGAGCAGGACTCCGAGAAGCAGCAGGAACAGGGCCATCAGATGCCCCTTGGGGATCCCGGGCAGGTGGACGGGAAGATCTTCCCTGTACCCTCGAGCAGCCAGGGCCAGGGCCAGTTCATCGGCGCGGATGAGGGAACGGCGAAAAAGAGGCAGGACAAAATACTTGGCGCGAAGGATGGGATTTTTCCTCTGATTGGAAAGTCGTGATCTGCCCGCCATGCCGACCTCTTCTGCCTGGTCCAGTATGAGGGGCAGAAAGCGCAAGGTGAGAGTCATCATGAATGCGATGCGCCTAGCCGGCACAAAGGGAAAAGGGTTCAGGAACCAGACGATGGCATCCTGGAGGTCTTTGGGCCGGGTGACGAAGGTGAAGACCGTTGCATAGCAGAGAATGAGAAGCAGCCTCCAGCAGGTGAGCACGGCCAGGTGCAATCCCTTGCTGCTCAGGGGTAGCCAGGAAAAGAGTGGAGGTTCGCTTCCTGGATAGAAAAAAGCCTGCAGGAGGAAAATGATTCCCAGGAAAAAAAGCCAGCCTGTGAGCTCCTTCAGAAGGGCGCGCCAGGGGAGCCCGCCGATCGTCAAAGCAACTGCAAAGAGCGCGGAAAAGAGGGTCAGCGCCAGGGTTCCCATATGAAGGAATCCGATGGTCAGGACCAGAAGGCCCAGGAATTTGCACCGGGCATCCCAACGGTGCAGGAGAGACCGGCCGGGAAAATAATGGAATGCTAATCGGCCAGCCAAGAAACCGCTCGCTTTCCCAGCAGGCTGAAACAGGGGGGACGCACCTTATAGGCGCTGAGTTGTGGAATGATGTCATCTGGGGGGCCGAGGGCTTTCAATTCCCCTTTATAGACGATGGCTATGCGATCCACATGGGCGATGACTTTTTCCACGTCATGAGTGGTCATAACGATGGTATGCCCTTCCTTGTGAAGTTGTACGATTTGTTGTAACACCTGCCGGGTGCCGCTGTAGTCCAGGTTGGCAAAGGGTTCGTCAAAAACGAGGATGTGCGGCTGCATGGCCAGGACTCCCGCGATGGCCACACGCCTTTTTTCGCCTCCTGAAAGAAGATGGCAAGGCTTTTCGGCAACGTGCTCCAGTCCAACCATTTCAAGGGCTGCGGCTACGCGCTGGTTCACCTCCGCTGGAGAGAGCCCCAGGTTTTCAGGACCGAATGCCACATCTTCCTTGACTGTTTCACCCACTATCTGGCTGTCCGCATCCTGAAAAACCATTCCCACCCGCTTGATGACCTCTTTGGGGGATTGTGCGACATGGAATCCGTCCACGTCAACGCTTCCCGAGAAGGGCTTGAGGAGACCGTTCAAATGACGGATGAGAGTCGTCTTGCCGCTGCCGTTGGGGCCGCAGATGAGCAAAAATTCGCCGTCGGGAATGGAGAGACTGATTCCCTTCAGGGCGGCTGTTCCGTCGGGGTAACGGTATTGCAGGTCTTGAATGCGGATCATGCGGAAACGGCTTCCAGTTGGCGATGGAGCACGGGACGAATGGCGCGAGCCAGAATAACGGCCAGAGCGGCTTTGAGGGCGTCTCCCATGAGAAAGGGGAGCATCCCTGCAACCACCGCCTTGTTCCAGCTCATGTCGGTTACGGCTTTGAGCCAGGGGACTCCACAGACATAGACCAGAAGAGAACCTGCGATGACAGCCAGAATGTCATAAGAGGTCCGGCCGGATGCCTTTTCTGAAATCCAGCCCGTGACAAAGGCGCAGAGGGCAAAACCGATGAGATAGCCGCCCGTTGGACCGATAAAATGGGCGACTCCCCCTTTCCCTCCTGTAAAAACCGGCATACCGACGGCTCCCACCAGAAGATAGATCCCGATGCTCGTAAATCCCCACCGGCCTCCCAGAAGAAGGCCTGCCAGCAGAACAAAAAGGTTTTGAAGAACGATGGGAACGGGACCGATGGGAATGGGAATGTAGGCCCCGACGGCGGTCAGAGCTGCAAGAAGTGAAGCGTAGACGATCCATTGTAATTGTTTTACAGGCATAAACAGGTCCTTCACGTTTGAATGGGAGTTTTTCCAACGTCCTATGTCGATTCCACTACAACTGTTAACCTTATGGATTTCTGGAGGTTAACCAAACAAAAGATCAGTGTCAAGAACGAAGGTGGAACAATCTTCCATGGCGATATCGAATGAGGCAAATCATTTTCCACTCGATGATTTTCTGGCATTTCCGCTCATAAGATTATATGATACACACATTTAGTCTGCCTGCTTCAAGCATGTGAACATCGTTCGATTGGTGAACCGCATCCACATTTGTCCTTAAAAAAGGAGGAGAAGGTATGAAGCGGAAAGCAATGTATCGTTTGATGGCTACCCGCAGGGAAATGCTCTATGTGCATGATGTGTTTGATCATGCGATGATGCTGGTAGAGACGGAGGGGGAACCCATCGAATATCAAGTGGGGGTGGCAGGTGAATTTGTTTCGCGGCGCAGTGTGACTTTCCATGACCGCATCCGCGGCACCGGAAAGGTGAGCGGCTATACTATCACGAACTTCCGTGAGGGGGCCATTTGCAGTTCTTTTGAAGGGCATCGGGACGGGACGACCAAGCTCACTACGGGAACCTGGAAGATCTATAAAGGAATGGGCAAGTTGGCCACCATTACGGGAAGCGGCACCTTCACCGTGAAGCAGGGAGAGAAGGAACGCGAGTATATTATGGATATAGATGGAGATTACGAACTCTAGAGGGCTGTTTAAAACTCCTCTGTTTGGAAACCGAACTTGCTTCGATTCCCCCCCCTCGAGGGGGGGAATTTGACTTTCAATTGAGCAATTTTATGCATAACCTGACGCCAATCCCCCCATGGGGGGAGGATGCTACTGCTTGGCGGGATTTTGCGGTGAGACGTTCAGGTCGTAGCTGAACAAAGTACTCTTGGATTCCCATAATTTCAGGAAGTCTTTGGCCAGAACCAGGCTGCCGACAAGTTCGGTGTTTCCGTCATGATTCATGTCCGCTATTCTGATGGCGGTCACCATTCCGCTGATATCCCTTGTTTTCCAGTTTTCCACCAATCCCAATTGGTCCCACGACAAAGAAACGATCTCGCTTTTATCGAAGTACTTCATGGAATTGGGAAGAAATTTGGCAAGTATGTCCCGACTCCGGTTCACGACGATTTCCGGAATGCCGTCTTTGTTGAGATCGGTAATCAGGATAGGTGAAGGGATGGCATACACATCGACGGAATTGTAACGGCGGTCTTCCACTTTTGCTTCAAAGTAGTTGGTGGTTGCGCCAAAGAGCCGGTCTCCCTTCCAGATCTGATCTCCCGAGGAATTGAGAATGAGCATTTCGTTGGAACTGTCGATCAGAATGGTTTCATCAGAATGGTCACCATTGATATCTGCACGCGCAAAATTGAATACGTTGCAGCGGCTTGGAAGATTGGCAGGAACCAGGGCCGCCAGATCACCGGCTCTCATCTGCATTTCATAGATATCACCCCTGAAAGGACCCTCGGTGACACTTCCCTTTGCCTGGCCCAGCAATACCTTGCCGCGCTTGGGCAGTTCCACACCATTCAGAAAATAGGGAGCATTCTTGAAGGAGGGTTGTAACTTTCCATCGATAAAAGTGAATCCGAAGGAAGCGAGTTCTTCTTTGGAATCGGCCCCATAGATATTTTCGGATCCGCCGGGACGGGTCTTGATGAATTTCCTGAGGTTGGTGACATAGATTTCGTCTTTTCCATCACGGTCGGTGTCCACCAGGGAAACCCACAGGAACCGGTCCACATTATCTCCGTTGAACCTGGCGATGGTCTTCATGCCCTGTGCCTGCCTGCGGTAGACGGTAAGCTCATTGGCCGTGACGGTAACGACTTCGACTACCCCATCGCCATCAAGATCCCCGATATCCATGCCTACTATGCCACCTTTAAAGGTCTGGCTCCTCCAGATGCCGGATTGCCGGAGGGAACTTTCAGGGGTAACCTCGATAAAATTCGGGTTCAAATAGGAAATCTTGTCACCGCTTTGCATGGTTCCTGGCACTAAGAGTTCCGGGTTCCGATTGGCCATGGATTCCTCCGTATCAGCCTCGGAAGCCTGGGGGGATTCCGTCGTTCTCGAGAAGACCTTCTGGTTGATCTGTTGGGCAAACTGGTTGATCTGGGGAACGACATCGTCAAGGGTTCTTGTCTGCGCGTAGAGAGGCAATGGTTCGCCTGTGCCGGAAACGGGCGCCATTTTTGCGTCTATGCTGACCGATTGGCCCACAGCGGTGATACTGCCGAAAAGGACGTAGTCCGCTTTCAAACTGCTGCCGATTTTTACAGCTTCACCCAGTGAGAGGTCTGCCTTGGAACCGTGAAGCGCCTGGGTTGTGGCTGCGCGGTCCACAACCTGGACTTTTCCCTGCCAGGCAAGTCGTGAGGCCAACATGTCCCGGATGCCATCCTGGAGGTAAGCCAGGTCACTGGGGGCGTGCATACTGAAAGGCAAAATAGCCACCTTGACCGGGGATTGCGAATCCTCGGCAGCACCCGCACCGGATGCGCCTGACAGCAATAGAGCCAAGATTATCCATTTGCAGAAAAATTTCCTATGCAACATCAATACATCTCCTTTAACTTTTAACTTTTAGCTTTTTAATCATGTTGAGCGAAATACCGGCTACCTGAACAAAACTTTTCTAACATTCTTACACCGTCATACCGGCGAAAGCCGGTATCCAGAGAATTTGCCATGTGGCTGGATTCCGGCTGAAAGCATGCCGGAATGATGTGATCAGTAGCTACCAAGAATGTTAGTTAACCCCGATCACTTACTTAGAACCTATCCAGAAACCACCTGTGGACTTTGCGACACCCCCCTTGAGGGGGGAATTTTCAGACAGCATCCTAAGGTTGCAAAAATCCAAACCATGGATTTTCCAACCGTTGAACTCAGGGAGCATACTAAATTCAACAGCCTTTTGGAATGGCAAAAATGGGAACTGCGGGGAGGAGGAAAATGGAATCCGGCTGTGCGAATATGGTTCAAACTGAGCAAGGACTCTTGAACGAGGGTAGAAGTGTTCTTTTCTAAGAATTTTCAAGTGCTAAAAAGCATGAGCTTTATGGAAAAAGAAGTCAAAAATATTCCTTTCTTTTATCTTGACATCCCGTTTGTTTTTGCTGTACATGGTGATGAAAATAGTAAAGGGGCGAGTTGTAAACTTTGTATGTCTTTAGACAAGATCAAAGAAAGGAGGGCAGGATAGCAGGTCTCGCGTTTGGCAATTAGAACCAATTACAAGTAGTTGGGAAAGAGCGAAGAGATAATTTCAGCTTTTTGAGGAGGAAATGAGATGAAAAAACATCTAATGATGCTCGTTGCATTGCTGGTGGCTCTGACCATCGCAATTCCGGCTTTCGCTGCTGTGGAGTTCAAATACGGCGGGCAGTACCGCACCCGTTGGATCTCCCAGGACAATTTCGATGGAACCGATGATGCCGCTGATAACAAGAACTTCATCGATCAGCGCTTGAGAATGTATTTCTACTTTGTTGCCAGCGAAAATCTGCGCGTGGTCACCAAGTTTGAAATTGGTGACTCCACCTGGGGTCAAGATACGAGCAGGATCGGACCGGGTACCGGCGGTGGAGTAGGTGCGGACGCTGTCAATGTTGAAACCAAGAATGCATACGTCGAGTTTGGAATCCCCACCACTCCCGTTAAGGCGTTGGTAGGTATCCAGGGCATTGCCCTTCTGAACTCCTGGATCGTCGATGACGATTTTTCCGCAGCGGTTCTCAAGGCAAACTTCGATCCCCTCATGGTTTCTCTGGGCTACATCGCAGCTCAAAATAATGATGTTACCTCCGAAAACGAGAACATCGACTCGGTATACCTGAGCTTGGATTATGCCGGTGCACAGGTTGGCCCCGGTGTTCTGAGCGGTTCATTGGTCGGCTTTTATCAGTATGGCCATAACACCGCCGTCAGTGCGGACCTTGGCACTTTGGCCACTCCCGTTAACTACTTTTCCAATGATCTTCTCCCCGATCCCTTCATCGATTCCAATGGCCTTTTTGACCTTGGCGTCAACGTTGCCTACAAGATGGATTGGATGAGCGCTTATGTGAGCTTCGTGAAGAACCTGGGTTCCGTTGATCTGATCAACGATGATTCCGTCGACTATACCGGCTGGATGATCGACGGTGGCGCCAGCTTCTTCTGCGGTCCCTGGACTGTCAACGTCGGCGGTTTCTACACCAGCGGTCAGGATCCTACGGACGACAGCAGCGACATCGATTTCTTCACCTATCCTCTGTCAACCAGCAAGTACTTCTCTGAAATCATCGGTGGCGGTATCTTCGATAGATTCTCCGTTGGTCACACCGATGAATTTGGCAACATCGACAATCAGTGGGCTGGTTACGGCACGCCGTCCAACCTCTGGACCGCCACCATTGGCGCTGCATGGCAGGCTCTCGAGAAGACCAAGCTGTCCGCTTCTTACTGGTACTTCGGGACCGCTGAAGATGTCGTTTCCGGCTACACCAGAGGAGGCCGTGAGCTCTATGACGATACGATCGGGCATGAATTCGATATGTACCTGACCCAGGGTATCGTTGATGGTCTGACTCTGGATCTGGTCGGCGCCTACCTGATTACCGAAGATGGTTATACTGCAGCAGCAAGCAAAGACGACGTTTACGAAGTCGGTGCACGCCTGCAATGGAATTTCTAATCGAACCTTTGATTAGATGCTGAGTTTTTAGCCCGGGCAGCGAAGCTGTCCGGGCTTTTTTGTCTTAGAGGATGTCTGAAAATTCCCCCTTGAGGGGGGGGTAGGGGGGTGTCAAGATTTCGCGAACCAGAAAAACACCCCCCTTGGCCCCCCTCAAGGGGATTGGCGTCAGGTTAAGAAATTAGAGAGTTTTTCATGGTAGTTTTTCCTTTCATGACGTGATTCATAGGCACAATGCCTGAGTAGCTGTTCAAGGAAAAGATTTGGCATCTGAGATGAGTGGAATAAAAGGATAAGAGCCCAGATATGTTCTTGGATAAACTGAGCAAATTTCAAAAGACTGAGATGTTTGCCCTCAGTGGCATAAGCATATGCGCTGAATTCTGCAAAGAAAGACTGAAAGAGAGTGATGAAGACAAGCCTTGAGTAGACAAGAAGCTCGATATAGCTCTTGCTCCCCTTCTGGGGCAAAGAGTTGAGGTGGAAGTGACTCTTCCATGCTTTAAAGAGAATCTCTATTCTCCAACGGATGCCATAGATTCTGCATGCAGTCAGGCTATCCCAGATATCCTCCCCAACATTGCTGAGGAATATATCCCATCCAAGGAGTTCGAGTTGCTCTTTCGTAGGATTGGACCTTCTGTCCTTCTTGAGGAGCTTTCTTCGCCTTATCTGGGCAATGTTTGCAGGCACAGGGGAGGCTACGAGTCTAACCGGCAGTCTCTCCGTAGCTCCTGCTACAATCATGGTATCCACAATAGGATGTTTTTTGAGAAGTTTAAGGAGATCGAGTCTTTCTCCATCTTCTGTATAATAATTAACATTATGCTGATAGGGAGTAAGGAAGTAGATTCCTTGACGGGTAAATAATCTAAATATGTTGAGAACGAAATAGCCAAGATCTCGGATGACAAGATCCCCTGGCCTGGCAAAGTTAAGAATATCGGCAGAGGCTTTCTGATCGTTTCTTCTAAAACCACTTAACCCAAAATGAAGGCAAGTCTGCGAGAGCAAATCATGGATGACTTGAATTTTCATGATTGCTTGCACCTTTCCCGTCTGATTACCTGAGCCGGGGAAGAAACGAACCAGACTCTCGGGCAGGTTAATGGTAGTGCTGTCCTGGAGGAGAACCCTCTTGAAACGACTGAATGCCCCTTTGGCTGTGAGAGGTTCCAGGCTGGATGCTCTAAACATGAGTGACATGAGCACTGAGCGCACAAAAGCAACACATTTGGGGGTTATCCTCTCCCAGAGGGATTGCTTTGAGATGCAAGAGCCTGCAACAAACCCCAGAATTGTGGCAAATACTTCAAGACTGACTGTGCTGTAGAGAGTCATAAGGCAGAGAGCCTTTATGAAATCGAATGGATTAAACTTTCTGATGCGCTTCATGAAGCCAGTTTCTTTGGCTTTGAGCAAAAGAGTTGCGTCATCGAGTTTAATGTCCATGTTTTCAACAGGAATCAATTGGCTGTCCTTCATTTGTTTTTCCTCCTTCTGAAGACCTCATTTAACTGATGGACACATTTAAATGTAAGTCTTCAGAATGGAAGGAAAACATTCTTAACCTGACGCCAATCCCCTCAAGGGGGGAATCGAAGCAGGTTCGGCTCCCAAGCAGAGGAATTTTCAGACAGCCTCTCATAGGCTTTAATTACCACCCCGCACCTGATCGGAAGTTTCTTGACTCAAAAACGCCGCCGTGGAAGGCGGCGCTACCGATCGGTTTGAACGCACCCTCCTGCATCGTTCCAAAAAGGCCACACTCAATTCTTTTTTTCACACAGAAACATTGCTCTCACTTTCCCTCGATTCAACCGTCGGCCATCCAGTAAGGTGGTCGTGAGGAATTGGTTTTCAAAAAAGCATATGTTATTTTTTATAGAGGGTTGAAGAATCGATAGAAAAACCTACACCCCCCTGCCCCCCTCGAGGGGGGAATTTTTTGGATAAAGTCCCCCTTTGAAGGGGGATCAAGGGGGATGTTGGAAATGCCAATATCATGAGAGACATCCAAAATGAGAATTGCTGAACAAGAGGAGGGTTGTCTTGTATTTAAGACTCGTGCGTGAAGGAAGCGGGTACCGTTATATATTGCGTGAAACTTATAGAGACAATGAATGTTGGAAGTTTCGCGATTTAATGGATTTGGGAAAAGATCCTGCCGAATATATCGAGTATCCCGGGGGGTGTGGTTTTTATTTCAAACCAGAGATCGAGGAGACTCTCCAGGAAAAAGGGGTAGATTACACATCCGAAGACCTTGAAAAGGCCTTTTTCCCATTCCTTGATCCCTACGTCCGGCAGATCCTGGAAAAATTCAGCAACCATCGAAGCATTCATAGTCCCTGGAAATCCTTTTCCAACGACGAACTATACGCACATCAACAAGACCTGCATTCATTTGACAGGCGCAGGATGCACTTTTTGAGGGTAGGTCGCGTGGATATTGGGGACCTCGAGGGAAGGCCATGGAAGTTCCTAAACATCCTGCTGGAAAAGAGCAGGGACGAAATCGAGCACACGATCGAGGAAATGGAAAAAATGCTGCGTCCTCACGAGGTGCGCCTTTACATTTACACCGCACTGCATCTTCAGTCGTATTTTCCTGCGCATCTTCTCAGGAATCATCCCATCGGACTCGACCCGGAAAGGGTGGATTCGTATTTCCTTGAGGAACTCTGCCGGTTGAATGCAGACCACCGCTTTTTCAAAGGAATGGACGTTCCGGAAGACGGTTCCCTGCATCCCTTTCTGGTGCGCTACGCCGTCATGTATTTCGATCATGAATTTTCCGGCGGTTCACTGGACAACTACATCAAGGAATTCTTTCGAAGAAGGGAATTCCATCATCGGAACAAGGTGACCAGGTCTATTCCTACGGTGGAAGCCTGCAAGGTATTCGGAATATCCGTTGAAACATTCAAGAGCATGACCCGGAAGGAGTTGATTCAGCTTTACCGTCAATGCGCCAAAAAAGCTCATCCTGACAAAGGAGGAGATCATGAAACCTTCGTCAGGATGACCGATGCATATGAGTGTCTTCTTGCCAAGAAGTAGGGGAAATCATTCAATAAACCATCAGCCATCAGCCATGAGCCATGAACCATGAGCCATCAGCCATCAGCCATGAGCCATCAGCAGCGAAGCACATGCCTACTTGAGTTCTTCTTGAAGCACCTCATGTACAAGGGAATAGGGGTCGGCTTCTTTGTCTTTCACTTTTTGGACCAGGCTTTCCAGTGACACACCTCGAGATTCGATACGCTGCAGGATTACCTTGAGAGCTTCATCGCGCAGGATTTCTATGAGCTGGTTCCGCGCCCGTTTTTGGAGAACAATGTCCAACTGGCCTTTGTCGTTTGCGAGGAGATATTCCCGGTGCTTTTCAATGGCTTGATACAGTTCCTCTATACCGCGCCCCTTGACCGCTTCCGTTTCCACAATCAGAGGTTCCCATCCGGAATCTTCTTTACGGCGCAGGCCGAGTTCAATGATATTGCGTAGTTCTCGTATTGTCTTGCGGGATCCCTCCCGGTCTGCCTTGTTTACCACGAAAATACTTCCGATTTCCATGATGCCCGCTTTTATCGCCTGTACCTCATCTCCCATGCCGGGGATCGTCACGAGAATCGTGGTATGGGCGCTGTTGGCGATCTCCACCTCGTCCTGGCCTACGCCGACGGTTTCCACGAGAATGATGTCCTTTCCCATGGCGTCGAGCACATTGATCATATCGTTGGTGGACCGGGTGAGACCTCCGAAGTGTCCGCGAGTTGCCAGGCTGCGGATGAAGACGCCGGGATCCAGGAAATGTCGTTGCATACGGATGCGATCCCCGAGTATCGCTCCTCCGGTGAAGGGGCTGGTGGGATCGACAGCGAGTATGCCGACAGTGAGGTTTTCCTTCCTGAAACGCATGGCGAGCTGGTCCACGAGGGTGCTTTTTCCGACACCCGGAGAACCGGTAAGACCGATGATGTATGCCTTTCCCGTGTGAGGGTAAAGGTCCTTGAGAATCGAGCGTGCCGACGACGCCTGATCATCGATATCCCGAAGCAGACGCGCTGTTGCCCGGACGTCTCCGGCTATAATTTGTTCAATAATACTCATGGATTGTGCCTTCTTTTCCTGACATTTGAGCTGAAGTTCAGAACGGCAGGGAAACTTTTTATGCATGGCGGGCAAAAGCGGAGCCTTGCCCACCATGGTGTTTAAACAGACAGGAGACCAGTGCTCGTTTACATTACGCCTGCAATGCCTGGCGCGGCTGCACGTTGGTCTTCACCCAGTTGGTTATATCTTCCAGCCTCGCTCCGGGTTCAAAAATTTCTTTTATGCCGACAGCCTTCAACTTCGGGATATCTTCAATGGGAAAAATTCCTCCCCCAATGACCGTGATGTCTTCCGCATTGTTTTCCTTGAGCAATTCCATAACGCGTGGAAAGGAATAAGTATGGGCGCCGGATAGAATGCTGAGACCTATGATGTCCACATCCTCCTGAAGGGCGGTGTGGACAATCTGTTCGGGGGTCTGATGGCATCCCGTGTACACGACTTCAAATCCTGCATCACGAAAAGCCCTCGCTATGATACGAGCTCCACGGTCATGGCCGTCAAGTCCCGGCTTGGCGATCAATATACGCAGTTTCCTGTCTCCGCTCATGGAAATGTTCCTCCTTAGAACCTTATCTGGAAACCACCTGTGGACTTTGCGACACCCCCCTTGGTCCCCCCTCGAGGGGGGAATTAAAGGGGGGTGTCCGCTGCCGAGGTAGGTTTTCGGATAGGCTCTTAATATGGTCTGAAATGAATAGAAGTGTTTGACAGGTCAAAACCCAAAAGGGTCTGTCTTCCGTCAAAATGATCCCGGGTCACTGTAGGTGCCGAAAACCTCGCGATAAAGATCGCAGCACTCCTGCTCTGTAGCTCCGGCCCGTACGGCGTCGATCAAGGCGGGCATCACATTGTTCTCCCAGCACGGAGGGCCTTCACAGCGACGGCGAAGTTCGTCCATGGCCTTCTGGAGTCCGACCTTGTCCCGCTTTTCCTTGAACTGCTGCGTCCTCTCGATTTGCCCTCTTTCAACGGATTCATCGATCTTGAGAATGAATTCGAGTTCGGGCCGGTCGGATGGGTACTTATTGACACCGATAATCACCTTCTCGCCCCGTTCGATCTGTTGCTGAAAGTGGTAAGCTGCATCGGAGATTTCCATTTGCGGATAGTCTCGTTCGATGGCGGCGACCATGCCTCCGAGTTCATCCAATTTGCGGATATAGGCATTGGCCTCTTCTTCCATTTTGTCCGTGAGAGCTTCTACGAAGTAGGAACCGGCGAGTGGATCGATGACGTTGGCGACGCCCGCTTCTTCAGCCAGAATCTGTTGGGTTCGCAGGGCAATGAGGACGGCTTCTTCACTGGGAATCATGTAGACTTCATCCAGGGAATTGGTATGCAGGGATTGTGTGCCGCCGAGTATTCCGGCCAGAGCTTCTGTCGTGGTGCGAATGATGTTGTTGTAGGGTTCCTGGGCGGTGAGCGAACACCCTGCCGTCTGCGTATGGAAACGCATCAGCATGGACCTGGGATTTTTTGCGTGGAACCGGTCTTTCATGATGCGGGCCCACATGCGGCGGCCTGCCCGCATTTTGGCTATTTCCTCAAAAAAGTCGATGTGGGAATTCCAGAAGAAGGAAAGCCTTCCGGCGAAGTCATCGACATTGAGGCCTCTTTTTATACCTTCTTCCACATAGGTGATTCCATCGTAGATGGTGAAAGCCAATTCCTGGACCGCAGTGGAACCGGCCTCGCGAATATGATATCCGCTGATGCTGATGGTGTTCCAGCGGGGAACTTCCCGTGTTCCAAACTCGACGGTATCTGTGACTAGACGCAGACTTGGTTCGGGGGGGAGCATGAGAGTCTTCTGTGCAATGAATTCCTTGAGGCAATCGTTCTGGATGGTTCCTCCGAGTTTCTTGCGATCGAATCCTTCATTTTCGGCATTGGCGATATACATTGCCCAGATGATGGAAGCCGGAGGATTGATGGTCATGGAGGTGGTTACCTCCTCCAGGTTGATGTTGGCGAAAAGCCTCTGCATATCCTCGATGGTGTCGATGGCGACGCCGCATTTGCCGCACTCGCCTCGAGCCAGGGGAGAATCCGTGTCGTAGCCCATGAGGGTAGGGAAGTCGAAGGCCGTGCTCAGCCCCGTTTCCCCGTGATCGATGAGATAGTGAAAGCGCTGATTGGTATCCTGAGCGGTGCCGAGTCCGGCAAACATGCGCATGGTCCACAGGCGGGCCCGGTACATGGTGCTCTGGACCCCGCGCGTGTAAGGATACATGCCGGGAAGGCCGATGTCTTCAAAATAATCTTTGTCCTTGAGATCCAGAGGCGTATAAAGAGGCTTGATTTCGAGGTCCGAGACCGTGGAGAACCGCCCGAGGCGTTCGGGCATTTTTTTCAGTGCCTTGTTGTATTCGGCCTGCCATTCTTTGTATTCTTTTTCCATGCGTTCCAAGTCAGCTTCCGACATCATTTTTCCCATTGTATGTTACCTCCTCAACTTTTCACCCAAAACTGTGCGTCGATCATCTTCGGCAGACGTAACGCAACGCAGCGTGGTCCTTTGCCCTTTTCGGTCCTTTTCAAGGGATGGAAGCGTCTGCTTTACAGCAAACCTGTGCTGTCAGAGGTACGGCGGGAGTGTTTTGCGATCAAGGGAGGGCTGAGCCCATACCTCTCTGCCTGATCAGACCGGCATTTGGAAAACGAAAACCACCCCGTCATGCGGACCGAAATGCATTGGAAACTCAACTTCAAAACGATGAATCTCTGCGGAGCAAAAAATGAACGGCAACGGCAGGAGTCACAGGATGTGGAAGATGGGTATCTTATCCCCGCAGGATCCTGCCAGTCCGGCTCGGGGATAAAGAGTCTGGTTCTCTTTAAGCACAGCTAACACTTAAATCAGAGAGTTATATATTGTCAAACAAATTTTTCTTGACCGAATCATGACTCATGCGGTACTAGGAAGTTGTCTGGGTTATACCGCCTTGCAACTAAATACTGATTCGCTGACGGATTGCGCTTTCTCCTGTTCTCTCACCCCATTCGTCTTCCTGCGGTATTCCGATTCCATTCCATCATTTCCTTTGAATCATTCTCAGCAATATTTATATGGAAAAAAAATACATAAATGGAGAAGGGGGGTGTAGGTATTCCTTAAGCGATCCTGATTCGGAGAAGTCTAACGGATGGAATGAGTAAACTTTATGGGTGAAATTGCGAACAGAGGAGCACATTATGGCGGGAGAACTTCGAGCACGATGGGGGCAACCCCTGACCGGGATCATTTCTCTGGTAGTATTTACGCTAGTTGCTTGGATTACTTGGTTTCTTTTTAGCGATCCGCGTGGGCCTGTGGGCTCATTTCCTTATCCCTTTGTCATGTACCTGGCAATGATGATTCTTGTGGGGCTCTGGCAGCACATGTTCCTGGGGGACTGGCCGTTTCAAAATTTACCTCAGCCCCTTCGAGGAATTATTGAAACCATTGTCAATTTGATAGTCGTTTGGTTCGTGATTCATGTCATCTTTTACCGTGTGCTTGGTTTGGGTTTTAATTTCCTCAGCCAAAGCAATCTCAATGCCTTGGCCGAAGCGGGGAAAGTGCTGTTGCCCATCCCGCCCGAAGCCATTCAAAAAGCCATTGCGGATTCGCTCGCTGCAGGGCAGGCCATATTGCCGGAAATGAAGACCATGGGCCTGGATGCCATGAAAGCGAAGCACTTTGCCGAGAGCGCCGTGGTCTGTTACGTACTCATAGGTTTTTTCAGCTATCCTTTCGTGACCATTCTTTTTGGCAAATGGCCTGTTCGTCCCAGCGATCTTCCCCAACCTCAGGCGGGGTTGGCTGAAATCGGATGGTGTTCCACTCTGACCCTCTTTTTCTACACGGTGCTGATCGTACCCTTCTGGGGTATGGTTTTCGGAAAGACCCTGGGAACATCTATCGGCCTGAATTTCCCCTGGTGGGGCGACATTAATGGGACTCCTCACGTCCATTGGGTTTTCGGTTGGTGGGAATGGATGATCATCGTGCTTTTCATGACCCCCAATGTCTGGAGAATGAAGCCCTGGTCCCTCATCAAACTTCCCCAGCCCTGGAAAGGACTCATCTCTTTTATCTTCAACGTGGCCCTGGGATATCTCATTGCCCTCACCTGCGTGAAAATTGCCGGTGCCTGGCTGCCGGCCGACATGGGGCAGGTGATCGAACACGCAAAAGACAACATGACCCGTTTCCTCTGGTACCATGCCGCAGAAATTGCGGGCTTTACCCTGATTCCGTTCCTTATCTGGCACCATTATTTTGACGACATGTGTCCCATGTCGGACATCGATTCCTGGGGCGCCTTCTGGTTCAGGACAATTGGTGTTCTCGTTCTTTGCGCTTTGAACTATTATTTCTTTTATTACATCAACTTCGGCCATTGGGGCTTGGGAAACCATCACATGGAACACGGTATTGCAGAAAGACTGCTCCATGGCGAATCCCTCATCTGGAACTTCTGGTGGATCATTCCGCTTCTCTGGAACGAGTGGTTCTTCCACAAATGGCCCTTTTACGTTCATGAGCATCACTAAGAGCCTATCCAAAAACCTACCTCGGCAGCGGACATCCCCCTTTAATTCCCCCCTCGAGGGGGGACCAAGGGGGGTGTCGCAAAGTCCACAGGTGGTTTCCGGATAGGTTCTGAATCGCTTGTCCGTTCATGCCGAGGTGTCGCAGCATGAACGGACAAGGTCCTTGAATTGTGAAGTTCACACTCAAATATATTGATCCCCCAGCTCCGTGATGATCTGTTCCAGATCCGCCCCGGATTCGGCTTCCAAATCGCGGCGCGCCTTTTCCAGGCGGGCTCGCAGGGATGGATCCCACAAATCATCAACGGATTGCAATGCTCCACCCCGACGGCCGAGGCGGTAAAGCAGTCTGTCTTCATAAGGCAGATCCAGGTAGCGGTCGATTACCGAGAGCATGCTCCCTTTGTCCTGGGGAAAGGTGCCTTGCACATCGCCCAATAAATTCATGATGTGATCCGATGTGAGTTTGCTCTGGATTCCCTCCAGCGATTCAATCAGGAGGCGGATCTCGCGGACCGTGTCATCGTCCGGGAGAGGGGTGAACCGACCTGCAACCTTGTCCTGGTACAGGGGCGTCCGGGGAGGGATCCGCAGACTTCTTAACCGAATAAAATGAGGATCGATGGCGTTGAGAACCCTTGCCGTCTCCAGTGCGTGATCCCTGGAGAGCTCCCGGCCGCCCAACCCGGGCATGATGTATTCGGAAAGCGTCATGCCGGCCTGGATGACCTTGCGCCCGGCTTCGATATGTTGTGCTGCGGTGGTGCCCTTCTTGACGAATTGGAGAACCCGGTCCGATCCGCTTTCCAGACCGATATGTATCCTGTCCAACCCCGCCTCGCGAATTTCCTGCAGTTCATCCAGGTTTTTTCGTGCGATGGTGCTGCTTCGGGCATAGGAAGTGATGCGCCTGACTCCGGGGACCTGCGCCTTGAGGTAAACCAATGCCTGTACCAGTTCCTCTGAAGGCAGCATGAGACTGTTGGCATCCTGAATGAAAACGGTTCCTTTGCCGGAAAAATACCATACCGCCACATGGCGGAAGATATTGCCGTAGCGGTTGCTGGTGAGGACCGCATTCAAGACCGGGCGGGTCAACCGGCCTCCCTCCCCCATGGAATGAGAAATGAGATGGAGTTTCTCGATAATCTTGTGAACGGTGTCGATATCCCTCCGGATTTCTCCCAAGGATCTCCGGCTGAATTTCTGCCCTTTGTACACGGGGCAAAAGGTGCATTTGTTCCAGGGGCAGTTTCTTGTGAAACGCAGCAGAAGGCTTCCCGCTTCACTGGGAGGCCGAATGGGTCCTTGTTCGAACCAGAATGTATCACTCATCTGTTTTGGATCATCGTATTTTCCACAATCCATGGCTTTCCCCGAATATGTTCAAAAAATCGTCATGTCCGTTTGTCGTTATCCATGAAGTCTCATGTCGATGTAATGCGATGGAGGATATGCCATCAGACTTTCTTCATCCATCAGTCATTTGAATCAGGTCTATAGATAATCCATAAACCATTTGCCATCAACCTCCGGCTCCCGTTCGATGGGAAATAATTCTCGTCCCTCCTCCCGGTCTCAGGGGCAATGCTGTTGAATGAAAAAATCTGTTCCCCCCCTCAAGGGGGCAGGGGGGTAGGTTTTTCAAAATGAAAACTGCGGCGGCTCTAAGCATCCGGTTGTTTTCAAGAGAAATATTGAGTATACTGCCACCGCATTTTTTATGGGCGCCAAAAGATAACTTTTTAATTTATATTAATGATATTAATATCTTAATAGATCACGGAATGGAATGAATAGGGAGTGCATGTAGGATGGCAGATAAAATTACGGCAATTTACCTGATGGTGCGTTATGAGGAATTGAAGCCTGAAGATCAGGGCAGCTATGAAGCTCCGCTCAAGAGGCAAAAGGAAGAGTGTTTGCGGTTTCTGGAACAGAAAACAGGGGAAAAAAAAGAGGAGAATGTTGAAGTTTATACAAAACGCAGCCAGCTTCTGAAGGATATTGAAAGGGATCGCGTCCAGCGACTGGTGGTCTACAGCGTGGACCGGCTGGGGTCCAATAAAGAGGAAATCGATGGGCTGCTTTATGAACTTCAATTACGCCAGGTTGAGCTGCTGAGCGTAACCGAATAAGCTTCGATAAGGATGGAAGATCTGCCGGTTGAATACATTGAGTCAACCGGCAGGGGACTGTTGGCTGAATGAAATCGGGATCAGCCTTCCTTGATGGTGATTTTGCGAGCCTTCATGGTTTCGGCCTTGGGCAGAGTGAGTGTCAGAACCCCATCTTTCATTCCTGCTTCAATCTTGGACTGATCGATGGTTCTCCCCAGACTGAATTCCCTGGAATAATCCCCCACTCCGTATTCCTGAATCAAAATACGCTCCTTGCCGGACTCTTCCAGTGAGACCGTCCCGCGAAGGATCAGCTGATTGTCATGAATGTCGATGGAGACATTCTCCGGCTTCACACCGGGCATGTCGGCCACAAGAATCAGTGCGTCTGCAGATTCATAAATATCGACTGCGGGAATATATACGGGAACATCGCGGGTGCTTTCACCCGCAGCCTTCACTTCCATTTTTTCACGGGCTTGCAGATCTTTTTCCGTCATGTGGGTCATCCTCCTCTTATTCCGGCCGTTTGGATTCGACTGGAAAAACAGAATAGAGCCTGAAATGGGTCACATGGATCAGTCGGTTTTTACCTGAATTTGCTTGGGAAGTACTTCGGGTGCCTTGGGAAGAACGATTTTGAGGACACCATCCTTCAGACTGGCATCTACAGCATTGGGATCGATCTTTGTGGGCAGAGTGAGAATGCGGCGAAAACGCCCTGCCTCGCGTTCACGGCGGTGATAATTGACTCCTTCGCCCGCTTCCTTGAGCTTTCTCTCGCCACGAAGGGTCAGAGTGTCTCCCTCCACAGAAATTTCCAGGTCTTCGGACTTCAAGCCGGGCAGTTCGGCGCGTACATAGATGTTTTGAGTGTCTTCACTCACATTGACTGCAGGATAGACTCCGACCTGAAAAGGTGACATGCTTCTCAATCCGAGATCCGAGAACAATCGATTCATTTCCTTGTGCAGGCGCTCTATTTCCCGCATGGGATTGGGAACTTCAGGATAGTCAGACCAACGAATGATTGCCATGGGTTATGTCTCCTTTCTTATTGTTTTAACTGGATTATTTCAAAAAGATCATGGAGTGCAAATTAATCATACCCCCTCCAAGTGTCAAGACGAATCCATCCGCTCGCCTGCCTTGTTTCCCGGTAGCCCTGTTGGTGGATTGACTTTTGGAAGGGGGGCGTCTAAAGATGAGCGGGTGCTTTTTTCGACTGAGGGTGTCCTTTAACTCTACAATGGGACTTTTGCCATATAATTCTCAATTCTATGTCGCAGGATGAATGAATGCTTCCTTGGCCCTCACGGCGGCCGAAGGAGTGCAGCGAAGTTCTGTGAGATACAAGGTTTTATGAGCAAACAAAAGGGTTCCTCAAATATTTCGACGACATGTGAGCCTCTGTTGGCGGATGCCGATCAGCGGCGCCGGGCCCTGGATCCAACGTCTAGTTTTCACCTCGAGGCGCCGGCGGGGTCAGGGAAGACATTTCTCCTCACGGCGCGATTCCTGCGCCTTTTGGGAATTGTGGAGCATCCTCAGCACATTCTGGCCCTCACCTTCACCAACAAGGCTGCGGGAGAAATGCGGGAACGGGTTGGGCGGTACCTGAGCCGCGCCGGGAAACTCGATGCAGCTTCCAACGAGCCGGATGCCGAACTGCTGGAAATGGCGGCAAAGGCCCTTGCCCGGCACAAACGCTACGAGGATCTTCTTCTGGGGGGGGAGCTCCTGCGCATCCAGACCTTTCATTCCTTCTGCTATTCCCTGGTGAGCCAGGCCCCCCTGGAAGCCGGCGTGGTTCCGGGGGCCGATCTTCTGGTGGAACCGGATCAGCTCTTTTTCTTGCGGGAAGTGATCGACGAAACCCTTCAGAACCTTTTAAATCGTCCCGTAGAGGATCCTGCGCGTCTTGCTGTGGAAAACCGGCTCCTCTACCTCAACAATTCCTGGCCCATGCTGGTTCAGGAACTGGAAGATCTCATGCAGCGGCGCGAGACCCTCGGAGATCTCATTCATATACTCGGTCGGAAAGAGGTGAATGAGTACGTCCTCCAGGGCATTCGGGAACTTGTGGAATCTGAACTCACCGGCTTGAAGTCCGTCTTCGAACGCTGCGATCTGGCTCGTATGTGGCTTCATTTCATGGACGATCTCTCAGCGCACAAGGCTGTTGCGGGATCGGAGTTTCCGGCCGAAGTCCCCGGAGCGTCCTGGGAATCGCTGCAATCCTGGCAACGTATGGCCGAAGGGTTTCTCACGAAAAACGGGCAGCCGCGAAAAAAGTTTGGACCCGCTACCGGTTATTATACGGGGTTTGCCAAAACGGAATGGGCCCGTTATATCCAGGATATGAACGAGGCCGTAGCGGAACGGCTCCATCAGGCCAGAGGGCTTCCTCTGCCCGAGTCCGCGCCGCCCGATACGGATGTCCTGCTGGACCTCGTTCTCATCCTGAACGAGCTCATCGGAACCTACGAAGAGCGATGCCGCAGGCAGCGGCTGCTCGATTTTTCAGCCCTGGAAATGGCCGCCATCCGCCTCTTCGACACTACCACCCCTTCAGACCTGCAGCTCTTGTTGGACCAGCAGATCCATCACGTGCTCATCGATGAGTTCCAGGATACGAACTATCAGCAGTGGAACCTCCTGCGGCGGCTCTGTTCCGGATGGACGCCGGGAGACGGCAGAACGCTCTTTGTGGTAGGTGACCCCAAGCAATCCATCTACGGTTTTCGCAAGGCGGAAGTACGGCTCTTTCAAGAGGCGAAAAAGGGCGTTCCGCTGGATTCCTATCAGACCCTGCCGCTGATTCCCCTCGTGCTCCACACAAATTTCAGGTCCCGTTCCCACCTCATCGAGTGGTGCAATGACCTCTTCAGTCGAACGGTCATGGCCGATCCCCTTCTGGAAAAGGACGAGGTGGAATTTGCCGAAGCCGCGCCTTCCCCCAAAACCCTTGAGGAAGAAAGAGGATGCAAAGGGGCAAATCCTGGAGAGGATCGGTGCGGCGCACCGACAGCAGGGGGTTCACCCCTTCAAAGTCCAGCGCTTCCCGCCTTTCCTCCGGAACTGGCCTTGTTTGCGGCGTGGCCTGAAGGCCTTTCCGCCCGTAAGCGTGAGGCCGGATGGATGGCTCATCGCATTCGGCAGCAGTTGGAGGAATCCGGTCCTGAACATCAGGTGGGCATTCTGCTCTTCGCCCGTACCCATTTGCCCATATACCTGGAGGCTCTGCAGCAGGGGGGAGTCGCCGTTCAAGTAGCGGAAGGCCTCAAGCTCATGGAACGGCCGGAAGTACAGTACCTCTGGCAGCTCTGCCGGGCGCTCGTCCTGCCGCAGGACCATCTGGCCTGGGCGTCCCAACTGCACAGCCCCTGGTTGACTCTGAATTATGGTGAAATTTACGCCATTTTTTGTGAGGAACCCGGAGTATGGGTGGAAAAAATCCGCGTTTTTGCCCAAAAAGATCAGCGTGTGGCGGATTTCTGGGAAAACCTTCGCGGCGCGAGGCAGCACCTGGGGCATGAACCTCTTGCGGATGTACTGGAAGCCGCCTGGATCGAACTCGAGGGGGTGAAACATGTCGCCCGGCGTTGGGGCAGCCGCGGGATCGCTTCCTGCCGCCAGTTCCTTGAAATCATGAGGGAGGCTGAAGTGCATGAACCGGTGCAGACCCTCATGCGGGCGGAACAGCTCCTGGAAAATGCATACGAACCCGTAGATCCCGACACGGCCCTCTCGCGCGTCTCCGTCATGACCGTGCACCGAGCCAAAGGGCTGGAATTCGATACGGTCTATCTTCCTTTTCTGGACTGGAATCCTGTGGCCCGGGAGAGAACCAATCAACCGCCTTATCTTCTGGAACGGGTGCCGGGGCGCAGCGACCGGCATCTTCTGGCGGTGCGACCCGACCGGAGGCGGTCAGATCCGGATCTCCTCTACCGGTTGCTTCTCGACACCCATGTGGGAAGGCGCTGGGGAGAGTCCAAGCGGCTTTTCTACGTGGCGCTGACTCGAGCTCGAAGCAGGCTGCTCCTGAGTGGTATCGTCCCCTTCAAAAATGACGGGGAACAGGTTGTTTTTCCTTCCAAAACGCCTTTGAACTGGCTGAATGAGCATTACGGTCTGCGGGAATGGCTTTCCTTCCCCGAGGTGAAGAACGGACAGTTCCCGCCGGGGGAATCGCCGGCCTCCGCCAAAAAACCGGCAGGCATCGAATCCGCGATCTCTCCCACGCTGGAAACGCCTTTCAGTAAAGAGATGCGATGGGAGAGTGAAGCAGGCAAATTTCAAATCGTCCTGGAACCGCAGATCCCACCGCTTGCCGCCGTCCCTTTTGACGGCAGCCCTGCGGTTGAGATCCATCCCGCCCCCTTTGAACGTGAAAAACCGCTCTTTAAAATCTTGAATCCCTCTTCCTTCGTGCGTGAAGATCCTGCGGAATTTCCCATCGACGGAACGGAAGAAGCGGGACCGGTTGACGCCCCCCGCATCCGGGGCATTCTGGTGCATCGTCTGCTGGAAGTTTACGGGAGGGAAAAGCGGCTGCCGCCTCCTGAAGGCGTCTGCAGCTATTTGAAACGGCAGGGTATAGCCGGGGAGGATGCCTGCAAAATGGGGGAATCCGCTCTGGCCGAAGTGCATGCATGCCTCGCCGACCCCTGGCTCCGGAGGTTTTATGACCTTCCCGAACAGGATCGCTGCGTGGAATATGCCCTGGAGGGGCTGCACACGTCACGGACACTGTATGTCGGGGTTGTGGACCTGGCGGCTTGTATTGAGGGAATCTGGTGGCTGGTGGACTTCAAGACATCGAAGCCCCATTCGACCGATGCTTCACCCGATGCTTTCTGCCGTGGTGAGCTTGAAAAATATCGCTCCCAACTCATGGCCTACCGGGAAATGTGGGCCAAATGCAGGCAACTGAAAATGGACGCCGTTCGAGCCGCCATCTACTGGACCGCCCTGCAACGCTGGGAGATTGTTGAATGAACAAGGAAAACGGAGATGAGTCGTAAACATGCTTTTGTCGTGGCCGGAACTCAGAGCGGGTGCGGCAAGACCACGCTCACGCTGGCGCTGCTTGCCGCCTACAAGGCCCGCGGACTGAAGGTGCAGCCTTTCAAGGTCGGACCTGATTTTATAGACCCAGGTTTTCACACCCGAATGGCGGGTTTGGAGTCTCGAAATCTGGACGGCTGGATGCTCACCCGTGACTACAACCTCACGCTCTTTCACGATTGCCTCTCCCGCGCGGATCTTGGGGTGGTGGAGGGTGTGATGGGCCTCTTTGACGGGTACGACGGCAAAACCGAATCGGGGAGTACGGCGGAGATGGCCAAATGGCTGGGGATTCCCGTGGTCCTGGTGGTAGATGCCCGGAGCATGGCGCGCAGCGCCGCCGCCCTCATCTACGGCTTCAGCCGTTTCGATCCGGATCTACAACTGGCGGGGGTCATTTTCAACCGGGTTGGGGGACCGGGGCACCTGGAATATCTCAGGGAAGCCATGAGCGCCAACCTGCCTGAAATTCCCGTGCTTGGAGGAATTCCGCGCGACGAGTTCATCCGCATGCCCGAGCGGCATTTGGGGCTCGTAACGGCCGATGAGTCTCCTCTTGACCCGCAGCACAAGGATAAACTGATCGACCTGGTGGAACGCTATGTCGATCTGGATCTCTTGCTGGAACGTGCCGAATGTTTTCATGAGCAGACACCGGGGCAGGGCGGAAGGGGGGATGCACCATGGAAAAAGGAGTCTTCTCGAATCGTTTCCCCTTCCCCCCTCATTGCGGTTGCCCGGGATGCGGCTTTTTGTTTTTATTACCCGGACAATTTTGAGTTACTGGAAAGGGCAGGTGCCGGACTCCATTTTTTTTCGCCCCTGGCCGGCGAGACTTTTCCGGAAGAGACTTCGGGACTTTACCTGGGGGGCGGGTACCCGGAGCTTTTCGCCGAGAACATCTCCGGCCAGAAGGTCTTCCTCGAGTCCGTTCGAAAACGGGCTGCACAAGGGATGCCCATTTACGCCGAATGCGGCGGCCTGATGGTCTTGGGGCGTTTCATTGTAACCCTTGAAGGGGATAAATACCCCATGGCGGGCATTCTTCCTTTCGGGACTCGAATGCTGAACCGCAGGAAGGCCCTGGGGTATACCGAAGTGGTCCTGCGCGAATCCTGCCTGCTGGGTGAAGCGGGATCGATTCTCAGGGGGCACGAATTCCATTATTCGGAGATCGTGGACGACGGAGTGGGATCGACAGCGGAACTTCACCGGGTCTACGATCTGCACCACCGCAAGTATGCAGAAGTCCGGCAGGAAGGGTACCGGGTCGGATCGATTCTGGCCAGTTACATTCATCTTCACTGGGGAAGCGCACCGGGGGCGCCTGCCGCCTTTGTAAAATATTGCAGGGAGTTTCAAACTGATGACTGACAAGGCAAAATCCCTGATGTTTTTGGGGACGGGTTCGGACGTGGGCAAGAGCGTGCTTGCTGCCGCTTTTTGCCGTATTCTGAAGCAGGACGGTTTTCGAGTGGCCCCTTTCAAGGCCCAGAACATGGCTCTCAATTCCTATATCACCCCTGAAGGCGGCGAAATGGGGCGGGCTCAAGTGGTTCAGGCGGAAGCCGCCGGAATCGAGCCCCATGTGGATATGAACCCGGTTCTCCTGAAACCCACTTCCCAAATGGGATCGCAGGTGATCGTGAAAGGAAAGTCCATAGGAAACCTTTCCGCAAGGGATTACTACGAATACAAGACGAACCTTGTTCCCATCGTTCGGGAATGTTTCGAGCGGCTCTCCAGCCAGTATGACGTGATCGTTTTGGAAGGGGCGGGGAGTGCCGTCGAACTGAACCTCAAGGAGCACGATCTGGTGAATCTTTCCATGGCGGAAATGGCCGACGCACGCTGCATCCTTGTGGGAGATATTGACCGGGGAGGCATTTTCGCCGCTTTGCTGGGAAGTTATATGCTCATGACCCCTCGGGAGCAGGAGCGGATCATGGGGTTCATGGTCAATAAGCTGAGGGGGGATCCGCAACTCTTCACCAGTGGAATCGAGATCCTGGAATCCCGTTCTTCGCGGCCTGTTCTGGGTGTCATTCCCCATTTCAACCATATCGCCCTTCAGGAGGAAGACAGCGTGGCCCTGCAGCGCCGCATGCAGCAGGCGGTCAAAAAGGTTTCTGAAAACGGTCTTGCCATCGGTGTGGTACGGCTGCCTTTTATTTCCAATTATACGGATTTCGACTGCTTTGAGCAGGAAGCGGGAGTGGACCTCATCTATTTTGACCGTCCCGCCGAGGTTTTTCATTTCGATGCGGTGATCCTTCCCGGAAGCAAGAATACTCTCGAGGACCTGGATTTCTTGAAAAAGAGCGGTCTTTCCGATGCGATCCTGGCCTTTTACAAGGGGGGCGGGACCGTAGTGGGGCTCTGCGGCGGCTACCAGATGATGGGGCTTTGCGTGCAGGACCCTCACGGTGTGGAAAGCGGTCTGCGTGAGGTGACCGGCTTGGGACTCCTGGAAATGGAAACGGAAATGTATCTCGAGAAAATCACATCCCAGATCGAAGCCCTGCCCGTAGCGACCGACTGCTGGATGGGATCTGCGCAGGGCCCCTTGAGCGGCTACGAGATTCACATGGGAAGGAGCGTTTCCAGGGGAGCCGCCCAGCCTCTTTTCCATATCACCCGCAGGGATGGCCGGGAGGCGGATTTCCTGGACGGCTTGACGCAACCCGACGGCAGAGTGTGGGGTACCTACATTCACGGTATTTTCGATAACGATGACTTCCGAAGGAAATTCATCGAGGAAGTGCGGCGCCGCTCCGGAAAGACCACTGTGGCCGTGTCCGCCAATTTTTCCTACAGGCGGTGGAAAGAAACTCAATACGACCTTCTTGCGGAGCACGTTCGAAAATACACGGACATAAATCGAATCTATCGCGAACTCGGGATCAGGGAGTAGGGGGGCTGACGACGAATAAAACCCCTTCTGATGATCTCATTTTTCATGTTCCCGCTACCTCTCCACAGGTTTTTTGTCGGGATATTCAATACAGGGAGAGAACATGGTATTTCTTCCTTGGCACTTTGCAGCGGCTTATATTCTGGATCTTCTCGTAGGAGATCCCAGGTGGTGGCCTCATCCCATTCGCTGGATCGGGCGTTTCATCACCGCGGTGGAACGTGTTTTCTACGACGAAAAGGCATCTCATGGACTGAAGGGTTTACAGGGTGCCGTGTTCTGGATGACGGTCGTTTTGGGAGTCATCAGCGGAACCATTGTTATTTTGGGGATTGCTTCGCATGTTCATCCCGTTTTTGAAACAGCGGTTCTGATCTGGCTCGCTTTTACGACGCTGGCCACACGGAACCTGCACCAGGAATCGGTCAAAGTGGCCAAAGCCCTGGGCGAGGGAAATATCGTCAAGGCCCGGGAAAAACTGGCCTGGATCGTGAGCCGGGATACCTCACAGCTCGAAGAACAGGACATCGTGAGGGCCCTCGTGGAAACGGTTTCCGAAAACATCAGCGATGGAATCGTTGCCCCCCTCTTCTATCTCTCATTGGGCGGACCCGTGGCGGCCATGGCCTACAAAGCCATGAACACCATGGATTCCATGGTGGGATATATGAACGATCGTTATCGGTATTTCGGCTGGTTTGCCGCCAGGGCGGACGACCTGTTCAACTGGATACCTGCACGCCTGAGCGGATTGCTTCTCGTGGGAGCCTCCGCCATCATGAGGCTTGATTGGCGTAAAGCCTGGAATGTCATGCGCCGCGATGCCCGCAAGATGAAAAGCCCCAACGCGGGTTATCCTGAAGCAGCCGCGGCTGGAGCTCTCAATGTCCAGTTGGGAGGGACCAACATCTATTTCGGCCGGCCGGTGGAAAAGCCCACTCTGGGCGATGCTGGTGAAACCCTGAGTCTCGATACCTATCGTGCCATGATCCGCCTCATGTACTTGACCTCTGCACTGGCGTTTTTTCTGGCTCTTGGAATACGCACTCTGTTCGTTCTCTATTAGTGCGACATTGTCACATGAACCACAGAGACACGGAATGCGCAGAGAAAGACTCTCAAATAAAATCTCCGTGTCTCCGTGGTTCAAATGAAATCTGACAATGTCAAGTTAAGCTCTGTACGCAAACTTAGTAGCTCCTTGGAATGATAGGCGTTACGTCATTCCGGCGAAAGCCGGAATCCAGATTCTATCAGGCTTTCTGGACCCCGGCTTTCGCCGGGGTGACGGTCATCATAGGAGTAAGGCGAGTTTGCGTACACGCCCTAGCCTCATTGGGAAGGAGAAGTTCCGCATGGCTATTGTTCACGGCGGCAATGTCTATGAAATCGCAGCGCGTTTGGGGTGCTCCCCCGACTCCCTGTTGGACTACAGCGCAAGCATCAATCCCCTTGGGCCGCCTCCCGGTCTCATGGAAGAGTTCACCACCTGCTTCCACCGCCTGCAGCACTATCCCGACATCGCCAATCGTTCCCTCATCGAAGCCCTGTCGCGCTTTCATGGCCTTCCAGAAAACCGGATTGTCGTCGGTAACGGTTCAACGGAGCTTATCTACTGGCTGCCGAGGGCCCTGGAGATGCGAAAGGGCGGGGTGGTGCTCCCGACCTTTGGGGAATACCGCAAGGCGTTTGAACTGCAGGGTGTGGAAATGCAGCGGGTGGTGACTGTGCCCGATACCCATTTCCAGCCCACGGTGGAACAACTGGATACCCTGTGCGACAAGGTTTCCCCCGAGGCCATCCTCTTCACACATCCGGGAAGCCCTTCAGGCACACTGCTCTCGCCGGCCGTACGGGAGTGGATTCGCGAAAAAAGCCGGCCGGGCGGCATTGTCTGTATCGTGGATGAAGTCTTCGTGGATTTTTGTGAAGAGGAATCGCTGAAGCGGACTCTCACGGAATCATGCAAGCTGGTCCTCATTCGATCCATGACGAAGTTCTACGGCATTCCGGGGTTGCGTCTGGGATACCTGCTGACTTCCGATGATATTGCGGCCCGCATGCGCCATTTCCTGCCCCCATGGTCCGTCAATACGCTGGCTCAGATAGCCGGTGCCTTCTGCCTCGGCCAGGACGCCTACCGGCGGGAGACTCTGAAGCTGGTGGAACATGAAAGGACGGAATTTGCGCGGCAGCTGGAAAAACTGGATGGCTTGAAGGTCTACCCGGGACGGGCCAATTATCTGCTTGTGGAACTGGGAAGGAAGCTTCCTCCAGCCGCTGTTTTGCAGGAGGAGCTGCTCCATTCCCGTGGAATTCTCATTCGTGACTGCAGTTCCTTCGAAGGGCTGAACGAACACTTCATTCGATTGGCCGTCCGGCTGCCCGAGCAGAATCGACGGGTATTGGACGGCATCACGGATTGGGTGCGGTCTCACTCTTCGTGAGAATGGTGGTGCGAATGTCCCTCCTCCTTGAGGAAGAGTTTGTGATATTCATTGTCGTCCAGATGCTTTCTCATGAGGTTGCTGATCATCACGAAGACATGTTCGATTTCTGCATCGCTCATCCGGGGCATTATGACCTTGAGGAGATCATCGTCGGAGAATTTTTGCAGGTAGTACATGAGTGACTTTTCGTCCACTTCACGCGAAAGTCCGAAAGCCACCAGTCCTTCATAATTTTCCACAAACGTGTGACTGTGTTCTGTCATATGGGTCATCCGTATTTTCAAAAAGTGAGTCTTTTAGCGCGGCAGTGTCACATTAACCACGGAGACACGGAGAGCACGGAGAAAGACCTTCAAATGAAATCTCCGTGCCCTCCGTGTCTCCGTGGTTGAGATGAAATCCGACAATGTAAAAAGTTAGAGGCTGCCTGAAAATCCCCCTATTTCTCCTCGTTCTCGTCGTCTTTCATATAATAATCGAGCCCGAAGTGGGTGATCTGGTCTTCACCCATGAGATAGCGCAAGGTGTTCTTGAGCTTCATGCTCTGAATGAAAAGATCGTGCTCGGGATAGAGGTTCTCTTTGTGCATGGGGCTCTTGAAGTAGAAAGAGAGCCATTCCTGAATGCCGCTCAAGCCCACCCGCTGGGCCAGGTCCATAAAGAGCACCAGGTCCAGGACCAGCGGAGCGGCCAGGATGCTGTCACGGCACTGGAAGTCGACTTTGATCTGCATGGGGTACCCCAGCCATCCGAAGATGTCGATGCAGTCCCAACCTTCCTTGTTGTCCCCGCGAGGCGGATAATAGTTGATGGTGACCTTGTGATAGTAGTTCTTGTAGAGGGATGGATAGAGCTGGGGCTGCAAAATGTATTCGAGGACGGAAAGCTTGCTTTCCTCTTTGGTCTTGAAGGAATCCTTGTCGTCCAGGACCAGTCCGTCGCGGTTGCCGAGAATGTTGGTGGAATACCACCCCTCGAGGCCCAGCATGCGGGATTTGAGGCCGGGAGCCAGGATGGTCTTCATGAGGGTCTGGCCGGTTTTGAAATCCTTGCCCGCGATGGGAAGATTGTTTTGTGAAGCCATTTCCACCATGGCCGGAACATCCACCGTGAGGTTGGGTGCGCCATTGATGAAGGGAATGCCGCTTTCCATGGCTGCGACGGCATAGAGCATACTGGGGGGAATCCGGGAATCGTTGGCATCGATGGCTTTCTGGAGTGCCTCGACGGATTGGTGGATTTCTTCGCATTGAAGGTAGACTTCCGTGCTTCCACACCAGATCATGATGCAGCGTTCGCACCCGTTTTGATCCTTGAACCGACGAATGTCTTCCTTCAAAGCTTCCACCTGGGCGCGGAGGTTGTTTTCCTCCTTGATGTATTTTCCATCGAGATTTTTAACGAAACGACGGTCGAAAACGGCTTTCATGGGGGTAATGCCGCGCAGGAAGTCCTTGATCGGTTCGATGTGTTCGCGTTTGAGAACGCGGGCGAACATAGCGGCCTCGTAACCATTGGCCTCATAGAGGTCCCAGCCCCCGAAAACCAGATCGTCGAGGGATGCCAAGGGAACGAAATCCTTGATCCTGGGAGATCTGCGTTCAAAACGTTTCCCGAGCCGAATGGTTCCCAGTTGAGTCAGGGAGCCGATGGGCGAAGCGAGCCCTTTGCGTACGAGTTCGACTCCAGCGATGAATGTTGTGCTCACGGCTCCACCGATGCCGGGGATCAGTACCCCCAGTTTTCCGGTTGGCGCTGTGATCTGCTCCTTCAGCTTCAGATTTTTTTCTTTCAACATTGTCCTCCGTTATTTCAGACCATATTGCAGACCATTTTGCATTACCCACAGAGATTCAGCGAAAATCAAAAAACTGTGCTCAAATGATCCGGTCACCTGTTTCCCGATCTTCCCAACCCGGCACCCCGCTCCAACTTCAATAATGCCTCCTTGATGTCCAATCCCCCGGTATATCCCCCAAGTTTTCCCCCCACGGCCAGTACGCGGTGGCAGGGAATGAGGATGGCGACGGGGTTGCTGCCGCAAGCCTGTCCCACGGCGCGAGAGGCTCGAGGTTGCCCGATGGCCTTGGAGATATCCAGGTAAGAGCGGGTCTCCCCATGAGGGATATCGCAGAGGGCTTTCCAAACTTTCCGGCGAAAGGGCGTGCCTTTGCTCACGTCGAGAGGCAGAGGGGGAAGGGGAGTGCCGTGAGTGAGATACTCCAGGACGGCTTTTTTTGTTTCCGAGAGCAAAGGGGGCGGAGCGTCCGGTTTGATTTTACATCCCGGGTATTCTCTGCCCATGATTTCCTGCTCTTGAGACTCCGATGGCTGGACCGGGCCGCAGAAGTGAAGGAGGCAGATGCCTTCGGGACCGGCTGCCGTGAGAATCCAGCCCAGAGGCGACGAAAATGTGATTGTGGAAAAAAGCCTTTGTCCGCTAGTCATTTTCCGTTATGAAGTCCGTAATGTAAGGGTTGGTTTTCATTTCATGGCCGACGGTAGAGTGCGGGCGATCACCGTAGTCGTGGCCCGGCCATACGATGGTTTCGGGAGGCAGGGTGATGATTTTGGTTTCGAGGGAGCGGAGCAGCTCATCGAAGGATGCTCCAGGGAGGTCGGTCCGGCCCACGGCACCCACAAAGAGAGTATCGCCCGTAAAGAGATTGCCGTCGATGAGAATGCAGCAGGCTCCGGGAGTATGGCCGGGAGTGTGAAGAAATCTCATGGTGAGGTTTCCGAAGGAAAGTTCGTCGCCGTCCTGAACCTGAATGTCCGCAGGGGAAGAGTTTTCAAAGCCCATCATCCTGGTAAAGGCTTTACTTTCCGGGCGCTGGAAAAAGACGTCGTCCAGGGCATGCATGACCACCTTGGCGCCCGTTGCCTCTCGCAACCGGTCATTGCCGCAGGTGTGGTCGGCGTGTCCGTGAGTGTTCACGATGTACTTGAGTTTCACTCCCTTTTCCTGCAGAATCTTGAGCAAACGGTCTGTATCTCCCGCAGGGTCGATGAGGATGCCTTCCATGGTTGTCTCATCGTAAACCAGATAACAAAACACTTCCATGTTGCCGACGGGTGTTTGTATAATCTGCATCTTTTTCTCTCCCCTGAATTCCGTGTGAGGATGTCATGAGTCCTTCTCTCTGCAGCCAACAAAATGGACCATCTGGATCAAAAAGTCAAAGGTCCCGTGTGTACTTGGGAAGCCCGGGTCCGGAAGATAAAATTCATACAATATCTTAAAATTATATGCAGAAGCAAAGCTCCGCTGGAATCATGTCGAGTGATGGAATCGCTGTACTTACGGGATACTCTATGGAAAATTCAAACAACCTCCCTCAACACCTATTTGTCTATGAATGCCGGGGACCTCGTTCTCCTGGAACGGAACCCGCCTTGCCGGGATTTCTGGGGCTCTGGCCTGAACCGCCTTTTTACTACCTCTTTTTTGATCGCGAATCGGAAAGTGCAGTGAAACATTGGATTCAGGACCAGTCCGGATGGATACTGAACGGGGCCTACAGCCTGGATTACGAGCAGTGGCAGCATGTGTCACTCTCTGACCAGCGGGTAGGACCATTTCTCATTCATACGGGAAAAGATGAAGAAGAACCGATTCATCCCGAGGGGGGCTATCTCATCCGCATGAATCCCGGCCTGGTATTTGGGTCGGGCCTTCATCCCACCACCAGGGGTTGTCTCTTGACGATGGCTGAGCTTTTCAAGGCGGTTCCGGTGAAAACGGTTGTGGACCTTGGCACGGGAACGGGAATCCTTGCCATCGCCGGTGCGCTGCTGGGAGCCACCCGTGTTGTGGGACTGGACTGCATCCCTCTCGCAGTGGCTGTTGCCCTGCAAAACGTCCGTGCGAATCATGTGGAAGAGAGAGTGAAACTGCTCGTGGCACGGGAACTGGAAGTGCTGCGGGAACCTTCCGACCTCCTTCTCATGAATATCGAATGGCCCTGCCTGCGCGAAGTGCTGAGGGGATCGGAATGGCGCAGGTATCCAAGGGTCATCATGAGCGGTTTTCTGGCTGCCCAATGGAAGGAGTTCGAGGCGATGCTTCCGTCCGGTCACCGGGTTGAACGGCGGACATCCATAGAAGACTGGATGACTGCGGTCATATCCGGGATGTTTTGACCTGCAGGTTCCAGTAGGATGAGAACATTTTCCGCCCGGAGGCATTAGAGGGGCCAGAACCACATGATCAGAGGGACGGCCACTCCTACGACCAGCACGGACAGAGGGAGTCCCAAACGCCAGTAGTCGCCGAACCTGTATCCGCCGGGAGCCATTACCAGCGCGTTCGATTGATGGCCGATCGGGGTCAAGAACGCGCAGGAAGAACCGATTGCCACCGCCATCAGGAGTGGGTCAGGGGAGGAGCCCATGCCGTGCGCCACACCAATTGCGATGGGGGCCATCAAGATCGCGGCGGCGGCATTGTTGACCACGTTCGAGAGCAGCATCGTTCCGACCATGAGAATTGCAAGAGTCTCCGCCGGAGAGGAAGAGCGAGCGACCCGCAGCAACTGATCGGCAATGAGTTGGGCTCCGCCGGTGCTTTCAAGCGCTTGCCCTACGGGGATCATGGCTGCCAGCAGCACGATGATGGGCCAATCGATGCTCTTATAGGCTTCCTTGAGAGTAAGAAGTCCGCTGAGCACCATGACAACCGCCGCTCCGACCAGGGCGACCTGGGCAGGCAGCAAATTGAACGCGACCAACGCCAGGGCCGCGACAAAGATAGCGGCTGCCAGGAAAACCTTTCGTGGTTTACCGATGCGCAATCCCCGCTCCGCAAGCGGCAGGCATCCCCAGGCAGACAGGGCTGCCTGCAACGAATCCGTGCGGCCCTGCAGCAGTAGGATATCCGCGATATTGAAACGGATCTTGCTCAGCCGCTCCCGCACCCGCTGCCCTTGACGCGCCACCGCGAGCACATTCACGCCATAACGTGCGCGCATATCGAGGTTGGCTGCCGTACGTCCAAGGAGCAGGGATTCAGGGGCGACGATGGCTTCAATGATGCTGACATCGTCGGCCCCGAGATCTCCCTTACCAATGTCGCCGCTTTCGGCCAGTTCAAGACCTGCGGCGTCAATCATGCCCTTCAGGCTTTCGGGATCGGTTTCGACCATAAGAATATCGCCCGCCTGAAGAACTGCATACATGGAAGGCGCCATGTGCCGCTGTTTACCGCGGAAAAGTCCGACAATGGTTACGTCCGATTCACTTTCCATCAGGGAAAGCAAATCATGGAGGGTTTGACCGAGGACCTTCGAATGCTCGGTAACGCGGACTTCGCTGATATAGTCACCGATTTGAAAAAGTTCCTCCGGTGTTCCCTGTTTTTCCCGCTTTGGCGTGAGTCGCCAGCCCACCAGGGAGATAAAGAGCACTCCAACCAAAGTGATCCCTATCCCCACGGGGAAGAATTCGAACATTCCGAAGGGGGGCGCTCCCGTTTGTGCTCGATATGCGGCAATGATGATGTTTGGTGGCGTTCCGATCAAAGTGATCGTACCGCCGAGCAATGAGCCGAAGGCTAAGGGCATGAGCAATAGGGAAGGAGGGCGACTGCTTTGGCGCGACATCCAGATGGCAACGGGCATGAGCAACGCCAAGGCGCCCACGTTGTTCATGAATCCGGAGCACAGCGCTACAACCCCTGTGAGTGTCGCCACCTGGATCATGGGCTGGTTTCCCACCCGTCCGAGGGATTGCGCGATAGTATCCACAACACCGGCATTGAGCAATCCGCGGCTGAGCACCAATACGGCCGCTACCGTCACGACAGCGGGGTGTCCGAAGCCCGCGAAGACCTGATCGGTCGGGGTCAGGCCGGCGACAGCCAGCAGGGCCCCCAACGCCACAAGGTCGTAGCGCCAGCGGTTCCAGACGAACAGGACCAGCGTTGCCGCGAGAATGCCAAACACTAACAATTGTTCGGTATTCATGCTGAGGGCTCCAATCCGTCAGAAAGTGAGAAACGGGCCACAGCCATTCCCTCGCCGTTGTCGCATAGGAACAATGCAGCATGTACCCCATGCTGCATTGCATGAGAAAATCAATATAAAATATTCATAACATACTTAATGTGACAATGTCGCATTAATTCCAATCCGTTACTGGGAAATTCGGAATTTGTCAACTGAAGACTCTTCCCTTGTTGGAAACCTCCCGATCCAAGGTTCTTGCACATGGGCGGTTCCCTGAAGGCCGATTCAGCCTCCCCTTCCTACGGCGTGCAAAATGTGCCCGCCCGCGGTTAATCTCTTGCTTTGTTTGGTCGGTTCAGTTATGGGGAAAATGTCTTGCCTTACGGAAGAGTTTATGATCAGTTTTTCGCAAGGGTGGGAGAACGTTTAGTTGTAATGTGCCACCCGGTTTTATTGTCTTGGATTTGCTGCTGCGGCGCTCATCCAAAAATTTCCCTCGGCTCGTTTCAGTCCATTGGGGTGAAGAGGGTTTGGATGGGTTCTTAGAGCCTATCTGAAAAACCGATCTTCGGCAGCGGACATCCCCCTTCAATTCTCTTCTCGAGGGGTGACTGAGGGGGACAAAGTCCATAGGAGGTTTCCGGATAGGCTTTTGTTTACCTTTCAATGGGGGAGATTGCCATGATGCGTTTCTGGAAGAGCTTTCTGACCTTAGTTTTGGTTTTGGGCATGGCAGGGATTGCTTCTGCGGATGAGAAGAAAATCACCATCGGGATTTCACAGATTGTGGAACACCCGGCGCTGGATGCCGCAAGGAAGGGCTTCATCGATGCTCTGAAGGACAACGGATACGTCGAAGGGCAGAATGTAACTTACGATATTCAGATTGCCCAGGGGAATATGGCTACGGCTAACAGCATCGCCAAATCCTTTGTGGGAAACAATGTAGATCTCATTTATACCATCGCGACCCCCACTTCTCAAGCGTGTGTCAACGCTACTAAAACCATTCCCATTGTGATTTCATCCGTTACGGACCCCGTGGGGGCAGGGCTCGTGAAGAGTCTCGAAGAGCCCGGCGCCAATGTTACGGGAACTACGGACCGGAGCCCTGTGGACCGGCAGATGGATCTCATTATCGAGATCGCCCCCAAAGTGAAACGGCTGGGTGTGATCTATAATTCCGGTGAAGACAATTCTCTGACCTCCCTCAAACAGATCAAGGAAGAAGTCGCCAAAAGGAATATGGAAGTCGTGGAGGCTCCCGTGAGCAATTCCAGCGGCGTGTTCCTGGCGGCCAAGAGCCTGGTGGGCAGAGTGGACGCCGTTCATATCCCGACCGACAATACGGTGGTTTCGGCATTTGATGCTGTTGTGAAGGTATGCACCGACAACCGGATTCCTCTTTTTGCCGCAGATATCGATTCCGTACCCCGCGGAGCCGTTGCGGCGGTTGCCATCGATTACTACCGCCTTGGGCGGCAGAGCGGGGAGATGGCCGTACGGATTCTGAAAGGCGAAAATCCCGGTACCATGCCTGTCGAGACCCTCAAGGATCTGAAGCTGGTCGTGAATAAACAGGCGGCCGAAAAAATGGGAGTGACCCTGCCCGAATCCGTTTTGAAACGTGCGGACCAGGTCCTTTAGCACAATGAGGTTGCTGTAGGATATGTCTCTTTACACTTTTGTAGGCTCCATCGAACAAGGTCTGGTTTATGCCGTCATGGTGTTGGGAGTTTATCTCACCTTCCGTGTGCTGGACTTTCCAGACCTCACGGTGGACGGGACCCTTCCCCTGGGAGCGGCTGTAACGGGAAGCTTCATGCTCCAGGGGTGGGACCCCTTTACCAGCCTTGGGCTGGCCATGGTGGCAGGAGCGCTTGCCGGGTGCGTTACGGCTCTTCTGGCCACGAAGCTTCGCATCATGAGCCTTCTGGCCAGCATCATCACTATGACCGCCCTTTATTCCATCAATATTCGCATCATGGGGCGGCCGAATCTGGCGCTTCTCCATCAGACGACCATTTTTGATGCGCTCGCTTTTCCGGGAATTCCGCGGTATCTTGTGGCGCCACTGATCTTTCTGGTTGTGGCGTTAGGCTGCAAAGTGGTCCTGGACATTTTCCTGCACACTCACCTGGGGCTCGCTCTGCGTGGAACAGGGGACAATCCTCAGATGATCCGCTCACAAGGGGTGAACACCGACAACATGATCCTCATCGGTGTGAGCCTTTCCAATGCCCTGGTGGCTTTGGCCGGCGGAATGGTGGCCCAAAGTCAGGGGTTTGCCGATGTGGGAATGGGGATCGGCACTATTGTAGCGGGCTTGGCCTCGGTCATTCTTGGGGAAAGTCTGGTGGGGAAACAGAGTGTTCTGCGACAGACACTGAGCGCCATTGTAGGGTCTCTCGTTTACCGCTTCGCCATTGTGGTGGCTCTTTCGTATCAGGTAGGTTTCCTGAGGCTGACGCCCAGTGATCTCAACTTGATCACGGCCATTCTGGTGGTGATCTGCCTCATGTTTCCCATGCTCAAGAAACGTGTGCGACGGATACACGCTTGAATGCCTATCGCATGGGTGGTGGCCAGGAGTTGAATTTTGCTCGAAATAAGAAATCTCAGGAAAGTCTTCAACGAGGGAAGCATCAATGAAGTGGTGGCAATCCGTTCCGTGAACTGCCTGGTCCAGAAGGGAGACTTCGTAACGGTGATCGGGAGCAACGGAGCGGGAAAGTCCACCCTCTTGAACCTCATTGCCGGGACTTTCCTTCCCAGTGGAGGCGATATATTCATTTCCGGAGAACGCGTGACCCAATGGCCCGAGCATCGCCGGGCAGCCTACATCGGCAGGGTTTTTCAAAATCCCCTGACGGGTACATGCGCTTCCATGACCGTTGAAGAAAACTTTGCCCTGGCCGGCCGGCGGGGGAAAAAGCCGGGACTGCGCTGGGGGGTGACCCGTCAGGACCACAAAGCCTTTCAGGAAAGAATCCGCCTTCTGGGACTGGGGTTGGAATATCGTTTGAAGGACAAAGTGGGGTTGCTTTCGGGGGGACAGCGCCAGTCTCTCACCCTCCTCATGGCCACTCTACAGAAACCGCGTTTGCTACTCCTCGATGAACATACGGCGGCGCTGGACCCTCCCACGGCCGAGCAGGTATTGAAACTGACCCGGGAGTTGATCCTGGAGATGGGACTTACTTCCATCATGGTGACTCACAACATGAGGCATGCGCTGGAATTGGGAAACCGACTCATCATGATGCACGAGGGGGGAATCATTTTGGATGTGGCGGGTGAGGAAAAAAAACGGCTGACGGTGCAGGACCTGTTGAACGAATTTGCCAAGCTCAAAGGCGATGCCGTAAGTGATGACAAGATGCTTCTGATTTGAATTTGAAGTGTTCATTTGTTCTGAGAGGAATCCTTTATTGTCTTTATTGGATAGCAATTGACGAATATTATGCGAGTACTTAAATTAATTAAGTAAAAAGTGGAGCTTCATATTCCGTGGAGGGGTGTGAAGCGTGGAGGTTTTCAATAGCACAACGCAGAAGAAAGGTGGAAAACGATGAAAGCGGGAATGATTTTTACTGGATCGGGCCCGATACTCGTTCTGACCGCCTGTGAGTCGTTGACCGCTCCCAAAGTGACAATGCAGTTGAGTGCAAAAGGGATCACCAGATATATTGCTTATGAAATTCCGCTGGACATGGTCAAGGAAAAATACGGAAAACATTTTTCTGTGGTGATGGGCGACTTGAAGCAGTCGAATGATTTACGGGTCGTCGATGAAGAAGGACGGCGGGTTTTTTATAATTTTCCACTTGAAAAGCTGGAAAATCCCGTGTGTTACGAGGAAACGACACAGATCCGGAAGGCCGCCTGATTTCAGTATCCGAAAGATGTGACGTTCTCCCGAGAAAAAATAAAATTTGCAGCGTGTTATGATGCGGGGTAAAGAATACCCCGCATTTTTTATGTAGCTATCATGAAATGATCTGTGATCGTTCTTCAAGAGCTTCCTGGATTTGAGCCTGCATTCCAGCTATGAGCCGGAGGGGGTCCGGAGCCTGCCGGATAGGGCGTCCGATAACGACATAATCGGCCCCGTTCAGGAAGGCCTCTTTCACATCCACTGTTCTCTTCTGGTCGTCCGTCCGGTTCAGTACCGGTCTCACTCCAGGTACAACGACCAAAAACTTCTCACCCAACTCTTTTCTGAGCTTGGGGGCTTCCAGGCCGGAGGAGACGATTCCGTCGCAGCCATGTTGCAGAGCCCTCCGGGCGCGGGAAAGAACGAGTTCTTCCGGTGAGCATTGAAAACCCAGGTCGTGAATATCCCCCTGATCCAGGCTGGTGAGAACCGTAACGGCCAATATTTTAACATCGTGCTTGGCTTTCGCGGCCGCTTCAAGGATGGCGTCGTTTCCGTGAACCGTTGCCAGGGAAATGCCCCGTCCCCTGAGTTGAGCGACGGCTGAGGCAACTGTCTGGGGAACATCGAAAAACTTGAGATCCACCATCACTTCCAGGCCGCGTTTCACAATCCATTCGATGATATCGAACCCGCCTGCCAGAAAAAGCTGCAGACCGACCTTAAAGAATTTCACACGCTCCTCCAACTTTATGACCCATTTTTTGGCTTCGTCGGAGGATTCAACGTCCAGGGCGAAAATGATGCGTTTGTCGATGTCGATGGCTTTTAAGGATGTCATGATTTGATCCATTCGCTGATAAACCCGTGAAAGAGCAGTTAGGGAAGGAGATAAAACGCCAGAGCTTTTGGGACATTTGGATCGCAAAATTCTCCACCCACCCGGGAAGCGGAGACGTGCTTCAATTCGACGGTTAAAACCAATGGTGTGTTATGAGCGTCGTCCAGAGCGAATTCGAGTCTAACGATATCCCCTTCCCGCAGATGATGGGTATCCTGAGTTCTGAACCTCAGGCCCGTGCGGGAAATGTCTTCGATCTCCATTCTTCCCGAATCCATGGGATATTCGAGTTTCGAATAAATACCGGAAAGAAAGACCGATTTCCGATAGTGTCTTCGTCTTTGAAAGGTAATGAGAAAGCTGAACCCGCAGTTGCATTTCACTCTAATGGGTTTGGACTGTCCCAAGAATTTTGAAGCATCGGTGATTTTTTCCTTACCACATCGGGAACACAAAATTACGGCTCGATTTTCATTGTTTACAAAAACTGCTTTTGGAACCAAATTTCCATGCCTCCCTGCGTATGTGTCTATTATTCTGGAATCATTCAATTTGTCCCCCCCATAATGAGGGACCCCCCCAGAACCGGAGCAATTGATGCCGGAATTGGATTGCCGCGAACATAAAAAAGCCCCAGAAGGCGATAACAAACCCTGTAAGAATTTGCAATGGTTTAATCCTGTGTGAGACCTGCGAAGGGGAAAACTTGCAGGATATCTGGAAAGGGTTTGAAAATTGAGTTATGTTTGATGGCTGTCTGATTTGAGGCACCCGAAGTATGAAATGGCTACGGTTTTCCAGTTTTTTCGTAGGGTTGAACTTCTTCCTTTTGGTTTTCAGGGAAATGCCGCTGGATCCATTCAAAAAATGCGGTTGGTCCGTTTCAAATGGACTGAGAGGCTCTAAATTTTTCATTGCAAACAACTCAATGAATTTGGTAGTTTACTAGATTCCTGCTATGAAATATAATTCTGACTAAAAACGAAATCCCATGCGGGAGGGAAAAAGTTGCCGGCAGCGTTTCGAATCGAGATGCACGGAAAATGATCCTTCCATTATTATTGGAAAATGTTAAAGATTCAACGTTTATGGATTCGTAAGAAGTCGTCATTTCGGTGGAAACCGGGGTCCAGGATTTTTGTAATTTGCTAAAAGCACCGGATTTCGGCTTTTGCCGGCATGACGAAATAACGGTTTTCTGGGATTTTTGCGAGGCCATCAACGTTTAGTGTCGCGCTGATGTGGGGGCATTGCTCGGCGGGAACCCAAGAGAAAGATCTACCGGGGAAACCTTGTGTCCGGTTCACAGTGCGGTTCGTTCAGCTCATTTGATTGGAATGAGCTTATTTGAGTTAGCAAAGGAGAAGTGAGTGCGATGTGTCGTTTATTCGCAGTGACGAGTGAAGAGCCTCAGTCTCCCATCATGGCGATTCGAGCTCTTGATGTGATGCGTGAGGGACATGATGGTTCAGGTGTAGGCCTGTTTTTAAGTGATTTGGGTGGTCCTTTCGAGGAACTCAAAGGGGCGCCCATTCTCTCGGGCATTTTCACCAATGAGGGCATGAAACGTCTGGATCAGTTCATGATCAACATTGGATTCATGACCAAGTACAAAATGTCCATTAAGGTTCCCAAAACTTCACCCCCACCGGGGGTCCCCAAGCGTGACAGGTATCTGATTCGGGCTTATGAATACCCGGAAAGCTGGGAGGGTCTGAGCCAGGAAGAAATTGACTACCGTTTGATGATGATCCGAATCCAGCTCCGCCAGATGGGCGATGAGAATCAGGACATGATCGTTTACAGCTTCTGGCCGGATGTGATCATGATCAAGGAACTGGGAGATCCCATGACGGTTGCCGAATACCTCCAGCTGGATCGCGAGGAGCTCCAGGCGCGCGTCATCATGGCCCAGGGAAGGCAGAATACCAACTACGCCATCAATCTCTATGCCTGCCATCCCTTCTTTATCCAGGGCATTTCCACCATGACCAATGGTGAGAACACAGCGTTCATTCCCATCAGGGAGTTTCTCTCATCGCGGGGCTTTCCCGGGTACATGGGCTATCAATCGGATTCGGAGGTTTTCACGCACATTCTCCACTACACCATGAATCGCCTGGGACTCGGCATCGAAGCCTACAAGCATATCATTACCCCCCTGCAGGACAAGGATTTGGAGCAGCATCCCAATGGCGGACTGTTGAAGGAATTGAAGCACTCCTGTCGGCGTCTGATCATCGACGGGCCGAACTGTGTGATCGGTGTCCTTCCGGACAAGTCGGTGTTTATGGTCCAGGACCGCAAGAAATTGCGCCCCGGCGTTGTGGGGGGCAGACCCGGGCTCTACGCCTTCTCTTCGGAAATTTGCGGTCTGGATGCCTCTATCCCCGATCGTGACAAAAGTAAAGACTTCCAGCCCATGCATCTGGATACTGCAATCGTACGGCCTGACCGTCAGGAGGTTAAAATATGCAATCAAATGGACTCATTACCCCTTCCACACTGAGCGTCAAAGACCTGCCGTGGCAGATTCACTGGCAAAAGGACAAGTGTACCTTGTGCGGGCGCTGCACGGCCGTCTGTCCTGTACACGCCATCGAGCTGGGGGTTCACAGGAAAAGATCCATTCAGGTACCCGCTCTCGCGGAGCTTGGGCTCAACAAGAAGGCCCCATCCAACGTTTACGAGGTGTACTACGGCATTCGCCAAAAGACGGATCCGGCTTACGCATGTGTGGGATGTGCCACCTGTTCCCTGGTTTGCCCCAACGACTGCATCATGCCGGTGCGTTCCGATGAAATGGACAAGTTCAGATTCCACCTCAACAGGGGAGGGCAGCCCCGGAGCCGCGGAGGCCGCAGGAATGTTCCCGATGCCATACAGGGTGGAGTCCTCGACCGCATCAAATTCACTCGAATTTCCATGCTGACCGACCCCGCTCTGGATGCGGGCCGTCACGAATTCGAGCTGCGGACTCTTCTGGGCAGGATCCTGCCTCCCGAAGAGAACCTCAAGCTCTACAACGAACAGGGTTGGATTCCTCCCGTACGGGAAATCTATCCCCTCATGATCGGAAGCATGTCCTTTGGGGCCCTTTCCCCCAACATGTGGGAAGGACTCCAGATGGGGGTCGCCTACCTCAACGAGGAAATGGGTATGCCCGTGCGTATGGCCACCGGTGAAGGCGGATGCCCGCCGAGGCTTCTGCGGTCCCGTTTCCTCAAATATGTCGTTTTGCAGATCGCAAGTGGCTACTTCGGTTGGGACGAAATCATTCATGCGCTCCCCGAAATGAAAGAAGATCCCTGCGCCATCGAAATCAAATACGGCCAGGGAGCCAAGCCCGGCGACGGCGGGTTGCTCATGTGGTACAAGGTCAACAAGCTGATCGCAGCCATCCGCGGTGTTCCCACGGGAGTGAGTCTGCCGAGTCCTCCGACGCATCAGACTCAGTATTCCATTGAGGAATCCGTGGCAAAAATGATCCAGTCCATGTACATGGCCTGGGGATTCAGAGTGCCCGTGTATCCTAAAATTTCAGCCAGTTCGACGTCTCTTGCCGTCTTGAACAACCTGACGCGCAATCCCTATGCGGCTGCCCTGGGCATCGATGGTGAAGATGGTGGAACAGGCGCCGCCTACACCGTTTCCATGGATCACATGGGGCATCCTATTGCCAGCAATATTCGCGACTGCTACCTGAACCTAGTCGGGCTGGGCAAACAGAACGAAATCCCACTCATTGCAGGTGGAGGCATCGGCAAGAACGGGAAACTGGCAGCCAATGCCGCGGCTCTCATCATGCTGGGAGCCAGTGTCGTGCAGACGGGCAAATACATCATGCAGGCGGCCGCCGGTTGCGTGGGTTCGGAAGCCGATCGCTGCAACATCTGCAATATCGGCCTCTGCCCCAAGGGCATTACGTCTCAGGACCCTCGCCTCTATCGTCGCCTGGATCCGGAGAAAGTGGCGGAACGAGTGGTGGATGTATTCCTCAGCTTTGACATGGAATTGAAGAAGATCATGGCGCCTCTTGGCCGCTCCACTTCACTTCCCATTGGAATGTCTGATGCTTTGGCGATCAACGATAAGGCGGCAGCCGATCGTCTTCAGATCAATTATGTGGTGTAGCAAGCAGCGCGTGAAGGACGGTTTTCGACGGAATTTCTCGGGATATGAACCGTTCGATCATGGGCTGTCCAGCTGATACGGAGAATTTGTTATGGACTATCAACAGGTTTGTCGGATTTCCGGTATGGAAAACGGCCATCGCATTGAATCGCGCATATTGGAGGAGCGCATTCAGAAGGCGGTGGCAGAGGGATACCGAAATCTGGAAGTGGAGGCCTACGGGCAACACGGCATCGGCGGGCGGCTGTGGAAGGCCGGCGAAGAGAAAGTTTATGTAAAAGTCAAAGGTTCTTCCGGACAGCGTGTCGGGTCGCTGGGGTTTCCCAATACGCTTATCGAGTTGGAAGGGCCTGGATCGGACGACGTGGGATGGTTGAATGCGGGAGCCGATATCATCGTCCACGGCAATGCCGGCAATGGAACATGCAATGGCATGGCCCAGGGAAAGGTCTATGTGGCGGGTAACATCGGTGCCCGTGGTATGACCATGACCAAGCGCAATCCCCGCTTCGATCCTCCCGAACTCTGGGTGCTGGGCTCGGTGGGGGATTACTTTGCCGAATTCATGGCCGGTGGCATCGCCGTCATCTGCGGCCACAACCCTCAGATGCCCGACAATGTCATCGGTTACCGTCCCTGCGTGGGAATGGTCGGCGGGAAAATTTACTTCAGAGGACCCTGCAAGGGGTACAGCCAGGCCGATGCCAAGCTGATCCCTCTTCCAGATGAAGATTGGGATTGGCTGGTAAAGAATCTTGAAATCTATCTGGAAGCGATCAGACAGAGTGACCTGCTGCCTCAACTTTCCCGGCGTGATGAATGGCAACTGCTGGCAGCCAGGACTCCGCAGGAAAAATTTGCCCGGCCGAGAAGTTCCATGAGTGCCTTCCGTGCGGAAGTCTGGGACAAGGAGTTGGGCAAGGGGGGATTGATCGGAGACTTGACAGATCTTGACCGGAGCCCGATTCCTGTCATTACCAGCGGAAATCTGCGCCGCTGGGTGCCGGTTTGGGAAAACCGCAAGTATGCGGCACCCTGTGAAGCCAGTTGTCCCACGGGCATTCCCGTTCATGAAAGATGGCGTCTCGTGCGCGAAGGCCGTACAGACGAGGCCGTCGACCTGGCCCTCAGTTATACCCCCTTTCCGGCCACCGTGTGCGGGTATCTTTGCCCCAACCTGTGCATGCAATCCTGTACGCGTCAGACGGTGAAAATGCCTTCCGTGGACATCACTCAACTGGGCAAGGCCAGCGTAAAAGCCAGACTGCCGGAGCTGCCGCCTCTTTCGGGAAAACGGATGGCCGTCATCGGTGGTGGGCCCGCGGGTATTTCCGTGGCCTGGCAACTGCGGCTGAAGGGACATGAGGCCGTTGTCTACGATATGAGCGAAAAGCTGGGCGGTAAAATTTCCGCGGCCATCCCCGGTTCGCGAATTCCCGAAGATGTGCTCAATGCAGAACTCGAACGCATGCGGAAAGTGCTGCCTCATGTTCACCTGCAGCAGCGTTTGACTCAACAGGACATCGACGCCCTCAAGGTCGACTACGACTTTATCGTGATTGCCGTGGGGGCCCAGAAGCCCCGTGTCATCCCCATGCCCGGCAAGGAACGGCTGATTCCGGCTCTCGATTTCCTGCGCCGGGCCAAGTCCGGCGAGGCTCAGGTGGGCAGGAAGGTGGTGATCATCGGTGCGGGGAACGTGGGCTGCGATGTGGCCACCGAGGCACACCGCCTTGGAGCTCAAGACATCACTCTCGTGGACATTCAACCGCCTCTTTCTTTCGGCAAGGAACGCATGGCCGCCGAGGCGATCGGCGCAAAGTTCCGCTACCCCTGCTTCAGCAAAGCCGTCACGGAAGAGGGACTGGAGCTCACTTCGGGTGAGGTGATTCCCGCGGATACGGTCATCATTTCTATCGGGGATGTGCCGGACTTGAGCTTCCTTCCTGAAAACGTTCGCGTGGAGCGCGGGTTCATCAAGGTCAACGACATCAACCAGACCACCGACCCGCAAATATTTGCCATCGGCGATGCAGTGAAACAGGGGCTCATTACCGATGCCATAGGAGCGGGCCGAAAGACGGCGCAATTCATTTCAGAGATCTTGGAGGGCAAACGCCCCAAGGGTGACGCGCGTCAGATGATTCCGTATTCGCGGGTCAAACTCGAGTATTTCGACCCCCGTTTGCTGGGTTTTGAGGGTGTAGAGAGCTGTGCATTCCAGTGTTCATCGTGCGGCGCCTGTAGAGACTGCGGGATTTGTGAATCCATTTGTCCTCAGACGGCCATTTCAAGAAAAGAAGTTCCAGGGAGCCGTGACGGCTTTGAAATGGTGGTGGATCCTGAACGGTGCATCGGCTGTGGTTTCTGCGCCGGGGCATGTCCCTGCGGGATCTGGGACCTGGTTGAAAACGATCCCATCGATTGATGGATGGGGTTTCATGAAGTGAAATCCTTCCCGGACTTTCCCGATCCGTTTTTTCGGATGGGGCGGTCCGGGAACCTTCCCCTGTCGCTAAGTACTGGTCTTCGTAATTACGCAGCCGTTTACCCATACGTTTTCGTAGGAGCGGCATCCTGCCGCGACAAAGAAGTAGCTGCGTATTTATGGTGATCCAGTATAAGAACCTATCCAGAAACCACCTGTGGACTTTGCGACACCCCCCTTGAGGGGGGAATTAAAGGGGGGTGTCGCTGCCGAGGTAGGTTTTTGGATAGGCTCTAAGCTTTCCTGCTTTTCGTTTCGTTCAAAGCCTGCCACAAAACCTGGTCCCGGTCGTAAATATCCTGCCCGAAATGGATCTGCCCGTCTTCGTCAACCCAGGCCGTCCAGTATTGAATGTGAACCATCCATGGGCGAGGAAGGGAGACGATACGTCTTTTTTTCGATGCGATGATGTTTTCGATGCGGTCCCGTGTCCACGCAGGGTCGTCTTGCAGCACCAGCAGTGCCAGATCCAGGGGTTTCTCCACCCGTATGCACCCATGGCTCAGGGCGCGGTGATGCCTTTTGAAAAGATAGCGGTTGGGCGTATCGTGCAGGTAGACTTGAAAAGAGTTGGGAAACATGAATTTGATATTTCCCAGGGCGTTCCAGGGACCGGGAGACTGGCGAATGCGATACGGGAAGCTTTGAGCCGACACGCTGCTCCAGTCGACAGCCCAGGGGTTTACAGCCTGGGGCGGGTTGCTCCATCCCGCCAGCAGTTCATAATGATTGCTTGCTAGATAGCCCGGGTTCCGCTTGATTTCGGGCAAAAATTCTTTCGTGGCGATGCTGCGCGGAACATTCCAGTAAGGGTTGATTTCGAGATAGGTCATCTGTTCGCTGAAAACGGGTGTTTTCTGATAATTCTTCCCCACGATCACCTTCATGGACAGGACCTTCCGTTGATCCTGCCACGCCTGCAAGGAAAAAGATGCCGTATTGACGATCACATCCCGTTCTTTCCACTGCCTCGGAAGCCAGCGCCATCTTTCCATGTTCAGATAAATCTGCTGGAGACGCTTTTCAGCCGGTACATTGAGTGCTGCAATAGTACCCGGCCCTACGATTGCGTCCGCTTCCAGGCCGTTGAGCGCCTGAAACTTCTTGACGGCAACAACGAGGCTGGGGTCAAAGGTATCAGGATCGCGAGGGTCTTCTGCCAGAAGATGCCCGCCGGCCCTCAGGCGTTCCCGCAGAAAGGGGATTCGAGCATCATGATCGCCCGGTCGAAGGGGTTTGCCTGGTGGGAACATGGGCCATCCGCCGGCGGAAACAGTTTTTTGCAGTTTCTTGCCCGCTTCCATGAGATCCCAGTATTCCTGATGGGGCGGGGCAAAGCGGCGAAGGGTCGCTTTCAGGTCTCTGTGTTTTACGAGGTCTTTCAAGCCTCCGATGACGTCGGCCTTGTTTTTTTCGGAGAGCCACTGGGGATAGAGACGATTGGGATCGACCTTACCGGAGGAAAGATGGGAGGCGTAGATCAAGAACGCGTCGGTCATGAGGATATCGAGGTCTGCGAGATCTCTTGCGGGGATAGGGTGATGGTTTTGTGTGATGGTCTGAAAATTCTTCACCATGGCCTGCATACAGGAGAAATGGTAGTCCTCGGGGTCGAGGCCGTGTTCGTTTGCTGCCTGCAGATAGGCGGGCAGAGCTCTTCCCAAATCGTTCAGCCTGTCGGCATCGACCCAGATGGGAGCGTAAGCCCTCTCTTTATAAAATTGTATCAAATCAGTGCCGGCGTGAATGGCCTGGCAGTCGAGCTCCATTGTGGCGGTTCCTTCAATTTTTCCAATCCTGCCACGCAGTTCTTCTGTAACTCTGCTTTCGGCCAGAGCCGCTGAAATCGATACGGGAAATGCGAAAAAAGTGATGAGGGTCAACAGAACGAAGAGCAAACCATTTTTCTTGAGTTCTTTGATTCTTTTCTTTGAGGATTTCATGTTTTTGCCATCATCTCCTGAAAGTTAGCGGGAAAAAGCCCATGAAGGCTGTTGTTGAGGATAAATGCCGCCTGAATACGTGAGAATGCAGGGCAGGGAAAACCCACCTGGCAATTCTTACAAAAGGAAGTCCGGGTGGATCAAGCACAAAGATGAAGTTTCGGAAACCCCGGAGCTGTTGCCGAGGGGCAAGAGGGGGCTTGGGGGAGGCTTGGTGTCTGCCATGGCAGACACCAGGTTCCTTATTGCGGCATTGTCACATTAACCCCCATGATCCGGTGGGGGCACAACGAAAAATAGGCAAAGAGATGCAAGGCAATAGGGAAAGTGGGAAACTCTCTTGAAAAGCGATGTTATCATGAACCATCAGCCATCAGCCATCAGCCATCAGCCATCAGCCATCAGCCATCAGCCATCAGCCATCAGCTATCAGCCATCAGCTATGAGCCTTTTTTTCATATAACCATGGAGGCACGGAGAAGCACAAAGATTTCATTAGAAAGTCTTTCTCTGTGTTCTCTGGGTCTCTGCGGTTCAGATAAAATCCGGCAATGTCAAGTTATGCATGAAGCCAGAAGGCGAACTCGGCGAATGTAACGTCCTTCCACCAGTCGCGTTTGCCGGTGCCGTATCGGAAATTCGTCGTTCCGGCCTGGCTCTGCAGGGGGGCAATCACCTCCCCATCGGCGCTACGGCGGGCGCTGTGGCTTTCGGTCTCGGGCACAACCGCGACGATGTGACCGGAGAGACCATCGTTCTTGCGGCGAGCGACTATGAGGCCTACGGCACCCTGGTTCACCTCCAGCTGCAGTTTGCTGAGCGTCCCTGTCTGCCGCCAGCCGAACCGCAGGCCGAAGTCCCGCAGCCAGCGGAAAAGATCGTTGGCACGTTGTTCATCGATGGTCTTTCCATAGAGCGGTTCGACGGCCTTTCCTTGAGCCAGCGCCTCGACTGCCGCAGACGTCCACCAGACGCGAGGCAGGTAGCACCCGGCAAGGAAGCAGTAGTCGTGCGCGTAGATGTTGCAGAACGTGAGACCTCTTTGAGGTTGGTATCGTTTGTGGGTGGGGTTGTCCACGGCCAGCCAGTCGATGATGGTGGCCAGTTCGGCACGGCGCATCTCGGCTGTGTCGCCTTTGCGGCCGGGTTGGCCGCTTTCGTTGAGCGAGTGGGCGCTGGCAGGCGCCGTGCGCTTCGTTACGCTGCCCGGCTTGCGGGGCATGTAGACGGCCGTGACGCCGGTGTCAGGCGAGATCGGCGCAGGAGCCGCGACCGGCACTTCAGCTGCGCCCGGTGCCGGTTTAAGGTACTCGGCGAAGACGTAGCCATGGATGAGAGCGCCATTCAGGCTTGTCTCCACCTCCAGGAAGCCGTTTTCCTTCTTGTTGGTGACTGTGCGGATGAGGTGGCCGTCGGGGAGCTTCGCGACCACATTGGCCGTGGTGTTGCTCGGAGGGATGACCGGTTCTCGACGCACATTCAGTAGCGTCTCGAGCACGTCCACCACATAGAGCTTCCCGGTGGCCGTTACCGGCGTGGGAGGCGGCACGGGGGCGGTGCCCGGCTCCGGGGCCGCGAAGGGAGCCGGGGAAACGGTATCCACCGTTACTGTTTTGGAGAGGCGAATGAAGTCGAACACCGATTCGCCGTAATACTTGTGTCCGTCGAAGTACCCCTGCTTCAGCCCCTTCGAGGGTGTGAAGCGGCCGGTATTGTACGCGATGGCAACGGCCGTCATCTCATAGTCCGTCAGGGTTGCCTTTCCCTGCCAGCCGAGCTTTTTTAACTTTGATTTCAGTTCCTCGATGGCCTTGGCCAGGCAGACACCGAAGTCGGCGTAGCGCTTTTGTAGAAAGTAATCGGGGTCCACCAGGAAGAACTGGAGGTCGTACTGGAATATGCCGAAGCCGTGGCAGAACTTGTTAGGGTTGGACGCGGCGCCCTGGAAGGCGGGGATATACTTTGCCAGATCCAGCAAGGCCTTGCGAGCGATGTCGAACATCTCCCGGCCGTTCGGCTTTGCGATCAGGTCGGCCTTGGTCCTGGGAAAAGCTCGTCGTCCCTTGTCGGCGTCCAGGGTGTCCCCCACGCACAACGCCAGCACCTCGGGGGGCTCGAGCTGTTTGCGGAGGATGTTCCAGATATAGCCGGTCTCCTGGCAGGCGATAGCAGTCAGCATGTCTAGCGTGAACGGAGTGTCTTGCACGGCAGCTTCTATCTTGCTTTGAAACTGACTCTTGAACCAACGGATGGCATCGGCGTTAGGCATGGCAAACCCTCCTGTTTTGTTGTGGTTGGTCGAAGTAAGGTTTCTCCTCCAAGGCCAGCCATTCTTCCTATTTAAGCTTGATGACGCTCTGGTTTGATGAGGTCGGGAAAAGTTGGATTTGTGCGCGTAGCGTCCTTGCACCTGACTTCCGCACCATTCCCTTTCATGGAGAAGATGTGCTCCTTTTGATGCTGATAATTATGCGGATTGCTCTTGGCAAGCGGTTTTCGATATTCTACTCGCGTCTTTTGCAGTGAGAGTTGGAGAAGTCCTATGTCAAGGGCTGACCCCCTGATACATTTCTTGCTTGACAAGAGAGAAATCTTATAACACCTTTGATGTGAATTTAAATTCACATGGAGTCTGTATGAGTCAGGAAAAGCTGGGTACCGAAGTTCGTCGCGAACAAATTGTTCAGGCTGCATTGAGCGTCATAGCCAGTGAGGGGATGCAGGGACTCAAGGTGAATGAGCTTTCCCGCCGTGTAGGGATCGTTCCTTCCGCCATATACCGTCACTTCAAAGGCAAAAGCGAAATCCTGGATGGTGTGCTGGACCTCATCGAAGAGAGGATTCTTGAAAACGTGAAAATCGTTTGCGCTGAAACGGACGACGCCTTTGAGAGGCTGAAAAGCCTCCTGCTACGGCATGTGCAGTTGATCCTGGATTATCAGGCTATTCCGCGCATCATCTTTTCCGAAGATGTCCTGGCTGGCCGAGCGGAGAGAAAATCGAAGCTTTGCCGCATCCTCGGAAAGTATCTCGACGAAGTGGCTTCCATTGTCCGCCGGGGACAAGAAGAGGGAGTGATCCGTCCGGACGTGTCGCCTGACACGGCCGCGCTCGTGTTCATCGGGTTGTTTCAGCCGGCCGCATTTTTCTGGCATTTGACCGATGGCAACTTTGACGTGAAGGGTCAGGCGGAAAATGCTTGGCGAATCTATGGCGACGGAATGCGTAAAGAGTAAAAGATGCAAACGTGATCTGAAAGAACATGCTTCAGCGAGGGGCGATGATGCAAGCCAGGAAAAAATGGATTGTTCTGCCGGCGATTCTCCTGATCGTGGTGGTACTTGCGTACTTTTTTAAATGGGAAAAGGCTGCTCACGACAAAAATGTTCTTCACGTTTCAGGAAATATCGAGGTGACCGACGCCGAGGTGAGCTTCAAAATTCCCGGGCGGGTTGAAAAACGTCTGGTTTCCGAGGGAGAAATCATCCGGGCGGGCCAACCGGTTGCCATACTCGACAGTACCGACCTGGTCCGGGAAGTGGCCCTGCGCAAAGCGGAAGTCGAGGCGGCCAAGGCCGCACTCGCTGAACTGGAAGCGGGTTCCCGTCCGCAGGAGATCGCCCAGGCTGAAGCGGCCGCTCACAAGGCTGAAGAGAAGCTCAAAGAGATGCTTGCAGGTTCCCGGCCGCAGGAAATCAGGGCTGCGGAAGCCTCCGTGAGCCAGGCCCGGGCGGATGTAGAGCGGCTGAAGTCCGACTACGAACGGCAGGTCCAGCTCTACAAGCGGGAAGTGATTTCCGCTCGGGAATTCGAGGTCACTCAAGGGGCTTACAAAGCGGCAAGTGCAAGACTGGCCGAGGCTTCGGAACATTTGAAGCTGGTTCGGGAGGGGCCGCGCAAGGAAGAGATCGAACAGGCTCGTGCCGCTCTGAGAGAAGCCAGGGAGCGGTTTGACTTGGTCAAAGCCGGGCCTCGCCAGGAAACCATCGATCAGTCCAGGGCCCGGCTGAAACAGGCCAGGGAAGCTCTCGCTCTCGCAGAAATACGCCTGGGTTACGCCAGGATTGTTTCACCCCTCTCGGGTGTCGTCCTTTCTGAAAATATCGAATCTGGGGAATATGTCTCCGCTGGGACTCCCATTGTAACGGTGGGAGACCTGGTGAACGTCTGGCTTCGAGCCTTCATCAACGAGACGGACCTCGGAAGGGTCAAGGTCGGGCAGCCGGTTCGCGTCACCACCGACACCTATCCGGGGAAAGCTTATGAAGGGTATGTTTCCTTCATTTCCTCGCAGGCGGAGTTCACTCCCAAGAATGTGCAGACAGAAAAAGAGCGTGTGAAGCTCGTCTATCGCATCAAGGTGGATATTCAAAACCCGGACATGGAATTGAAGCCCGGCATGCCTGCGGATGCGGACATTTCTCTCGACCGGGAAGTCAGGTGATGGATGCCGTAAGAGCCGAAGCGCTTACAAAGTCTTTTGCCGGTGTGAGGGCCGTGGAAAATCTCACTTTCTCGGTGGCGCAAGGTGAGGTTTTTGGCCTGGTAGGGCCGGACGGAGCAGGCAAGACCACCACGATGCGTCTTTTGGCGGCCATCATGGATCCCTCTTCGGGCGATGCCTGGGTCCTGGACCGGCATGTCGTGAAGGATGCGGAAGCCATCAAGGAAGAAATCGGGTACATGAGCCAGAAATTCGGCCTCTATCCCGATCTCACGGTCATGGAAAACATCAGCTTTTATGCGGATATCTATGGGATTCCCCGCAAGGGGCGGCAGGAAAAAGTGGATCGCCTTCTTGCCTTCAGCAATCTCACCCCTTTCAAAAAACGTCTGGCCGGAAACCTCTCCGGCGGCATGAAACAAAAGCTCGGCCTGGCATGCGCCCTCATCCATACGCCGAAGGTCCTCTTTCTCGACGAACCGACCAATGGGGTCGATCCTGTTTCCAGGCGGGATTTCTGGCGCATTCTCTATCAACTGGTCAAGGAAAAGGTCACGATCTTCGTTTCCACTGCCTATCTCGACGAAGCGGAACGCTGCAACCGCATCGGCCTCATCCACCAGGGAAGGCTCCACGCCATCGGGGCTCCCGAGGAAATCAAGAGTCTCATGGCAGGAACCATCCTGGAGATTCGTTCTTCGAACTCAAGAGCGGCTTCCCACTTGCTTCGGGAGCATTTCGGGCCCGGCTCTGTGGGGCTTTTCGGAGACCGCATCCATTTGGTCACTCAAGACCCTGAGGCATCCAGAAGAGAGGTGGAGAAGGTTTTTGCCCCGGCCCATCTGGAGATGATTGCCGTCCGTATCGTCGAGCCGAGCCTGGAGGACGTTTTCGTGTCCGTTCTCGCGGTCCGGAATGGAGTCCGGCATGACAAATCCCTCTGAGCTCCTTTTCTCCGGAAATGCAGTGGAAGTGAAAGATCTGGTGAAGCGGTTTGGAAGCTTTGTGGCCGTGAATCACATCAGTTTCGAAGTGGGGCGTGGCGAAGTGTTCGGTTTTCTGGGGCCAAACGGTGCGGGCAAGTCCACCACCATTCGCATGCTTTGCGGCATTCTGTCTCCTTCCGGGGGCATGGGGAGCGTGGCGGGGTTCGACCTCTTGACGCAAGCGGAGAAAATCAAACATCATATCGGCTACATGAGCCAGAAGTTTTCCCTCTACGATGATCTGACGGTGGAAGAGAATATCGACTTCTACAGCGGCATTTACCGAATCCCTGCCGGGAAAAAACAGGCCCGCAAGCAATGGGTTCTCGATATGGCCAATCTTACCGAACACCGGTCATCCAAGACATGCAACCTTTCGGGCGGGTGGAAACAGCGGCTGGCTTTGGGGTGCGCCATTTTGCACGAACCTCCTATTCTCTTTCTCGATGAACCGACTTCGGGAGTGGACCCCATGAGCCGCCGTCAGTTTTGGGACCTCATTTATGAGCTTTCCGCCGGCGGGGTTACCGTTTTCGTGACCACCCACTACATGGATGAAGCCGAATACTGCGATCGGCTCGGCCTGATCTACCGCGGAGAATTGATCGCTCTCGGAACTCCCCAGGAACTCAAGACGAATTTCATGCGCGAGGAGGTTCTCGAGGTCCTTTGCGAAAGGCCGCAGGACGCCATGAGCCGGGTGGAAGAGATCCCCGGAATCAAGGAAGTCGCTCTTTTCGGCAAGGGGCTCCATGTGGTGGTGGAAGAGGGGGATAAGGCGATAGGCTCCATTGAAAGCCTATTGAAAGAGATGGGATTCCGGTTTTCCCGCATAGAAAAAATCGTTCCCTCTCTCGAGGACGTGTTTGTTTCCCTCATCGAAGCGCGTGACCGCCTGGAACGGCCCCAGGAGGAGGTGAAACGATGAAGCCTCAGCGCGTTCGGGCCATTGCCCGCAAGGAATTCATTCATATCGTGCGTGATCCGAGAAGCCTCGGAATGGCCATAGCCATTCCCATGCTGTTGCTGCTCCTTTTCGGTTACGCCCTGACGCTCGATGTGGACAACGTGCCCCTGGTGGTCTGGGATCAGAGCGAGACCCCCGTGAGCCGGGAATTTATAAGCCGCTTCAGTGATTCGCGTTATTTTTCCATTCGCGGGTCGCTTCGAAACGATCAGGAGGTGGATTACGCCATCGATTCGGGTGAGGCCCTGATGGCTCTCACCATTCCCACGGATTTTGCCGAACGCATCGAATCGGGGCGTCCTGTTTCAGTGCAGTTGGTCGTGGATGGCAGCGATTCCAATACCGCAACCATCGCCATCGGTTATGCCGAAGTCCTGGTCCAGATTTATTCTCAGCAGGTTGCTCTGAAAGAGATCCGCCGCAGCGGGGGAAGGACGCTCGCTTTGCCCGTGGATATGCGGCCCAGGATCTGGTTCAATGCGGACATGGAGTCGAAAAATTACATCATTCCTGGACTCATCGCCGTCATCATGATGGTCATTGCATCCATCCTCACGTCCCTCACGGTTGCCCGCGAGTGGGAACGCGGGACCATGGAGCAGCTCATTTCGACACCGATCAAGGGGCATGAACTGGTGCTTGGAAAGCTTCTCCCTTACTTCATCATCGGGATGTTCGATGTTCTAGTGGCCGTCCTTATGGGGGAATTCCTGTTTCATGTTCCTCTCCGTGGGAGTGTGTTTCTGCTCTTTGCCATGGCGGCCATTTTTCTGACTGGGGCTCTTTCCCTCGGCATGCTCATCAGTATTGTCACCAAGAGCCAACTCATTGCCAGTCAACTGGCCATGGTGTTGACGCTGCTGCCCGCATTTCTCCTCTCGGGGTTCGCATATGCCATCAGCAACATGCCAAAGCCGATCCAGGTCATTACCCATGTGATTCCCGCCCGATATTTTGTAGCTCTCCTCAAGGGGATTTATCTGAAGGGGCTGGGACTCGATATTCTCGGAGCGGAAGCCGGGCTCCTGACGGTTTTCAGTGTGGTCATGGTTCTCCTTGCCAACATCAAATTCAGGAAAAAACTGGTGTAGTGATGTTTGAACGTGTCAGACAGATGCTCATCAAGGAATTCTTTCAGGTCCTGCGTGATCCGAAGTTGAGGATCATCATTTTTCTGATGCCGGTCATTCAGGGGCTGGTCTTCGGATATGCGGTCACTACGGATGTTCGCCACATTCAGACAGCGGTTTACGACCTGGATCACAGTGTGGCCGGTCGGGAGCTCATCTCCCGTTTCGGGAATTCCGGATATTTCGACATTGTGGAATATGCTGGAAATGCGGGTGAGTTTCAGGCACTGGTGGATACGGGGAAGGCCCAGGCTGTGCTGCACATCGACAGCGGCTACCAGGGGGACTTGGATGCGGGGCGACCTGCAGCGTTCCAGGTCATTGTGGATGGAACCGATTCCAATACGGCCGGCATTGTCCTCAATTACAGTTCCAAGATTGTCACGCAATATTCCCAGGATGTTTTGAAGGACCGCCTCGTTCGTCTCCAAGGTGTTATGCCTGAATTGGGATTGGTGGAATTGAAAACGCGAGCCTGGTTCAATGAAAACCTTGAGAGCCGCAATTATTATGTTCCGGGCGTTATCGCCATTCTGGTCACTCTCATCACTTTGATGCTCACGAGTATGGCCATTGTGCGTGAAAAAGAGATCGGGACCATGGAACAGATCCTGGTGACACCCATCACGCCGCTGGAGTTCATTCTCGGAAAAACGGTCCCTTTTGCCCTCATCGGGTTCATCGACGTCACGCTCATAACCGTTGTGGGCATATTCTGGTTCGATGTGCCCTTTCGGGGCAGCCTGCTTTTGCTCTTCTTTTCGACGGCCCTGTTTCTCATGACCACTCTGGGAGTGGGGCTTTTGATATCGACCGTCAGCGAAACCCAGCAGCAGGCCATGATGAGCACTTTTTTCTTTTATTTTCCGGCCATCCTTCTTTCAGGTTTCATGTTTCCCATTGCCAATATGCCGGTGGTGATTCAGTGGCTCACCTATTTCAATCCCCTCCGCTATTTTCTGGTGATCGTTCGCGGCATTTTCCTCAAGGGGATCGGGAGCGATATCCTATGGCCGCAGATGGTGGCGCTGGCGATTATAGGGGTTCTCACGCTGTGGCTGGCATCGCGCAGGTTCAAAAAGACGCTGGCTTGAATGGTGTTTCACTAAGGAGAGGTGTTGTGCGGCACGGAACATTCGGAACCGGAATGTACAAATGGCTATTGTTATGCTTTGTCGGAGGGGCGTTGACCGGTTGTGGAGCGTACTATCAGCCGGTCGTTCCGCCGGTGGAGAGTTATCTTCCCAGCCCTCCCCCCGAGCGGCTTCATTCTCCTTCGGACGAGGCGGAAATGGAAGCCGAAGAGGAGCCGCTTGAAGAGATTGGGGAGGGGAGAGCGGCCGTTTCACTCGAAACCTGTGTGCGCATCGCTCTTGACAAGAATCCGTCGATGCGTGCAGCCGAAGCAGGCGTTCGGGTAGCGAAGGAAGGGGTGGGTGAGGCTCGGGCGCCTTATTTTCCCGATGTGGGAATCTCTACCGGGTACCATCGTTTTCAAAGACACGCGTTTTTACCCAATGGGCTCACGGATATTCGATCGGGAATCCCGAGTGTCATTGGCCCGACGGATGATTGGAACGGAGCAGTGAACAGCCGCTTCATTCTTTTTGACAGCGGCGAGCGGCGTGCCCAGCTCAAATCCGCCATGGCCCGCCAGGGAGTAGCAGAAGAAGAGGCCGCGAGGATTCAGCAGGATCTCGCCTTCAATGTGCATCAGACCTATTACGGTTTAGTGGCCGCCATGGAAAATCGGGATGTAGCCAGGAAAAATCTCGAACTGGCGGAAAACCATCTTCACCTGGCTCAGGAGCGGAAAGCTGCCGGAGCGGTGCCCAAAGCGGATGTGCTTCGGGCGCAGGTGGAGGTGGCGGACAGACGCCTGGCGCTGGTGAGGGCGGAAAACCTGGTGCGGATCACTCAAGGGCAGTTGAGCACATCGATGGGGTTGCCCGTAGAGACGCATTTCGAGGTGGATGCGCGCCCGGAAGAAATGATATCCCCGCAGGCCATCGATCTCGATGCAGCCCTTGGCGAGGCTGTGCATCTCCGGCCCGAGATCAAGGCGGCCCTGCGGCGTGTGGCTTCCGCCGGTACCGCCGTGGAGAGTGCAAAGAGCGCCTTTGGCCCCAAAATAAAGGCGGAAGCCGGCTATGGCTGGCGGGATTCGGAGTTTCTGCCTCAAGATGAAGAATGGCTGGCGGGAGTTTTTGTAGAACTGCCGCTTTTCACGGGGTTCTCGAGGATTCATAAACTTGCCGGGAAAAAAGCGGAGCTCTCCAAAGAGGAAGCCACAGCCAGACAGGTCGTTTTGGATGTGCAACGGGAAGTGTGGACCGCTCATTCGGAATTCAAGGAAGCGTATGAAGCTGTCCAGGCATCCGAGGTTCTGGTGAAGGACGCGGAGGAAGGGATGCGCACCACGCAGGAGCGCTATGAAGTGGGTGCCGGCACCATCAATGACCTTCTGGACGCACAGACGGCTCTGGCCCGGGCGGAAACGAGCCGGGTGGAAGCCCGCTGGAATTATCATATCGCAAGGTCCGCTTTCGACCGTTCAATCGGGCGTATGGCGGTCGAATAAAAACTCCCGATTTTTCGAGAATGGAAAGAAGGCTACGAATGATCATTTTTCAGTCGATAATTCAGTCGATAATCAAGGGGAAAAGGATCTGTCCCCACTGTCATAAAAAACAGTCCGTTCCTGTGGGTAAAGAAGATGAATTCGTACGCTGTAAATTTTGCGGCGCCGAGATTCCACCTGAAAAGCCCTCGGGTTCGACAACGGATGCGGTTTAAAACATGCTCTTGAGGAGTCGGGAGGAAATGCATGTCAGAAAAGTTTGTGAAGATATCTGCCGGAAACATTTTGCTGGAAGCCTTCTATGACAGGGGAAGGGGCGAGGATGCAGCCGTATTGCACCATCCGCTTCCTCTTTATGGAGGCAGCATGGACAATAATGTGGTTCTGGCCCTTCAGAAGGTTCTGAGCGGATGGGGCTGGAGTACCTTGCGCTTCAATTTCAGGAGCGTCGGCCGAAGTGGTGGAAATTTCAACGAAAAAGAAGGGGATGTGGAGGATGCTCTGGCCGCCGCAGCCTACCTCCGCGGCCAGGGGCATGAGGCGGTTCATCTGGCCGGCTATTCTTACGGAGCCTGGATCGTTTTAAAAGCCATTCAAAAAGGGCTGGATGCGAGCTCCCTTGTTCTTGTCTCGCCTCCCCTGGATTTCCTCGATTTCAAGGGGCTTGAGCTGCCTTCAAAACCCTGCCTGATCACCCTGGGGGAGAACGATGACTTTTGCTCGGTGGCTTCCCTGGAAAAGTGGCTGAAAGATCAGCCCGGCGCTGCGAACTTTGTAAGCCGTTCCATCCTTCCCCAATGTGACCATTTCTATTGGGGAGTGGAAAGTCGGTTATCCCTCGAGGTTAAAGATTTTCTGCAGGCTCATTTTCATTCGAGTGCTTCCGAAAAAAGTCGTGAGCCAGGGAATTGATTTTGTCGCGGCATTCCACATGCAGTGCATGGGCGGCTCCCGGGATTTCAATCAGCTTGGCGTGAGGTATGCGCTGAGCCAGTATATGCGCATTTTCAGCAGGAATCAGAACATCCCTGTCACCCGTTACAATCATTGTGGGGGCTGAAACGGCAGAGAGGCGGTTGCAGCAGTCAAAATCCCGGATGGCTCCCAACTGGGCCTCGAAGGCGTTCTTGGGCTGAAGGGCACTCTTCAATTGTGCCTCGACGTATTTGTCAATGGATTCCGGGTGGTTTTCGAGATACTCCTTACTGAAAAAAAGAGGAAGATTCTTTCGAATGACCTGTTCGTGAGTCAGTCCTTTATTGTTCATGAGGGTTTTTAAGACCTCGGGGGAAGGTGAAACCCGCAGAGCGCCGCCGCAGTGAGTGCATCCCAGAAAAAGGGTCCGGATGCGCTGAGGGGCCATGAGGGCAAGCTCCTGGGCAATCATGCCGCCCATTGAGAGGCCCAGAATGTGTGCTTTTTCCACTCGGAGATGTTCGAGCAGGGAAAAAGCATCCCGTGCGAAATCTTTCATATGGTAGGGTCCTGGAGGGATCTCGGACCGGCCTGCTCCGCGATTGTCAAAAGTGATGGTCCGATAGTATTTCTCGAAGAAAGGAATTTGGCCGAACCAGGACCAGGTTCCTCCTCCCAGCCCGCTCAGGAGCAGAAGCGGCTGTCCCTTTCCATATATTTCATAGTATAGCGAAATGTCTTTCGTGGTGCAGTATGGCATGTCCTGTTCCCTGAAAATTGAGTTTATGCAGCCAATTCAAAATATCCAAAGGGAAAAAATATACGAAGTATTATCGCTGTGACCCTGTGGGATGTGTTCTCACGGCTTTAGAAGACCCTTCGGGTTCCATGTCTCTGGCCGAGAACCTCCAGTGTGTCGTTTACCACCATGAATGCATGAGGATCGATTCCATAGACCAGTTCTTTCACCTTGGCCAGCTCTGTGAGGGTGATGATACTGAAGATTACCTGTTTGCGCTTTCTCGTATAACCTCCCGTGCCATGAAGAAACGTGACGCCTCTGTTGAGCCGGGTGAGAATTTCTTTTGCGATGGCATCCGAATGATTTGAAACGATGAGCACCGATTTGCGTTGATTGAAGCCGGTGATCACCGCATCCATGATGCGGCCCGAAGCGTAAACGTAGATGAGAGAGTAAAGCGCCTTCTGAAAATCAAAGAAATAACCTCCCACAACGAGAACCGAAGAACTGAGGGCAAAGACCGTCATTCCGACTCTGAGGCCGAGCTTCTTATTGAGGTAGACGCCAAGGATGTCCAATCCACCTGCGGAACCCTGAGAACGAAGAATGATGCCCGCCCCTGTGCCGCAGATGACTCCCGCCAAAATGGCCCCCAGTATCGGGTCTTCCACGGGGGGGAGATACGGATTGACCCAGGCTGCAGAGAGGGAAAAAACAGCCATTCCATAAGCGGTATAGAGCATGAAGGTTCGGCTGACGCTGAACCAGCCTAGCAGAATCAAAGGAATATTGAGAAGAAAATAGAAGAGACCCGTGTTGAATTTGGGCAAAAAGTAATGAAAGATAAGAGCGATACCGACGACTCCTCCACTCAGGAATTGCTGAGGGATGAGCACGCTGTTCAAACCTACGGAGAAAACACAGCTGCCGGTGGTGATCAAAAAGAGATTCCAGAAAAGAGAGGGCCAGGAAATGCTCGAACGTTGCAGGGTGATCGGATCCTTCACCGATGGTGTCAGTGACATTTGAAGAAAACTTCCTCTTGATGTAATAGCGGTGTGTTACTGAAAACATATGGCTGAATGAAATACCGTGCCGCCGGTTCGATCTGTTTGGCCTTGGCGGTTCATGTCTTTAAAAGCCGTTCATTGGATGAACCGGTCAGCGTGGGATTATCGTAAAAAAAGGGGGTAGAGAGGTCAAGGTGTAAGATATTCATTTGACCATTCTTGTTTTGAAAAGCAAACACTCCCCGTGCCCTCCTCAAGGGAGGAATTCCTGAGGTAAAGTACCCCTTTGAAGGAGGGTTGAAGGGGATGTCGGAAGTGACAGCATCAAGGGGATCATCCAAAATGAGAATTTCCATAGTTCTTGAAATGGAAAGAATTTCCGGGTGGCAAGGGCCAATTGAGGGTATGTGAAACTTTAATGTTCGTGTTGGAAGATTTTTGTGCTAAAAGAAAATGCTTTGATGAGTATGGAAGAAGGGCACAGTTATATGAATTTACGACTGAATACCATTAACGCTGTGTAAACTCATTTTCCTCGACCAAAGGGAGGCATCATGAAAGACCGTTTTGAACTGCAGGGTGATTTATTGGTTTTGGATCATGAAACAGGCCTGATATGGCAGCGCGGCGGTTCACCGGAGCCAATGGTCTGGAAAGACGGCCATGCCTATGTTGATCAGCTCAATAAGGATCGATTTGCAGGACACGACGATTGGCGTCTTCCGACCAAGGAGGAGCTTGGCACACTCATTTTGCCCGAGGAAAATCGCAATACGGGGCTATACGCCGATCCTCTTTTTGGTACGCAGAGAAACTGTTGGTCTTCGACGGAAGCAGGGCACCACAGGGCCTGTTACGTGGATTTCTATTACGGCGATATTTACATTATCGAAGACAATTATGCCAACTATTACGTTCGCGCCGTCCGCGGACAGCAAAAGTGAACAAGGCGATCGAGAGATTCGAGGGAAAGGGAATCTGGAAGACATGTTGAGCGGCAGGCCGCCTCTTCAGGTGGTCCTCTATCAACCGGAGATTCCCCAGAATACTGGCAATATTGCAAGGACCTGTGCCGCGACTCACACCCCTCTTCATCTCGTCGAGCCCTTGGGGTTCCGCCTGACGGACCGCTACTTGAAAAGGGCCGGATTGGATTACTGGCCCTATGTCAATCTCAGGGTTCATCCCGACCTTGAGACATTGCGCGAAGCGCTGTTCCCCAACAGATGGGTCTACTTTTCGGCTCATGCTCGCCGCCCTTATTATGAATTTCAATTTTTACCCGGAGACTGTCTCGTGTTTGGTGCCGAAGCCAAGGGCTTGCCCTGTGAATTGCTGGAATCGGACCCGGACCGGGTGTTGAAGATCCCTTTGGATCGAACACGGGTTCGAAGTCTGAATCTGGCGACCACGGTGGGTGTCGCTTTGTTTGAAGCCCTGCGTCAATTGGCTGTCCATGACGGGAATCCTGTTTCTTCGTTTTAGATTCGGGCAGAAGAGAACCCCGTTGCCTGAGGGAGTATGTAGAGTCGGAGTTTGCAGAGGCACTTACCTTTAAGACCCGGGGAAAGCCAAATGCATAACGAGGAAAAAGAAAGAGTACGGACGAGACTTTTTGAGCTTTGTCCGGAAATTGAGCATCTGGGTATCTATCCTATTGTTCTCGGCAAAGGGCATCGCTACTGAGTGATTTTTTTCGAGAGCAGGGACTGCTCAAAAAAAAGTGCTCCTTTGAGCTCTTTTAAAATTAGTCGTAATGACCTTGAAAAGGATTTCCTTTCCGCCATACCGTCTTGGGAACGGGACCTCAACCGGGCGCTGTTGGAAGCCAAGAAGAAAATGGATTTCAGCGCGAAGAGAAAAATGCATTCAGGGCCTGGTAACCAGTGCAAAATCGGAGGTGGAGCAAGTGGCGGAGATCGAATGGAAAGGCGTCATATGGAGAGCCGCATATGGCAGTCTTTCCGTAAAAGAGCTGTTGACCATCCTTAAGGGCTTTGGCCCCATGGAAATTCTGGAGTTTGAAAAACCCGGATGTTTTCGTGGTCAAATGAGCCTGTCTCTTTCGAAGGAAGACGTCAAGGAAATCACCCTGTATTATTTGGAAGTGCTGAGTGGTGAGAGGGAAGGGCAGGGGCGGGCGGCTCTCCAGTGGCTGAAGAAAACGTTCAAGGGGCCGCTTTTTGTGGAAGATCCCGGCGCAATTCAAATAAAAAATTCTGCCCGTGAGACTCAACTGTTCTGGTTGAAGATGTATCGGGAGGGACTGGTGGATGCCATAAACGGAGAGTCGAACTCTCTTGATCTTTGCGGGGGAGGGATGAAAGCGCGCGATGTTGAAGGAGCTCCGGTAAGTGGTTCAAGGGTTTTAGAAACCGAGAAATGACAGCAAGGGATAAAATCAGGAAAACGGAGGATCTGGCTGATCTCTGCGAGTCTCTCCATGGCCGGGGACGGCGAATCGTTTTCACCAATGGCTGTTTCGATTTGCTTCATGTGGGACACCTGCGTTATCTGGAAGCAGCCCGTGAGCTGGGAGATCATCTTGTCGTGGGCGTCAATAGCGATGCTTCCGTCCAACAGATCAAAGGATCTCTGCGTCCCATCACGGTGGAAAGTGAGCGTGTGGAAATGGTTGCTGCTTTGCACTGTGTCGATTATGTCACACTTTTTGCCACCCCGGATCCTTTGCCTCTCATAAAGCTTTTGAAGCCGGACGTCCTGGTCAAGGGGGCGGACTGGGCCATCGATCGGATCGTAGGGGCTTCGGAGGTGCTCTCATGGGGAGGGGAAATCGCAAGGATTCCCCTGGTTCCCGAATCATCGACTACCCGGATCATAGATAGAATTTTGAAGCGTTTTGGTGAGAAGGGTGTCATTTCCGAATAGTCTATCGAACCACAAAGACGCGGAGAATACAGAGATTTCATTTGAAAGTCTTTGCGTCCTCCGTGTCTCCGTGGTTTATATGACAATGTCGCATTAGAAACAGGAGAAGGTATTTTGAGTGCTAAGAAATTAAAGGGTGTGAGTACGTTCGCTCCGCTGTCCTCGGAACCCGCCGGCTTTGTGGAGCGCGTAAAAGCCTGGGCTGAAACCCATACTCATCATATCGCAGTGGCTGTAATCGTTGTACTTGTGATCCTCCTCGGCCTGTGGGGGACGGAAGCTTATCGGAACAGCAAGGAAAAGAACGCTCGTGCAGCCTACGCGCAGCTCTCTCAGGGATGGCCGAAGCAGGAGAACTTCGATCCTAAAATATGGGAAAAAATGATTCCGGAGCTGGAGAAATACATCGGAGAGCACCAGGGTACAGCGCCCGCTCTCGATGCTCAGATGGACCTGGCGAGTGCCTATTTCCACACGCAGCGTTATGAAGACGCCCTCAAATGGGAGAAGAAAATTCTTGAAAATGTACCGTCGGACGATGGTCTGAGATTTTTGGCAACTTATCGGATGGCATTGACTTACGAGGCCCTGGGCAGGACTGACGAAGCCATCGCCCAGTGGACGGCGCTTAAAACCGAAGGGAGCTCCGGGTTCAGCCGGGAAATGTACTGGCACCTGGGCAGACTCTATGCCAAGAAAAACGATCATGCCAGGGCCATTGAACAATATGAGGAGGCATTGCAGTCGACGGGTGCATATCCCGATAGTGCTCTGCTCCAGGACGAGCTTTCCTCGCTGAAGCTGAAAGCCGGAACTGGACACGAAAGCTCCCGGGCGGAAGCTCCCAAGGAAAAGCCGTAGGCTTGGAATGCTCGAAAGCGGGCTCCGGTTTTTTTAGGTTCGGTGGCTCTGCAAAAGTTTCAGACTTCGGATTTTTTCTTGACAGGCTTTATCAAATTAGCTATCCAGGATTCACACTGCATATATTTTTGAGAGGTAAAAGAGATGTTTGACTGGTTTTTCCGCTTTAGCCGCTCTCAATTTTTTGGGGGCTTCTTTTTTGGGAGGCCTGCCTGTGGGGGGGCAAAGTAGGCTGAACCAGACCTATCATTGACCAAAACCATGGGTGGGCGCAAGAATGCGGGACCCATGGGTTTTTTGTTTTTGAGGCCGTGGATTCCGGGATCCATCGGCCTTTTTTTATGGATAAGCCGTCAGTGCAACCGTTGAAGGAGGAAAACCGAGTATGATTTATAATATCGAATTTGAGACGTTACCTCGAGAAGCTCTCGAAGCGATTCAATTGCGCCGCCTGCAGGCAACGATAGAACGGGTCTACGCCACCGTTCCCTTCTACAGAAAGAAGTTTCAGGAAGCGGGAGTGACCCCCTCGGACATCAAGACCCTGAATGATCTCCAACGCCTCCCGTTCACCTACAAACAGGATTTGAGAGACAACTATCCATTTGGAATGTTTGCCGTGCCCATGGATAATGTCGTCCGTATCCACGCATCTTCAGGCACTACGGGCAAGCCGACGGTAGTGGGATATACAGCACGGGATATCAGCACCTGGTCTGAACTGATGGCGCGGGCTCTTGCCGCCGCCGGCGCTTCGCGCGGAGATATCATTCACAATGCCTATGGATATGGACTTTTCACGGGGGGGCTTGGCGTTCATTATGGGGCGGAACGGCTGGGAGCTTCGGTCATTCCCATTTCAGGAGGAAATACCAAGCGGCAGATCCTCATCATGAAGGATTTCGGCCCGACCATTCTCACCTGCACGCCTTCCTACGCCCTGCATCTGGCTGAAGTCGCCGGTGAAGTGGGGGTGGATTTCAAAGATCTCAGGTTCAAGGCGGGAATCTTTGGCGCCGAACCCTGGTCGGAAGAAATGCGCCAGGAAATAGAGCGTAAACTTCACCTCAGTGCAGTGGATATCTATGGACTGAGCGAGGTGCTCGGCCCTGGAGTTGCCGTGGAATGTGCCGAAGCCAAGAAGGGGCTTCATATTGCGGAAGATCATTTCATTGCTGAAGTGATCCATCCGGAGACGGGCGAAACCCTCCCGTACGGCGAGAAAGGAGAGCTCGTTTTCACTTCCATCACCAAAGAAGCTTTCCCCGTCATTCGGTATCGGACACGCGATATCAGTTCTCTCAATCCCGAACCCTGCATTTGCGGCAGATCCCATGTTCGAATGAACCGCGTGACGGGCCGGACCGATGATATGCTCATCATTCGCGGCGTCAATGTGTTCCCCTCCCAGATCGAGAGCGTACTCATGGAAATTGAGGGCGTCGAACCCCATTATCAGTTGGTCGTGGACCGTGAAGACAATCTGGATCTCCTCACGGTGATGGTGGAAGTGGGGGAAGATGCCTTCTCCGATGAAGTTCGTGTCTTGCAGGTCCTGGAAAAGAAAATTTCCAAAAATATCAAGGAATATCTCGGAGTTTCCGCCAAAGTGAAGCTTGTGGAACCGAAGAGTATTGCTCGAAGCGAGGGGAAAGCCCAACGTGTCATAGACAATCGCAAGATTTAGGACGACAAAAAGAGGAGGCTGAAAGATGCGAGTGGAACAAATTTCTGTGTTTTTGGAGAACAAAGCGGGACGACTCTCAGAGGTCACCCGAATTCTGGCGGAAGCACAAATCAACATCAGAGCCCTGTCGCTTGCCGACACATCCGATTTTGGCATCCTGCGTTTGATCGTCAATAACAATGACAAGGCGAAAGAGGCTCTGAAACAGCACGGATTCACCGTTGGCAAAACGGATGTGGTGGCCGTCGAAGTCGGGGACCATCCGGGCGGATTGCACAGGATTCTGGAGGTCCTGCACAAGGCCAACGTCAATGTGGAGTACATGTATGCCTTTGTTCAACAGAGCGGCAACAACGCTGTCATCATCTTCCGGTTCGACAACCTTGACGAGGCTGTAAAGGTTTTGACGGAAAACGGAATCAAGGTGATCGAGGGAAAGACCCTGTACGGCATGTAATAAGAACCTATCCGGAAACCCCCTGTTGACTTTGCGACACCCCCCTTCAATTCCCCCCTTGAGGAGGGACCAAGGGGGGTGTCCGCTGCCGACGTAGGTTTTCGGGTAGGCTCTAAATAGCGTCGAGGGGCGGTATATTCGCCGAGATTTTTGAAAACCGAGATAAGGAGATGGTCATGGAACGTAAGGGATCCGTTTTGAAGAAGACCTTGGCAATCGGAATGCTCATCTTGTTGGGACTTTACCCTGCAGTGGGCTGGTCCAAAGACGTTTATAAGATCGGTGGGATTTTTTCGATCACGGGTCCAAGCTCCTTTCTCGGTGATCCGGAGAAGAAAAGCCTTGAAATGGTCGTCGATAAAATCAATGCCGAAGGGGGCATCGATGGCCATATGCTGGAAGCGGTCATCTACGACACAGAAGGGGATCCGGGCAAAGCGGTGCTCGCTGTAAACAAGCTCATCAGCAAAGATAATGTTCTGGCAATCATCGGTCCGAGTCTCACACCCACCACTCTGGCCGTCGTTCCCATCGTCGAAAAATCCCAGGTGCCCCTCATCAGCTGTGCTGCAGGAATCAAGATCACCGAACCCGTGAAACCCTGGGTGTTCAAGACGGCTCAAAGTGACGTTTTGGCTGTGGCCGCCATCTATGAACACATGAAAAAACACGGTATCAAGAAAGTAGGAATCATTACCGTGGAAAACGCGTTCGGTGAAAGCGGCAAGGAACAGTTGCTCGCTCAGGCCCCCAAGTTTGGGCTTGAGATCGTTCAGCAGGAAAGCTTCGGGGCCAAAGATACGGACATGACCCCTCAGTTGACCAAGCTGCGCAGCGCGCAGCCTGATGCCGTCATCTGCTGGGGGACCAATCCCGGCCCTGCCGTTGTGGCCAAGAATGCCAGGCAGATGAACCTCAACATGCCCCTTTATCAGAGTCATGGTGTGGCTTCCCCGAAATTCATAGAACTGGCCGGTGATGCCGCAGACGGAATTTTGCTTCCGACAGGTAAGATCCTTGTAGCGCAGCAGCTCCCTGAAACGGACCCTCAAAAAGCGGTTCTTTTGGATTACATCAATACCTTTGAAAAGCGTTTTGAAATGCCTGTCTCCGGTTTTGGGGGGTATGCTTATGATGCGATGCATTTGCTGGCCGATGCTCTCAAGGGTACCGAAGGAGACAAACAGAAGATTCGCGATGCGCTGGAAAAAATCACCGGAAAAATCGGTGTGACAGGCGTCTTTAATTTTACGGCTCAAGACCACAATGGACTGGGAAGCGATGCTTTTGTGATGGTCAAGATCGAGAAGGGTACCTGGAAACTTTTGAATGAGTAGCGGGCAATTCTCATTTTGAAAGGTATCCCCCCTTTGCCCCCCCTCAAGGGGGGATTTCCTGAGATGGAGGTATCTTTATAAACGATAAACGTCCAAAGTAAGAAGTGCCGGCGAGCAGGCGGTTCGCCGGACCGATTTCGAAATCATTTCATAACGTCTGATTGAAACTCGAATGATGCAGGAACTTCTTCAGTATTTTTTTTCGGGCATAACGAACGGGGCCATCTATGCCATCATCGCCCTGGGATTTTCCATGCTCTTCAACACCACCGGTCTGATCAACTTCGCCCACGGCGAGTTTGTCATGCTGGGAGCGTTGAGCATGATTACCCTCTGGAAAGGATTGGAGCTTCCCCTGATGGCCGCCTTCATGGTCACGGTTGTGGGTGTTTCTGCCGTGGGGCTGCTCCTGGAACGGCTGGCCATCCGCAGTGTGCGCAAACCTCATCCCATCGTGCTGGTGATCATCACCATCGGGGCATCCATTTTCCTTCGGGGAGTGGGGATGCTGGGATGGGGAAAGGATGCTCACAGCGCGCCTTCCTTTACGGATCATGCCCCCTTTGAATTGGCGGGCGCCACGCTTTTGCCTCAGACTCTCTGGATTCTGGGGATCGTTCTGATCATCGTGGCGGGGCTGCAGCTCTTTTATCGGCGGACTCTTACGGGGAAAGCCATGATCGCGTGCGCCATAAGCAAGAAAGCTGCATGGATACTCGGCATACCCAGCGAACGGATGGTCCTGCTGGCTTTTGCCATGAGCGCCGCATTGGGAGGGATCGGCGGCCTCCTCATCACCCCCATCACCATGAGCAGCTACGATATGGGCACCATGCTGGGACTCAAAGGCTTTTGTGCCGCCATGCTCGGGGGGCTCGGAAGTTCCTGGGGGGCGGTGCTGGGAGGGGTTCTGCTGGGAGTCATGGAGGCCTTGGGCGTGGGGTTTTTTTCATCCGGCCTGAAAGATGTCATCGCATTCGTTTTGTTGCTTCTCATCCTTTATGTGAGGCCGAGTGGAATCCTCGGGACCAAAGCCGTTCAAAGATTCTAACGGGCGGGGATCTGGATCATCGGAGTGTTCCGTATCTCTACTTCTGTGCGACGAAGTATTCGTGTGCCTGATTTGAGTTTCCGGTTTCAAAGTGAAACGTCTCGATCAACGGCGAACCGGGTGGCGACGGCTTATTTTCGTTTCCTCGACCGATCCTGTGAAAGAATCCAATGATCAAAAACGCATTGTTTGTTTCCGTAATTGTCCTAACGGGGTTTTGCATCTCCAATCCCTATCATCTGCAGCTTCTCACCTTTATCGGCATCCACACCCTGCTTGCCCTTGGGCTCAACATGCTCATGGGGTATGCCGGACAGATTTCATTGGGGCACGCAGCCTTTTATGGGCTCGGCGCTTACTGTTCAGCGATTCTCACGGCCCACTGGAACTGGCCGCCTTGGCTGGCTCTGCCGGCCGTGCTTTTGATGACGGCATTGGTGGCTTTTCTGATCGCTCTGCCCATGTTGAAGCTTTCCGGGTACTATCTTGGGATGGGCACCATGGGCTTTGGAATGATCGTTTACATTCTCTTTCGTAAATGGAGCCAGGTGACCGGAGGCGATTCCGGATTCGTTGGGATTCCGCCCCTTACCCTCGGGCCATTTTCCTTCATGTCGGGAAGCGCATATTTTTTTCTCGTTTGGGGAGTGGTCTTTTTGTGCTTCATTCTTTGTGAACGCATCGTGGATTCACGCGTGGGAAGAGCGCTTCGAGCCATACACGACAGCGAGCATGCCGCGGCCGCCATGGGAATCGACACGAGTCGCATCAAGATTTGGGTGTTTGTATTGAGCGCCGTCTTTGCCGGGTTGGCCGGTTTTCTGTACGCACATCTGGTGAGTTTTATCAGTCCGGGCTCCTTCGACTTTTTGGTTTCCGTCCGCATGGTGACCATGGTAGTGATTGGTGGAATGGCAAGCATTTGGGGTTCCCTGCTGGGGGCATCCCTCCTGACGCTTCTTCCCGAATGGCTTCACGTCTTTACGGACTATGAAATGGTTGTCTACGGGCTCATTCTGATGGTGATCATGATTTTTTTACCCCAGGGTTTGACACGAGGAATACTGGATTCTTATGAGCGGTCACGAGACAGGTATCGCCAATCTTCATCCTCTGCTCAGAGTTGACGGGCTAGGAAAGGCTTTCGGGGGGATTCAAGCTCTGCATAATGTCTCTTTCGAAGTCTTCCCCGAAACCATCCATGCAGTGATCGGCCCCAACGGTGCCGGCAAGACCACGCTTTTTAACAGCATCACAGGAGCGTATTCTCCGGAGGAGGGCCGCATCCTTTACGGCGAGAAAGAAATTCAGGGCAGAAAAGTGCATGAACTGGTAGCCGCCGGGATAGCACGCACCTTTCAGAATGTAGAGCTGTTTGGAAGCATGACGGTTTTGGAAAATGTGCTGGTAGGGCAGCATGTGAGGACCCGGTGTGGATTTTGGGGAGCCATGTGCCGGTGGCCGTCCGTGCTGAGAGAGGAAAAGGCTGCACGGAAGCGGGCGATGGAATTGCTGGAGTTTGTCGGCCTGGAAAAGGTTGCCGACCAGCGGAGTCTGGATTTGCCCTTCGGCTGGCAGCGCTTTTTGGAAATTGGGCGCGCTTTGGCTGCCGAACCGCGACTCATGCTTTTAGACGAACCCGCTTCAGGTCTGAACCCCGTGGAGACTCATCAATTGGGAGACCTTCTGCAGGAGATAAAAAAGCGTGGGGTGACACTTCTTCTGGTGGAACACGACATGGGACTCACCATGGGTATTTCGGACTATATCCTTGTGCTTCATCAAGGCAAAAAACTGGCGGAAGGGACTCCCAGGGAGATTCAGGCCAACGAGGAGGTCATCAAGGCGTATCTGGGTGGGGCCGAATGATGCGGTTCTTGCACGATATGGAGGCAATACCGTTGAGTCGATCAATTGATTTTCCCGACAGAACAGCTAGCCATAGAAGGTTGATCACATGCTTCGTATCCGCAATCTGAAATGCTATTACGGACGGATTCGCGCTATCAACGGTGTCAGTCTGTCGGTGCGTTCCGGGGAACTCATCGCTCTGATCGGGGCCAACGGCGCCGGCAAGAGTACCCTTCTGCAGACCATCTGTGGGTTGCTTCCCCGCTGGGAAGGGGAAATCGAATTCGAAAAAGAACCGCTTCAAGGGTTGAAGCCGCCCGCAATGGTACAGCGGGGAATCAGCCTGGTTCCTGAAGGGCGAATGCTCTTTCCTCCTCTCAGTGTCATCGACAATTTGAAACTGGGGGCATATCTGCGTTACCGCAAACGGGAACATCAGGGTATTTTTGAAGACCTGGAACGGGTCTTGGACCTGTTTCCCGTTTTGAGAGAGCGGTCCAGGCAGGCTGCGGGGACACTCTCCGGCGGCGAACAGCAGATGTTGGCCATCGGACGGGCGCTCATGGCGCGTCCGCGGCTCATCCTTCTGGATGAACCCTCCATGGGGTTGGCGCCCTTCCTTGTCCGGCTCATCCTGGACACTCTCCTGCAGCTCAAAGAGGAAGGGATAACGATTCTGCTCGTGGAACAAAACGCTCAGGCGGCCCTGCGGATTGCCGATCGCGGTTATGTATTGGAAAATGGACGCATCGTTTTGGAGGGGAACGCCGTGGACCTGCTGGCCGATCAGGATGTCAAGCGTGCCTATCTGGGGAAAGACTACCGTGAATTTTGTGAGGGGAGGGCCTAGGAAATGCCCATTTGGAATCCAGAGGAAGAATGTCTCCATGTGGAGGAACGGGGACAGCAGCAATTGGAACGGCTCCAGAGCACACTCAACCGGGCTTTCAAAAATGTGCCTTTCTATCGGAATCGTTTTGAAAAGCAGGGAATAGGGCCGGCGGATGTGGAGGATCTTCGGGATCTTTGTCGCATCCCTTTCATCCAGCGCGAGCATTTCAGTGATAATTATCCATATGGCCTTTTTGCCGTGCCCCTGCGTGATGTGGTGCGCATTCACACGGCGAGGGGAACCGGTCTGAAGCCGACGGTGAGCGGCTACACCAGGCAGGATCTCCTGGTATGGAGGGAAATCCTGGCTCGAGCCCTCACTGCCGCCGGGGTGACATCCTCCGATATCCTTCAAATCGATCTGGATTCGGGTCTGGCCAATTGGGGTCGGGATTACAAGGACGGAGCGGAAGCCATCGGGGCCAGCGTGATTCCTCTCACCATTCTTCCCCCTGAAAAGCAATTGATGGTCATGCGGGATTACAGGACCTCGGTGCTTCTCACAAGCGCTTCCGGCGCAACTCAATGGATTCATCATCTGTTCAAGGCCAATCTCAATCCCAATGCCCTGGCCCTGAAAACGCTCCTCCTCGTGGGGGACGCGCCCGATTCCGATCTGCAGGTTCGGCTTGAAGAGCAGCTTCACGTGAAAACATGGGTGCACTACGGGCTGAGCGAGGTGCCAGGGCCCGCTTTGGCCTTTGAGTGCGAAGAGCGTCAGGGGCTTCACGTGAATGAAGATCATTTTCTGGCGGAAGTGATCGATCCCGGGACGGGAAATGTCCTTCCGGACGGTGAAGTGGGAGAACTGGTTCTCACCACATTGACCACCCGGGCCTTTCCCTTGATAAGGTTCCGAACGGGGGACATGGTGCGCCTGACCCCCGGTGCGTGTCCCTGTGGAAGGACCCTCAAGAAAATGGAATGGTTCGCTCCGCAGTCGGAAGAGGTGATTCTGGTGCGTGGAGTGAAGATTTATCGGCAGCAGATTTTGAGACTGCTGGAGCGTGCATTGGGTTTCATTCCAGGTGCGTACCGTTTCATCAGAAGCCATCAGGATCGGAGGGACTCCCTGGAGGTCTGGCTCATGGTGGATGAGAGAGTCTTTTCCGATGAAATCAAGGAGATGGAAAAGCTTGCCTTCCATCTGGGAATGGAATTGGCGCAGGAACTGGGAGTTCCCGTGAGGATACGGTTCAAGGAAAGAGAGACTTTTGGAAAACATGAGCAGGTTGACGGATCTTGAATTCGACAGCCCGGCTTAAAGGTTCCAGACAGTCGCCCTCCACCGGTGAAAACTGTAGGCGAGGCAAGGAAAGGAAAAACGGGCTCGTTTCATGGTTTTCGTGCCTTTCATGGGTTAATATATGAACAATATGGGAAAACAACCAATGAACAGAGGATTTCAGGTAGAGGCGGTGTTGGGATGCCCGGATGCAGGGTGAATTTGTATGGCCATTGATCGTCAATTGAAGAGAAAAAAAGATCGCGAGGAAAGGGAGAAAGCCAGAAGGGAAGCGGTCGAAGAGGCGGCTCGAAAGGAAAAAACGGCCGAGTATCGTTCTCTCATGAACAAAGCCTACGAGGCGAAGGACTATGGAGCCACTCTCAAGTGGAGCCTCAAGATCCTCGAAATCCAGCCTGCCGACGACGATACAAGACACATGGCGATCTATTGCGCGTACCAGCTCAAGGATATGGACGCATTTCACAGGATCCTGGAAGAGGGTTGGAATGCCGGCGTGCTGACCCGCAAGGATCATCTGATGCTGCTGGGAGAGTATTATGTGAGCGAGGAGAATTACCCGAAGGCGGTGGAAGTTCTCAGACCCCTCATGCAAAAATCGCCGGGGCTGACCGGCAGCCTGCCGCACCAAAAGGCCGATGAGGTCACGAAACTCTATCAGCATGCTGTCATTCAAATGATGCTGAGCAGCAGGGAGATGTACAAAAAAACCCGGGCCAAAGAGTCGAAAGCGCGCAAAACTCCTCCTGCAACAACAGGGAAAGTCCCGCATCGAGAGTCTGCAGCCACATCCGCAAAATCTTCCGCTCCCCCTCCTCAGGAGCAAAAGGCGGCCCCGGAAGCGAAAACGCCGGTCCCCGAAAGTCTCCCCAGGCTCAGGGTTGTCTTCGATACGCACCAGGAACCGGTGTTGGAGGCCATCGAAGCCCGCCAAAGGAGTGATCCTGCAGCGCTCGAACTTGCCCTGAGGGCCTACAGGTTTTCCTTTCGCACCTCCTATGATCAGCTCATCTGCCTGCCCACTCTTCGAAACATCCAGTCGTTCTGGTACCAGGAGGAGACGGCGCGGAAGGTCATGAAGAACTTCCGGGGCCGGGCCATCCTGGCCGACGAGGTGGGGCTCGGGAAGACCATCGAGGCGGGGCTCATCCTCAAAGAGTACATGATGCGGGGCCTGGTGCGTTCGGCCCTGATCCTTACTCCCAGCTCCCTGGTGCACCAGTGGCAGGGGGAGCTCGGGGACAAGTTCGACATCCCCTTTGTTTCCACAAACGATCCACTCTTCAAGCAAGACCCAGACCGGTTCTGGAAGGAGCCCTTCATTCTGGCCTCCATCCAGACGGCCAAAACCAGGCGCCACTTCGAGACGGTGACGGCGCGCACCTACGACATGGTGATCGTCGACGAAGCCCATCACGTCAAGAATCGCACCACTCTCAACTGGAAACTGGTGAACGCCATCCAGAAGACGTTTCTCCTCATGCTCACGGCAACACCGGTCCAGAACAGTCTCGAGGAGCTCTACAACCTGGTCACCCTCCTCCGTCCGGGACATCTCAAGACGCAGAAGGCCTTCAAGGAGGAGTTCGTCACGAAGGGCAACCCCACGGACCCGCGCAACCGGGAAAAGCTGCGCGGCCTTCTCAAGGAAGTCATGGTGCGAAACACCCGCTCCGTCACGCAGCTCCACCTGCCCCCGCGCTTTGCCACAACGGTGCGCATCGCCCCGAGCCGTGCGGAGGAGGAGTTCTATCAGGCCGTCAGCGGGTTTGTGAGCGAGCAGGCGTCGGGGAGTTCTTCCGGGTCCTCGAAGCTCACTTTGCGAAAGCTCCTGGAAGCGGCGGGATCTTCTCATGCTGCGGCCCTGCGTATGTTGGAGAGGATGGAGCAGAAGGGGGAGGCACCGGAACGGGTGGCAGAACTCCTGGCCATGGGAAGGCGGATCTCCATGGGAGCCAAGGCGGCGAATGTCGTGGAGCTTCTCAATGCATCGCCCGACCAGAAGATCATCTTCGTCAACTATACCGCCACACTGGAGCATCTCGAACAAATCCTGCGTGCCCGGAAGATCCCCTATGTGGTCTTCCAGGGCAGTCTCACCGCAGCTCAGAAGCAGGAAGCCATAGAGGCTTTTCGAGGGGGCCGCAAGGTCCTTTTGGCAACCGGAACGGGAGGCGAAGGGCACAACCTGCAGTTCTGCCACGTGATGCTCAACTACGATCTTCCCTGGAACCCCATGGAAATCGAGCAGCGTATCGGCCGCATCCATCGCATCGGGCAGGAAAAGGAGGTACAGGTTTACAACTTCTGTGCGTCCGGAAGTATCGAGGACCATATCCTCGATGTGCTCGACCGCAAGATCAACATGTTCGAGCTCGTGGTGGGGGAAATGGATATGATTCTCGGGCGGTTGCAGGGAGAGGAGGAATTCAGCGACCTGGTCTACGAGATCTGGGTGAAGCATCCCGATGAGGCCGAGCGCAAAAAGGCCTTCGATGCCCTGGCTGTAAGGCTCAAACGGGCCAGGTCCGCCTACGAGAAGAGCAGGGAACTCGATGAGAAGCTCTTTCAGGAGGACTTCGGCGTATGAGCGATACAGGTGCGAACAACGAGACCGTTACAGGCATTGCCGGTACGGCGGACCCGGAGCTGCTCTCTTTTGCGGCGGACGTTCTGGAAAAGAGCGGCGGGGTCATCGAACAGGAGGGAGAACGGCTTCTTGTCCTCCTGCCGGCTCATCTGGCCCAAGCTCTGGATGTTCCGGAAGAAGTGCGGCTGGGAGACGAAAAGATGCCCCTGCTCTACGGAAGTCCTCTCCTGGATCGGCTCATCGCTCTCGCCACACGGGACATCCCGGTGGTCTACGGGCAGATCGAGCTGCCTTATCTCAAGAAGGCGGGTTTCGATCAGCTTATCGAAACCGACCTCACCTGGGTCAATGCGGCGGTGCGTGTGAGTAGCCGGGCGGAGGCCAGAGCCACTTATATGGTGCTCGTGTGCCATTACGTGGCGTTGAGCGACGAGCGAAAGGAAGGGCTTGTGCAGGTGGGGATCCATGAGGGGAGCGGGGCGGCGGTGGAAGGACTGGAAGAGCAATGGAAGGATTTTCATCCCGTCTATTTTCCAGCAGGGAGGGTTCCTCCGCATTTTCCGGTGCACCTGGATCAGGCTTTGTCCCGTGCCATGATCCATGCAAGGGAAGCCACCCAGAGGGAGCTTGCCGACTTTTTCAGCAGCATGGAGCGCCGTCTGCACCGGGACGTGAAGAACACCCGCGAATACTACGAAGCCCTGAAAAGCGAAATGGAGGCGAGTCTTGCCCACCCCAACCTCACGGACATGCAGCGTCGGGAGAGGACGGAGAAGATCCGGGAGCTTCCCCTGGAGATGGAGCGCAAGATCCGGGACCTGGAACAGAAGTACCAGGTGCAGGTGAATGTGACCGCAAGGGCTGCCACACGCTTGCTCGTAGACGTTGTGCAGCTCATGGTGGAGGTCAAACATCGCAAACTGCGCCGTCAGATCCGCCTCATCTGGAATCCTGTCACCTACCGCATGGACCCCCTCGTATGCGAACGCTGCGGTGCGACAATCACCACGATCCATCTCGAAGAAAAAGGAAGCGAGATAGAATTGCTCTGCTTTCCCTGCAGCAGGAAGAAATAGGGCGAAAGAAATATCCAAATTTCTTTTTTTTCCATCAAAACCGCATACATTTTTATCGCTTTCCGGATCACTTTGTGCTACTTCGTTTCAACTGAAAGCAAGAATTATTTCCTGCCATTCGGGATAAAATCTCGTTCCTAAATTTTTTGCAATAAGTCAAAAAAATCTCTCCTCTTCATGCCGCCTTGGATGAAGTAGAGATTTCTCGATCAGGGAGAGTCTATCGGCTGGTTCCGGTTGTGCTTCTGCGACCGAATCCCGTTTCCCTGGAATCGCTGTGGTCCGCATGGAGTGGTGCTGTTCCGCATCCTCCATGTCTCCGTGGTTAATGTGACAATATTGCAATAAATCTCACCAAATCGTTCAAGGGTGATGGAATAAGTGCCGACTAATAGCCTACAAAAGTGGATAAGCCTTCATATGAACTTCCATGACCGGGATAGTCACAACAAAAAATGGAAAGGCAAAGAGACATAAGGCAATAGGGAGAGCAGGAAACGCTCTTGGAAAGCGATGTTATTACGGGCTATGAGCTATGAACCATGAGCTTTTTTTCATATGAAACGGATATCCGGTTGATTTGCTCCCGCCAATAACCATCAGAGGAAAAAGTTGGAATGGCCTTACCTCAATTGGACGAAAAGGAAATTCGATATCGAATTTTTCAAATCAACGATTTTCCCCCCATGCCCATTTCATTGGAACGCCTTTTGGAAGTCATACAGAATGAAGTCGCTTCCATTAAGGAACTTGAGAGTATCGTTCAGTATGATCAGACCTTATCGGCCAAAATAATGCGTATTGCCAATTCCAGCTACTACGGGTTTAGAGGAAAGATCTCTACACTTGCAAGGGCGATGGTGTTGATGGGGTTTGAAGAGGTTCGATCCATTTGCCTTTGTACGCTCCTCAGGGAAATGATTTCAGGAAAGATGCCGCTGAAGGCGCGCGAGAGAGAGACCTTCTGGAAACATGCGCTCGTTGTTGGTCGTGTCGCGGCATTGATTTCGCAGAAAAGGCCCTGGATCAGTAAGGCGGAGGCTTATACTCTCGGGCTTCTCCACGACCTTGGTCAGGTGATCATGGCCGCCTACCTGAGTGACCATTATCATTTTATTCTGAAACTTTCCAAAATGAGAAATATCCCCATGTGGTGCGCCGAGTCCGCCTATGAAGTGACACATACTGTCGTAGGGCGATGGCTGGCTGTGAAGTGGGGATTGCCCGAAGTGTTTCAAAGAGTATTGGAATTTCACCATGCCCCAGAAGGCGCTCCTTCTTATAAATCTGAAGTCAAAATGATTTATCTGGCGGATGTTTTGAGCAACTCTAGGGAATATCCGGAATTTCTGAATGACGATGTCACTCTTTTCTATTGCAGTGACTTGTGTGTGACCGAAGAAGAATGGGAAGAGTATCGAGAGGAGCTGGACGCCATTTGGTCGGAAGTGGATCAGATATGGAACTTATTGAAATAAGCGGAGAGGACCGATGGATTGCTTGCCTAAGGGTGTGATCGAGATGGGGCTGAAAAGATTTGAATCCCTGCGAGAGGACATGACTCAGATACTCGGGATGATCCAACGTTTTGAAGAAGTATTGTCGGGTGAGCAAGGCCTGGAGAGCACGTGCAGGGGATTTGCGCAGGTCATTATCGAGGAAAGCAGTTTTGAAAATTGCTCCATTCTTGTTTGGGATCACAAAAAGGGCGCTCTCTCTACGGCGGGTGGGTTCAGCCTGGAAGATCTGCTGGATGAGAAACCTCCTTCGAATGGAGATGGGCATTTGACTTGTGCTCTGCTGGAGGATCTGGCCGAGAAGACCTACTCCACACAGAAGGCGGTTTTTATCGAGGAGGTAAAAGATTCATTTCTTGTCGGGACGAACCTCATTTTCAGGCCTGTCAGCGTTGCGTGCCTGCCTCTGCTGGAGGTGGGCGTAATGACCTTGAGCACCCGGCATCCTACCCATTTTTCAACCCCCTTCAAGCGCAACTGGGAAATATTGAGCAGATTGATCGGACATATTCTACTGGGAGTTTGTCACAGGGGCGGATTGCGGAGCGAGGGTGCCGTCGTTCAGGAACCGCCACCGCCGATAAGACTTGTGGAACGTACTGTTTCAAAGGATGGATTCCCGTTGGAGAGGAGTTCGATGCTGGAGCGGGCCATCCATTTGGCTCCCCAGGGGATATGCCTTCTGGATCCCGAGGGGTCTGTCGTACAAATCAATGCGAGCCTTCAAAGGTTGCATGGAGAAAGCGCTACGGAAATCATCGGGCGCTCACCCGCCGTTCTCTTCCAGGACTCCTCCATTTGGGGGAAGATACTCAAGAAAATGGAAGGGTCTGAACAGGAAGAATTGACAGATATTTCTTTGATTAATTGCGAGGGGAAAGTCTACCTGGCCGATGTTCACCTGGTTCGATTGTCCGATGATCAAGGTGCGGTGAATGGGTATCTCCTGATGATCACCGATATGACCAAGAAAAAGGCCTTTGCCGAAAAGATCCTGCAAACGGAGAAGCTGGTCGCTTTGGGAACCATGGCGGGAGGTGTGGCCCACGACTTCAATAACCTCCTGATGGCCGTTTTAGGACATATCCAGCTGCTCCTGCTCCATACCACGGATGGAGACGTACGCTCTCGCCTGCAAAATATAGAAAAGGCGGTGCATGACGGTTCTCATACCATCAGAAGGTTGCAGAAATTTACCGAAAGAGACCGGGAAACGCGCGGAGCGTTGAATGCAGTGGATGTGGCTGAAGCCGTTCAGGATGTGGTGGAATTAACGCGGCCCAAGTGGAAGAACGGCATGGAGAAATATGGACATACCGTTCAGTTCCAGATGGAGCTGGAGACGAACTGTGTTGCCGCCATTCATGCATCGGATTTACGGGAAGTCCTGACGAATCTTGTTTTTAATGCCATCGATGCTCTGCCGGAAGGCGGTACGATCACCCTGCGCTGTAAATCGGTCAAGGATTCGGTGGTGATAGAGGTGGCCGACAACGGCATCGGGATGAGCAAGGAAGTGGTCTCAAAAATCTTTGATCCTTACTACACCACAAAGGGAGTCGGAAACTCAGGGCTGGGGCTGAGTGTGTCATGGAGCCTGGTGGTCCGATGTGGTGGAGAGATTCAAGTGAAAAGCAAGCCCGGCAAGGGGACGGTTTTCATCATCACCCTTCCCAAAGGGGAGACAGCCAGGAAGGTCATTTCCGATTCGAAAAGAAACGGCACCGACCGTTCTCACCGGATACTGGTCCTGGATGATGATCAGGAAATTTTGGGAATCCTTCGCGATATGATTCGACTCAAGGGGCACAAGGTCACTGCCACCGATGACGGAAAGAAGGCGCTTGAACTCATTCAAGAGCAGGATTTTGATCTCGTCCTGACGGACCTCGGCATGCCGGAAATCAGTGGGTGGGAGGTCGCCCGGGAGGTGAAATCAAAAAATCCCCAAGTCCCCGTCATTCTGATCACGGGCTGGGGAACTCAATACGAAGATGAAGATCTCTCGGATCGGGGCGTCGACCTGGTGCTTTCAAAACCTTTCAGCTGGGAAAGATTATTGGATGCCATCGGCAAGATGCTCAGCCTTTCTTGACGCAATTTCGCAACAACAGGGGTCAGCCCTTGACATAGGACAAAATCAAAAAGTGGGCCCCTACGCGGTCAGAAAAACGTTGGGGAACCCATCGATATCGCCACAGACAATGTCTATTCGGAAGAAACGGATTTCGCATCCATCGCCTTGGGAATCCATTCCCGGCTGAATCTCACCTTCCAGCGCACCTACAACAGCCGGATCGATTACTGCGGCCCCCCTCGGCTACGGCTGGACACACAATTTCGACATGTCGATAATTTCCGGTAATCCTGTTGGAATAGCACATAATTTCATGGGTGTCCCCTCTTATGGTGGTCTCTAATAGTCCTGCGAGCACAGTCAATTTGTTGGCCGTGTCATCCAGGGAATGCACCACGCCATTGCAATCTTTGGGGCTTACAAGTTCAGCTTCAATGCTGCATTGTTCCAGCATTCGACTCTTTTTTTTTGCATCAGTACCTCAAAAATTCCTAAAGAAAACTTTCGAATCGGACGATACAACTGTTCAACTGATGCGCTTTTCAGGCAAATCCGGCTTGATGCAAGAGGAAGCAACATCATAAGAGATTGGGATCATTTTGAGACGAAGAACTTTCATAAAGGTTTCCGGGGCTGTCATTGCAGGCGTGCTGCTTCCCGTCATGCCGTCCAGTGGAAGTTCGACCTGCCCGAGGTGCAAATCGCTGAGCCTTCTTCCGGCTGGATGTTCCAGCTGTGGATACGGAATGACGGAGGAGATGGGTTGCCGCGACTGTACAGAGGGATTTCGCTGTCTTCAAATACCGTTTCCCAATCCCGAGTTTACGATCAAAACGGATAAACCTTTTTTGGCTTTGGAGAGCCTCATTTTCTAGGGCATCCTTCTTAGACAGCCTCAGGCTGGGATAGTGTTACGCTATCCGCGCAATTTGAAACAATCAGGCCGACCGCGTGATCGCGGTCGGCAACGGGTGATTCCGGTAAGAAGGATCCCTGGACCTCTCCTCCCACTGAAGCTGGAGCGAAGAGTCATTGTTCGTAAAAAGCTGAAAATACCGACCGCGTCGCATTTCAGGCCAATCCGCTGATTTTGCACGTCAATGATCATCAAACGTTCAGGGAACGGTCTTCAAGCAAAATCCATTATGCCAAATGTGACCTTGTCGAGTCATCGGAAACGGCATCCCCGTGAAAAGCGTTCCTGGGTTCCGGGTTTTATTCGGGAAAGCCTCAAACAGAAACCGATCTCATCCATTTTAAAAACAATGACATACTATAAGAATTGGAGGCCGGGCAGTGGAATGTTCCCATGAAGAATTCGTTTCAAACCTGGTCGAGATCAACCAACGGGCCGGCACTGCCCCTGAACTGATCGACCTCCTTGGCGCTTACACCCGGTTGTGTCTCAAGCGCTCAAAAGAGATAGAATTTTACAGCGACAGTCTCACCCTTTCGACAAACAAGGCCGCCATCAGGAAATTCATCTCCCAAAATCGGCATATCGATCCGAGAAGCCTCTCCTTCCTGGTTTCCTACGCGGAAATGATGCTAGATCGGAACCTTCCCTTCATATTCAACATCGCGCACCTGGCCCGGTTCCTGGATCTCGACAAGGAAAACCTGCTCCGCCTCATTCAAAACAAGGAAAGCTATTACCACTCGTTCTACATACCCAAAAGCCATGGCGGCAAAAGGCATATTTGCGCTCCCAAAGCCGAATTGAAGGCAATACAAAAAGGGATACTCACCGAGATCCTTGAAAAGGTCTTCGTTCACCCTTGTGCAAATGGTTTTCGAAGGGGAAGATCCATCGTGAGCAACGCCCAAAACCATGTGGGACAAGAGATAATCATCAAAATGGATATCAAGGATTTTTTCCCTTCCATAACATTTGCCAGGGTGAAAGGGGTGTATCTGGACCTTGGTTACCCTGAAGGGACGGCTGAGGCATTGACGGAACTATCGACCTACAAAGGGCGACTGCCCATGGGCGCACCTACGAGCCCTTACCTGTCGAATATCGTGAGTTCAAGAATGGATAGAAGGTTTGCCGGCCTCGCCCAAAAGATGGATTTCCATTATTCGAGATATGCCGACGACCTCGCCTTTTCTTCCAATGACCCGACCTTCAACAGATGGATTCCATTTTTCAGGCACATCATCGAAGACGAAGGATTCGAGGTGAACGAGAAAAAGGTGGCCATTGCCAGAAAGGGAGGACGGCAAAAGCTGACCGGCGTAGTTGTGAACAGGAAGATAAATACGCAAAGAGACGAATACAAACGCCTCCGGGCCGTTATTCACAATTGCTTGAATGGAGACATCCAGGAACAGATGAAAAGATGGGGGGTATCGGAACTCGATCGATTCAAGAACTCGCTTCGGGGCAGGATAAGTTTTGTAAGAATGGTGAACAGGGAAAAAGGGAATAAACTTCTCAGCGGTTTCGAGCGGATTTCATGGCCGGCTTGAGATCCTCCGCTGTCATCTTCGCGATCATTTTAACTTTATGGGTGCCACGCCTCGCCTCCGCGGACATAGGCCTGATCTGCACCCTTCAGGGAGAACTGCAGGAAGCCCTGGGCCACATGAAAACAGAACAAAGATTCCATGAGGCTGAAAGGGATTTCTACAGGGGGATTATGGAGGGCAAGAGAGTCGTCCTGGTACGCTCTCCCATGGGAAAGGTGAACAATGCCATCACAGCGCAGCTTCTGGCGAGCCGGTTCCATGTGGATAGGATCGTATCCATTGGTTTTGCAGGCGCAATCGATCCATCCCTTGAAGTTGGAAGCGTGGTCGTCTCAGAAAGGACCCTTCAGCATGATTTCGGAGTCACCAAGCCCTATGGGGACGTATGGGAACTCCCACCGACACTGGGAAAGCCTGCGGAAGCCGAAGCCGGGGGCTGGGCATCTTCCAGGGGATACGCCTACGGTACGATTTTGACCGGCGATCGATTCGTTGCAGCGAAGGAAAAGAGGGATTGGCTGAGAAAGAAATTCAGTGCATCGGCAGTGGACATGGGCGCTGCCGCAATTCAAGAAGTATGCATACAAAATGGCATTCCATGCCTCTTCATCAGGATCATTTCCGACAAGGCCGGCAGCGATGCGCGGGACCACTTCGATCGGTCGGCTCAAAGTGTAAACTACAAGAGTGTTGAAGTTTTAAAGGAATTCCTTGGGCATTCAAACCTTCCCCGAAGGAGCCGGTGATGCAGGTGAAAATCACTTTGTTTTTTATCCTGTTTGTTCTCATTTTTTCAGGCTTTTCCTCTGCTCAAGCGCATCCATTAGATGAAGCCCGACAGGCTGAAAAATCCGGTGATTTTGACCGGGCCCTGCAGATCTACGGAGAAATGTTGAAAAGGTCTTCCAATGATCCAAACCAGACAAAATCCGTTTTGAAGGTTTATGACCGGATGCTCAAGATCCACGCAATGAGAAAGGAAGCTCCGAAGATAAAAGAGGTGCTGACCCATTTGAGGGCAAATTGTCGGGAAGAATCTCTTGAATTGAAAGACCAGGAAAAGCTCTCCCTCATCTATTCCAGGTATGGGGAAACCGGTGAAGCGCTCAAAATCCAATGGAAAATCATCGATGCTCCCTACTCGTCCCTTCAAACCAAGGCCGTACTGAGAACGTACGGCCGCCTCCTGAAATACTACACGGACAAAAAGAACCCCAGCGCCGCAACAGATCTTCTCAGCCGCATGGCCTGCCTGCCCGTAAGCGATTTTGACGACAGGGATATCTACAGATACGCCATGCTCCACCTCAAATACGGCGACAGAGAGGAATCTTTCAAGATCCTCAAAGGCATCGTGCAGGATCACCCAGATTCGACTTCCTCCCAACGCGCTCTTTTCGTTCTGGCAAAAGAGGCTCAGAGGGCCAGGGATTACTCCGGGGCTATCAACTACTATGGGATGTATATTAAGAGATATCCGAAAAACACCTACTTTGTTCAAAAGGCCTGCCAGAGGATAGTGGACTGTTATGTTTCGCAGAAAGACAAAACGCTGTCCAAGGAATTCATGAAACAGGCCGCCGACTGGGTGAACGGCGTTTCCGATTACCGCAGTCAACTGGATCTCGCCAGAGATCTGAAATTCAAGGGAATGGATCAGATGGCCGAAGCCGTGTTCCATACGGGGCATGCCGCTGCGATGCAGGTCATAGACAACCAGCCCCAATCAGAGGAAGCCCTCAAGGCCTACCTCGAAATCACCAGGACGGCTCATGAACTCGAGCAGTACACAATCGCAGAGAATGCTGCACAGGCAATGCTCAACGATTTCAATGAACAGGGTGACGAAAGCGACGCAGGCAAGAGCATGAGATACATGAAATCGCAGGCGTATCTCTGGCTTGCCAAGATCTACAAGGAAAATGAGCAGTATCATGATGCTGCGGTAATGCTTGAAAATTTCCTGCGACTCTACCCGAAAAACAAGGACACGGATTACGCCCTCTCTGAACTCAGCCTGGTATATGAAAAGATGGGAAATATGAAAAAGGCGAGTGAAGTCTTTGCAAAGGTGCAATCTCAATTCTGGAAAGAGGCGACGGAAAAAAGACTGGCCGATCCCAGATGAAAAAAAACATTTTTCTGAGCCTTGCTTTGATCCTTTTGATTCATCCGAATACCCTCTTTGGTTGGGGGGACTGTACCGTAGATATCTTGGGTTCCAAGACGGTTCCCGTGGGAGAAACCATACTGCTGGAGGCGGCCGCATCCCCTGCGGGGGGAGAGTGCTCGTGGTCGCAAACCCCGGGACTCAACGGCGCGGGATGCACCGCCTCCTTCACTGGGCTCCAGGAAGGAATATTCTGGGTCACGGCCACCTACAAAAAAGAACCTTCCGAATTCAGATGCAGCGACAGAACGAGGATCACCGTCGTGGATGCCTGCCAGGATAGAGACGGTGACGGATATGATGAGAAGACTGATGACTGTCCACAAGGTAACGACTGCGACGATGAAAACCCCGGAGTTCATCCCGGAGCACAAGAAATCTGCGATGGCAGAGACAATAATTGCAACGAGGAACCGGATGAAGGCCTGAGCGAGGATGCGGACGGGGACGGCCATTATGCACCCGGTTCCTGCAGAACGCCCTGCGAGGACTGCGATGACAACGATCCGCACACTTACCCCGGAGCTCCGGAAATATGCGACGGGCGCGACAACGACTGCGATCAGGCCATAGACGAGTCGGATTGTAGGCAGGACGAGAACATCGGCCCCGGCCCTCAGAAGGGAGACGGGCCTCCCCGCGGTCAGAACAACGCCGGGGAACCCATCGATATCGCCACAGGCAATGTCTATTCGGAAGAAACGGATTTCGCATCCGTCGCCGTGGGAATCCATTCCCGGCTGAATCTCACCTTCCAACGCACCTACAACAGCCGGACCGGCTATTGCGGCCCCCTCGGGCACGGCTGGACACACAATTTCAACATGTCGATAATTCCCGGCAATCCCGTTGGAGTGAGGCGGGAAGGCGGGGGGATCATCTATTTCCATGAAGAAGCAGACGGGACGTTTACACCTCCAAAAGGGGTTCACAATACCCTCACCAGGGAGGACGGCCTCTTTCGGTTCCATACCATCGAACAGATCACCTACACATTCGGCCTGGACGGGAAACTTCTAGAAATCAGAGACGCCCCCGGCAATAAGCTCACCATGCAATTCGAGGCGGGCAGGCTCGCTTCGGTCACGGACGACTTCGGCAGATCTATCCGTTTCGAATATGACGGCGTGCGAATCAGGAAAGTAACCGACCCCGGAGGCGGAGAATACCTCTACACTTACGATGATCCTCTCGACCCGAATCCCAATCTCATTTCCGTGAGCTATCCTTCAGGGGGCAATCCCTCTGTGAGACGGTATTTATATGAAGATACACACGACAGCCACAACCTCACCGGAGTCGTGGATGAAAATGGCAGCCGCTGGCTTACCTTCGGGTACGACAATGAAGACCGGGCCATTTGGGTGGACTCACCGGGCAGGGCAAATCACATCGATGTGGACTACTCCGGCGGCGATAAGATCCTCGTTACGAACGCTCTGGGCAAAAAATCCGTGTACACCCGGGAAACCGCAGACGGCATGGCCTATATAACCCGCATTGAAGAAGCTTCGGAAAATGGAGGGCGCTGTTCCACCTGCGGCCCTTACGGAATCTTTCAATATGGGGAAGATCATAAGCTTGTCGGCGTGAGCGATGCGGGCGGGCATCACACCACCTATACTTACGATGAGTCGGGCAACATCCTCTCCGAAACGGAGGCAAAGGATAGTGAAGTCGAGCGGACCACCAGCTACACATATCACGGTGTTTTTCGAAAACCCCTGACGGTCACTGTCAGCGGAGTGGATACTCCCGGCAAGAACAAAGTCACGGAATTTCGTTACGACGATGCGGGCAACGTGATCCAAAAGACTGAGAAGGGCTATGCGAACGGCCGGCTGCAGGTCAGGACAAGCACTTTTGAATACAACGAAAGAGGACAGATCACCACGATAGACGGCCCGAGAACCGACGTCGAGGACATCACCCGGCTGACCTATTATCCCAATGAAGCCTCTTACGGCAGCAAGAGGGGAAGGCTGCATGAGATCATAACCCCCTCTGGGATCACCGAGTTTCTCGATTATGACCCTTGCGGCCATCTTTTGAAGCTGAGGGACCCAAACGGAGTCGTATCCTCGTACTCTTATTCCCCCGGGGGCAGGCTCGAATCGAGAGAAATCGACGGCCGGACTTATCACTACTCCTATGATGGGGTGGGGCAACTGATCCGAAGCCGGGACTCCGAAGGCCGTACTCTTCTTTTTCGCTATGAGGGGGCACACCGGCTGAAGGAAATTGAAGATCCCCTGGGAAATCGAATCCGCTTCACGTTGGATGCCGAAGGCAACCGGGTCGGGGAGGAGATTTTGGATCCCGGCGGGGTTGTGGTCAGGAAAGTCTCCATGGAATACGACCGGCGGAACCGGCTGGAGCGGCTGCGGCATCCGGACGGAACCTTCCGGCATTTCATTTACGATCCCAATGGAAATCCGACAGCTCTCACGGATGAAAACGGGCGGGAAACCCGTTACGAATACGACGGCCTCGATCGGCTTTTGAAGTCCGTGGAGTATTTCAACGAAGGCGCGGCCATTACTCAATACCACTACGACCTTCATGACAATCTCATCGGCGTCACCGACGCGGAAGGCCATGTCACCACCTATGATCACGATGATTTCAGGGACCTGCTGACCGCCGTCTCACCGGACACGGGAAAAACCGTCTATCGCTACGACGAGGCGGGAAACATGGTTTCAAAAACGGACGCCAAAGGGGTCACGGTTCGCTACGAGTATGATGCTCTCGACCGGCTCACCAAAATCGACTATCCCAACGATCCCGATGTGATCTATTCGTACGACGAGGGATCGAACGGCAGGGGACGGATGACGGGAATGCGGGACGGGAGCGGAACGTATTCGTTCGGCTACGATTCCCTCGGCAATCTTATTCGCGAAGAAAAAACCATAGGCAATGTCACTTACACTACCGAATACCGCTACGACGGATCGGGGCTGATCACCGGACTCACCTACCCGGGCGGCAGAACAATCGACTACGATCTGGACGAAGCGGGAAGGGTGAGGATGGTCACCAGCCGGGACCGGGAAATGAACGTACTGGCCGACAACATCTCCTACCGCCCCTTTGGCCCGATGACGGCCCTTACCTATGGCAACGGCCTCGATTTTTCATTGAACTACGACCTGCGCTACCGGCTCAGAAAGATGAATATGGTCGGCACGCTGGATTTTTCTTACGATTACGACGGCGCCGGCAGCATTCAATCGATCACCGACCACATGGAACCCGGTGGAAGTCAGACCTTCAGCTACGACGGGCTCAAGCGGCTGGCCTATACCGAGGGGGCCTACGGCCCCATCGGCTATGCTTATGACAGGGTGGGCAACCGGATGACAGAACGTGAAGGGGAAAATACCGATGCCTACCTCTACACCCCGGGGACCAACCGCCTGAGCTCCATCACCGGAGCCAATCCCTTGAACATTTCTCACGACGCCAACGGCAATATCGTTTCCATGGGGAACAGGACCTTCACCTACGGGGAGAACAACCGGCTGATCGAAGCATCGGAAAACCGAAAAGTGACCGGCCGCTATGTCTACAACGGTTTCGGCCTGCGAACGATCAAGGGTTCCACCCATTATCACTATGATCTTGAAGGCCGCCTGATGGCGGAGACGAATGCAAAAAACGGCAGGACGCTACGCGAATACATTTACGTGAACAGCACGTTGCTTGCGGTCATGGAGAAGGGAAAAGCGCTCTATGTGCACACGGATCACCTGGGCACTCCCATCAAGGCAACCGATGAGAGGGGGAACCTGGTCTGGGACGCGGCATACAAGCCCTTCGGTGAAGGAGTGGAAGATCGGCATTCGGCCCCAAAGGGCAAAACACTCCCCATGAACCTGCGATTTCCCGGCCAGTATTACGATGAAGAAACCGGGCTGCATTATAACTGGAACCGATACTACGATCCCAAATTGGGGAGATATCTGACGCCGGATCCGATTGGATTGGCGGGGGGGATAAACCCATATGTGTATGCCCAAAATGATCCAATTAACGCGGTTGATCCACTCGGCCTCTTTGTTCTGGGCAGCTACGACAGATCTACTGGTCAGCTATCCATTACCGATTTGGACAAGGGCAACAGTGTGACCATACTAGCTGAGTCTGGTGGGAAACCTTTTGGTGATCCAATTCCTTACGGAACGTATAACATTCTTGAACGGCAGGGCCGTTTAGACTTTTATCGACTCGATAAGGAGGATGTCAGCCCGTATGACGATGTCGACGATGCTACTGGTAGGAGCCACTTCAGATTACATCATCCTGGCAGAACAATTGGCTGCATTGCAGCTAAGGATTGGGAAGGATGGAAAAAAGTCAATAACTTAATCAAGAACACTCAGCACACGGACAAGGTCCCTGATAACTTCAAGCCTTGGTGGAAATTCTGGCCTACTGCATCAGGGCAGCTTACTCGTTACGGGACACTCAGAGTATATTAAAAGGGGTGTCAGCATATGGGTAAGAGAACTCGATCTGTAGAATTGATTGGCACGCTCCTGGTTGTGACGGCGGCATTCGTCCAGTGGGCTGTCTTGTTGGAGCAGACTTGGGCTGTTATTTGGGCTTGGTATAAATTCTATGGATATGGTGGAGGCGGCCATATCACAGTTGGGAAAGACACACAGCTTCTCTTCTATATGCTGTCCAGCCTAACGGCCTTCATTGGATTGATTATTTCACGCTTGCCTAATAATGATGCTACGTCCTGTATCCAAAAGCGGCTAAGTCGCATTGGATCTTTTGCTCTAGTGACCGGTATGCTTTTCTGGACCACGATTTTGATGAGTCCATTAGTTGTGTTCCGGTAGCCACAAGCCGGTGGGGGTCAGCCCTTGACATAGGACAAAATCACAAAGCAAAAGTGATTGCGCAAGAAAGCAATCTACCCAAATCCCTACAGTTCCCGTCATTCTGATCATGGGCTGGGGAACTCAATACGAAGATGAAGATCTTTCGGATCGGGGCGTCGACCTGGTGCTTTCAAAACCTTTCAGCTGGGAAAGACTATTGGATGCCATCGGCAAGATGCTCAGCCTTTCTTGACGCAATTTCACAACAACCAGCATTCGACTCTTTTTTGCATCAGAACCTAAAAAACTCCTAGGTTCTGTTGACATTTCAGATTGGAACGTTCTCGTAGAGATCGAATCCATAAGGCATTGCACCGGAAAGGACCGCTTCGAGGCAGATCAAGCATCTATCTGAAAATGTGGAACTTTCAGCAAATGTCAACAGAACCTAAAGGTACAGCTGTTAAAGTTGGACTCAAAGAAGGTAACATTTGGAGAACAATCGAGAAACCTATATTAAATTGGAGAAATATTTCAATAAGATACATTCCGTAGATTAATGAGGTCTACATGTCAAGAAAGAAAACTTTTGACGATGGCAGTTATGTCGAATGGGTTGATAGAGAGACTTTAAAATACACAAGTGGAGATTTTTCTGTGCTTGTATGGGTAGATTTTGAACCGGGTCTTTTCTCAGGTGGAAGAATTATAAAAGCTTCATCCATTAAAAATTGGGATGCTAAACCTGCTGGTTCACCAGCAACAATTGATGAAGATATCAAACAAGATATTATTAATAAAATACAACAATATTACAAATCATTTAAGAAAAAATATCGTGTAGAAAAAAGCTCGGATTAAAGTGAATGGCATCGACAAATCGTTACTCATTCCGCTCTTGTCCTTCGTGGAACGATGGCTACTGCAGTTCGTCCTGTTTTGTCATCTCCGTTTCAATACGTTGCAGGTCCGAGAAGAGTGGCACCCCAACCCCAGTGGGGGCAGACTGGTGGAGGCATTGAATATCGCATTGGAGGGTTCTGATGGTTCTCTTGAAAGTATTGACTGCATTGGCTCGCTTGATTGGTTGGTCGCCAGTTGGCAAATCTGTTTTACTTAAAATAGACGATGCATCGGAGACAATGCTGAACAAACGCCAATTTGCCGAAAGACTGTGGTCCTGAATCCAGATGGAACCGCAATGATTGAACTTGAAACGCCGCTTGCCCTAAAAAACGTTATCATAACACGTGTGTTGGCCGTGCCACGACATCAAAGCTATGATTTTTATTGTCTAAGCCGGTGGGGGTCAGTCCTTGACATAGGACAAAATCACAAAGCAAAAGTGATTGCGCAAGAAAGCAATCTACCCAAATCCCTACAGTTCCCGTCATTCTGATCATGGGCTGGGGAACTCAATACGAAGATGAAGATCTTTCGGATCGGGGCGTCGACCCGGTGCTTTCAAAACCTTTCAGCTGGGAAAGACTATTGGACGCCATCGGCAAGATGCTCAGCCTTTCTTGACGGAATTTGGATGATCATTCTCTAATCCCCTTCCACAATATATTCTCCATTTTTTATATTGCAGAACTGTGGTAATAAAGACCGACTGTTCTGTTGTTTGCCCTTTCGCTGAAAGCTTCCAAGGGGAAAATATAAGGGAGAATGTGGCCTTGTCCGGTTACCATGAATCCATTGATTATCTGTACGGTCTCCAAAAGTATGGCATCAAGTTTGGTCTGAATTGTACTGAAAACATACTGAACCGCCTGGGAAATCCTCACCAGCGTCTTCGCTGTATTCATATCGGTGGGACGAATGGAAAGGGATCCACGGCTGCCATGTTGTCGAGCATTTTAAGGGAACACGGGCTGCGGGTGGGGTTGTACACTTCCCCGCACCTGGTGCGCTTTACGGAACGATTCCGCATCAACGATGTAGAAGTATCCCAGAAACGTATCCTGGATGTTTTTGCCAAGGTGCGGCGGATTCTGGACGATCAGGAACCTCCCACCTTTTTCGAAGTCGTGACCGCCATGGCTTTTCTCTATTTCATGGAGGAAGGAGTAGATTGGGCCATCGTGGAAGTGGGGATGGGGGGGAGGCTGGATGCAACGAATGTCATCACGCCCAAAGTGAGCATTGTCACCAATGTTTCCTCCGACCATCAGGAGTTTCTGGGAAACACTCTGGGATCCATTGCCCGGGAGAAGGCCGGAATCATCAAGGATCGCGTTCCCGTGGTGACCGGCGCACAGCAGGCGATCGTGCAGGGAATTCTCAAGGCGACCTGTCTCAGGCATCATGCGGAACTGCTTTGCTTGGGCAGGGATTTTCGTGTGAGGCGTAATGCCGATGGGTCTTTTCAGTATATGGGATTGAAGCGGCGTTGGCCTTCTTTGAAAATGAATCTGACGGGTCTGCATCAGTTCGGGAACGCCGCGCTTTGTCTTGCCGCCCTTGAAGTACTGGAAAGAGAGGGCGATCTTTCCCTCGTTCCCGATGCCGTCCAGAAAGGATTGCTCCATATCCATTGGCCGGCCAGGCTTGAAGTTCTTCAAGAAAACCCGCTCATAGTTCTGGACGGCGCGCACAATCCTCAGGGGGCCGAGTCTTTGAGAGAGGCTCTCAAGCGGTGTTTTCCGCACCGGCGCCTGCATCTTGTCCTCGGAATTATGGCAGATAAGGATATTCAGGGGATTTTCCGCAGACTGCTGCCCCTGGCGGAAACGGTCATCTTCACACAGCCCAGGTATGCCCGGGCCGCACGTGCCGAAGATCTGAAGAATCTCGCCCTGCCCTATGTTAAAGAGCATTATGTCATACCCGATGTCGCCTCCGCCATTGAGAAGGCCAGAGAACTGGCTGGGCCGGAAGATATGATTTGCATTACTGGTTCGCTCTATTTTGCCGGTGAGGTGAAAGAGTTGTTTGGAGAACCGACCCTGTAGAAGGTGTAGCGGAAGGTGCAATGGATATCTAACGATTCGAAAGAGGGAAGATGTTCTGCATAAGATGTCACCGCGTTTTCAGGATCTTCGTCGCGTTTTTATCTGTATGCTGCATCTCTTGCTTTCCGCTTGCCGATTCGGAGGGGTTTGCTGAGACGACGGGTACGATGAAGATCGGCCTGGATCAGGGTGCATTTATGGATTCAAAACAGGGTCCATGGAATATCAGTGCCGCAAAAATTTCCTATGACCAGGAAAAGCAGGTATATGAAGCGGAAGGGGACGTTCGAATCTCCTCCGGCGACCGTTCGATCGAAGCCGATTGGGCTCTGCTGGATACGGAAAAACAGGTGGCTGACCTGCGGGGCCATGTGCGGTTGCGTTATGGAAAGGATTGGCTGGAAGGCGAACACGTCCTTTGGAACCTGAAAGAGGAAACGGGGACGGTGGATGAGGGAATGGTTTTTTTTTCGGAAAATCATTTTTATGTGCATGGGCAATCCATCAACAAGACAGGACCGATGGAATATGCGTTGAAGCAGGGTTTCATCACCAGTTGTGATCCATACAAACCCGACTGGAAGCTCCGGTACGGTGAAATGAAAGTGAACCTGGAAGGAATAGCTTGGGCGCGGGATACGTCGTTCTGGGTTCGCAATGTGCCGCTTCTCTATACGCCTTTTGTTGCACTTCCCGTCCAGCAGAAGAGACAATCCGGGTTCCTGCTTCCGTGGGCAGGGTTTTCGGAATTGAATGGGATGGAGCTGGAAGTCCCCTTTTACTGGGCCTTTCGGGAGGATATGGATGCGACTTTTTACGGGCGCTACATGACCAAGCGGGGATGGATGAGCGGTTTGGAATATCGCGTGGCAAGTCCCAGATGGGGGGAGGGAATCTGGCTTTTCAATTATCTTTCCGATGAAGCGGACAAGTCTCACCTTGAGGCGCAAGGCTATCCGTTTCAGACGGCGGATCGTTATTGGGTTCGTTCCCGCCACTCCTTTGAACTTCCCTATGAAATTCGAGGACGCCTGGATCTGGATCTTGTCAGTGACAGCAACTACTTGAAGGAGTTTGAAAAGGGATCCTCTTCGTTTGACTTTTCAGACAATATGTTTCGTGAGTTTTTTGGGCGGGGCATACTCAACGACGAGACGATCCTGGCCCGCGAGTCCAGCCTTTATATGGACCAAAGGCATGAATCCGCGCTTTTGGGTCTCGATGTACGGTATTGGGATCAACTGGACCGCTCCTTGAATGAGTTCACTCTCCAGAAACTGCCTTCCCTCTCGTTTTCAGTGATTCCCAGCCGCTTTTTGGGAACTCCCCTCTTTTACTCACTGGATAGTTCCTGGGTGAACTACTGGCGCCAGGAAGGGGACCGGGGAAACCGCTTCGATGTTTTCCCCCGTATTTCTTACCCTATGCACTGGAAATCCTATCTGGATATCGAACCGTCTGTGGGGGTCCGGGCCAATTCTTATTCGGTGAGCTGGCAGGAAGATGACCGTAATTCATGGCAGGGAAGACTGCTTTCCGATGTGCGTTTGGAAATGAGCAGCCGTCTGAACCGGGTTTACGCCTTCAATATGGGGAATGTGGTTGCCATGCAACATTCCATTCGGCCGGAAGTGGTGTATGAGTATGTCCCAAAGGGCCTTGGGCAGGACGATATTCCCCAGTTCGATCCACTCGATGCGGATCAGACCTTCAACGAGATTCGCTATGGCGTGACCAACTTTTTCACGAGCAAGTCCGTCCTCAGGGATGCCGATGGCAATCAGGCGACGACCTATCATGAGTTTGCGCGCCTTCAGTTGTTTCATGCTTTCAATTTCCAACCTTCGGAGCCCAACCTGAATTTTGACTTTGAGAGAGGGGAAGGGGCTTCTTCCGTTGGCATGAGGTTGGATTTGATGCCTCAAAAGTATGTCATGCTGACCTATGATACGGATTTTTATTCCACCGTGAGCAGTCAGGCCAATCATGATCTCATCATGACGCTCGACAGCGGCCGGGGGCATTTGTTTCGAGTGGATTATCAATTCAGAAAAGATTATCCCATCGATGAGCTCATAACGGAATTCAGTGTGAAAATCATGCCCAATGTATATGTAAATACATATCATGATTATTCCTTCGACAAGGATGAGCTGTACAAGCAGGGATACGGAATCAAATACATACAGGGATGTTGGGGACTTGGTCTCACATATGAAAAAGAGGAGGAAGATCAGCGGGTTGCTCTTTCCATTAATTTACTGGGCCTGGGTTCTTTCGGGGGAACATATGCCTACAGTTCTCAGAACTCATTTTAATGTGGCATCGTCACATTAACCACGGAGACACAGAGGATACGGAGAACGACCTTCAAATAAAATCTCGGTGTTCTCTGTGTCTCCGTGGTTAGATGAAATCCGACAATGTCGAGTTAAATAACCGATCGGAAGATATCTCTAACATTCCTGGTCCTTACTGATCATGTCATTCCGGCATGTTTCCAGCCGGGATCCAGCCATGCGGCAAATTCTCTGGATACTGGCTTTCACCGGTATGACGGTATGAGAATGTTGAGAAGGTTTTGTTCAGGTGTTTGGAGCCATGTTTACCGTTCCGATTCCTCCAGAGGATTAAGGAATCAATGGGGAGAAGTGTTGAAATCTTTACGAACTCCCTTGACAAGGCACGGAAGATTTTTTATACAACGATGCTTCGGGTTTGACATTTTTCTTAGAGGTGGAGAGTAATAAATGAAAACAATCAGCGCAAAATTTGAAGCAGATCAGCGAAAATGGATTCTGGTGGATGCCGAGGATCAGGTGCTGGGGCGGCTTGCCACTCAGATCGCCATGCGGCTGAGGGGAAAACATTTGCCTCATTTCACACCACATGTGGACTTGGGTGACTTTGTGGTGGTGATCAACGCTGAAAAGGTGCAATTAACCGGCAATAAATGGGATAAGAAAATTTATTACCGCCACACTGGATATATGGGTGGTGTAAAGGCTACGACTGCTCGCAAGCTCAATCAGGAAAAGCCTGAAAGGCTCATCCGCATGGCTGTTTGGGGTATGCTCCCCAAAAACCGCTTGGGACGTCAGTTGATCAAAAAGCTCAAGATTTATAGTGGCGTGGAACATCCCCACGAAGCCCAGCAGCCGGAGAGAATGGCGTTGTAAGGTGCAGTAAGCAGATGAGGAGATGGTAACGATGGCGGAACAGCGTTTCAGTGCAACAGGAAAACGAAAGACAGCGGTTGCTCGGGTATGGTTGCAGCCCGGGTCGGGGGTTGTTGTTATCAACAAGAAACCCATGGACAGTTATGTCGACCGGGAAACCAGCAAAATGGTTATTTTTCAGCCCCTGGTTCTGACGGGAACCTATGGGAAGCTCGATGTCTCTGTGAATGTTCAGGGAGGCGGTGGTTCCGGGCAGGCTGGAGCGATTCGGCACGGTATTTCAAAAGCCCTTCTGGAGTACAATCCGGAGTTTCGTGAAGTTTTAAAACGTGCGGGCTTTCTCACGCGTGACTCCCGGGTCAAGGAAAGAAAGAAGTACGGGAAGCGCAGTGCACGTGCACGATTCCAGTATTCCAAACGTTAAGATTATCTTCATCCTGTACCGGATTGAGGATGAATGACATCTGCATGCATTCCACATGGGGTCGGAGTGTTTACGTCCTGATCCGCAGGCAGAATATCTTGAAGTGCATTCCGTGGCGGTTTGGTGCTTTATGCCGCACAACCAATATTAGGGGCGTTGCGCCTGGGGCGTGGTGCCCCTACATTTATTGAGCGAGGGCTATCATGGTGCGTGTCGCCATTGCCGGCGCGTCCGGTTATACGGGTTTTGAACTCATTCGGATTCTCAGTCAGCACCCCCAGGCTGAACTTAACATGATCACGTCGCGCGGACAGGCAGGTCAAAGGTTGGACGCATTTTACCCCGCGTTCAGAGGCCATTGTTCTCTCACCTTTGAATATCCGGACCCGGACAAGTTGGCATCGGAAGCAGATTTGGTCTTCACCGCCCTGCCGCATCAGGCCGCCATGGATTTGGTTCCGGAACTCCTGAAGCGGAACCTGAAGGTCGTGGATCTGAGTGCCGACTACCGTTTTCGCGACGCCGGCGTATATGAATCATGGTATCAAAAACACAAGACTCCCGAATTGCTTCCTGGGGCGATTTACGGCCTTCCCGAGCTCTACAGGGAACATATCAAGACTGCAAGGCTTGTCGGGAACCCTGGTTGCTATCCGACCAGCATCATTTTAGCCACAGCTCCATTGCTTTCAAAAGCGCTCATTGACCCCGGGACATTGATCGCCGATTCCAAATCCGGAGTATCGGGGGCGGGGCGTGGTGCTTCTCTGGGAGTTCATTTCTGTGAAGTGAATGAAGGTTTTAAGGCCTACAAGGTGGGAGAGCATCGGCATACACCGGAAATCGAACAGGAACTGAGTTTCCTGGCGGGACAGAAAATAAATATCACTTTCACACCTCATCTGGTTCCCATGACCCGGGGGATACTCAGCACCGTCTATTCAAGCCTTCAGGATGGGGTCACACCTGCAATGGTGGACGAAGCATTCCATTCTTTTTATGCAAACGCGCCCTTTGTAAGACTTTGCGGGTCCAAAGCATTTCCCGATACGCTTCAGGTGCGTGGCAGCAATTATTGTGACTTGGGGTGGAGGGTGGATGAACGCACGAGGCGGGTGGTAGTGGTTTCCGTGATCGATAACCTGACGCGCGGTGCCTCCGGCCAGGCCGTATGCAACATGAATTTGATGAGTGGGCTGCCCGAAGAATCGGGACTGGATACGGCCCCTTGGCAACCCTGAAAAAGGGGAAGGCCTGGACGGGAAAGCGAGCGTTTTGACCTGGAGAAGCGACTTAGCAGTCAGAGTTTTGTCTCATGAGCCATGAACATCGGCCAAAGCGCAATTTCAAGCTTGTTTTGGAGTATGATGGTTCCCAGTACCATGGATGGCAACGGCAGCAGGGAGTGCTGACCATCCAGGAGGTGTTGGAATCCCAGCTGGAAGTGATGCTGGGGGGGGCTATAGGGGTCAGAGCTTCCGGCAGAACGGATGCCGGAGTGCATGCCAGAGGACAGGTAGTCAATTTTTATAGCCGGACCGCTCTCAGGGTTGAAGAAATTCATCGTGGGCTCAACAGCTTGCTGCCGCCCGATATCGTTGTCCTCCATGTAGAAGAAGTGCCCGATTCTTTCCATGCGCGGTTTTCAGCTGTAAGCAAAACCTATGAATATCACATCCTGAACCGGGTGGTGCCTTCGGCTTTGGAGAGGGGGTTTGCATGGCACATTCGCAGGACTCTCAGCGTGGAGCCCGTTTTGGAATGCCTGGAAATGTTAAGGGGTTGTCATGATTTTTCCGCATTCATGGGAGCTGGATCTTCCGTGAATTCGACGGAAAGGCACATCTACCGGGCAGAACTGGAACATCGCGCAGCCGATCTTTTGGTGTTTGTCTTTGAGGCCAACGGCTTTCTGAGACATATGGTGCGAAACCTTGTGGGGACTCTGGTCGAAGTGGGGGTAGGGAAACGGACACCTCATGAATTTTCAAGCATCATGGTAAGCCGGAATCGATGCCGGGCGGGGATGACCGCTCCGGCACACGGATTGTATTTGATTGCTGTCCACTATGAAAGTGATGACAGGTCCTTATAAACGTAGAGGGGTTAAAAGAATGAAACTGGCTCAACGGGTTGCCCGAATCCAGCCGTCAGCAACTTTAGCGATCAACGCCAAGGCAAGGAGATTGAAAAAACAGGGCGTGCATATCGTCAATTTTGGAGTGGGCGAACCCGACTTCGATACTCCTCTCCACATTCAGGAAGCCGCGATCAATGCCATAAAAGACGGGCAGACCCGCTATACACCGGTGAGTGGAATTGATGAACTGAAAGACGCTATTTGCTATGTGATCCGGAACGATTATGGCCTCTCCTATGCGAGGGAAAACGTCCTGGTTTCCTGCGGAGGAAAACATGCCATTTACAATCTGCTCCAGGCGCTGCTGGACCCGGGCGACGAGGTGATCATTCCTTCCCCTTACTGGGTTTCGTACCCCGAGATGGTGTCTCTTATAGGGGGGAAGCCCGTAACGGTCCCCTGTGCCGAAGAGTACGGGTTCAAGCTGCATCCCGACGCTCTGGAAAGTGCCATCACTCCCAGGACCCGCCTCTTGATCATCAACAGTCCCTCCAATCCCACAGGCGTACACTACAGCCGGTCCGAACTGGCCGGCCTCGCTGAGGTTCTCTTGAAACACGAGGATGTGGCCGTCATCACGGATGATATCTATTACCGAATTCTCTTCGACGGCCATGAATGGTGCAACCTGGCAATGGTCAGCGAAGCGCTGCGGGATCGCACTTTCATTATCAATGGCGTGAGTAAAACCTACTGCATGACGGGTTGGCGCATTGGCTATGTGGTGGGGAATGCCGATGTGATCCGGGCAGCTACCAAGATTCAGAGCCAGTCCACCAGCAATCCGACTTCCATTTCTCAGTGGGCCAGCGTTGCTGCTATGCGAGGAGATCAGTCCGTTGTGCAGGAGATGGTTAAGGTCTTTGAACAACGCTGTCGCTATGTGCTGGAATGCCTGTCAAAATTACCTGGAGTCACCTGCCCGACCCCGGCCGGTGCATTCTACGTTTTTCCAAATTTCAGCCATTATTACGAGAAAAAAGTCGGGGACCGCAGCATAAAAAATTCCCTCGATCTGGCCGACTATCTCATGGAGATCGCCCATGTGGCCGTAGTTCCCGGCAGTGCTTTCGGAGAAGATCACTGCCTGCGTCTGTCTTACGCCCTTTCCATGGAAGATTTGCAGGAAGGATTTGCGCGTGTGGCCAGGGCACTGGAGAATCTTTCATGATTCCCCGGGCTCAAAAGCGCTGTCACGCGAGGAATATGTCAGGCATGGCCTGACGATCTCATCTCTGCTGCTCGAGGACCCATGCCGCTTATGCGGGCATGGGTTTTTCTTTTTGCAGACAACAGGGCATTTATGGGAAAAAGGGTGTCCTTGTCCTCATTTCCTTCGAGACCGATGAAAAGGTCTGCAGCTTAAGAGAGTGAGTCGCTCATGAAATCCCCATTTACCACGGAGGCAGAGACCACACAGGAATTCCGAAATCTTCTCCGTGCTCTCCGTGTCACCGTGGAATGGGATATTGGAATCCGCCAACTCCCTTAAGGAGAGAGATGAAAATGTCATGGTTTGCATGGGTGATGACTTTTTTTGTTTTGTTCCTGGTGCCGGCGGTGAATGCTGCGGTTCTCAATCCTGATGTGGCTTCCAGTTTAAAATCCAGGAGGCCGGATGAAAAGATTTCGGTGATCGTCACTCTTGCCGACCAGGCTGTAATCGGCCAGTTCAGTGAAATGCCACGAAGGCTTCGAAGGGCAGCCATCATCAAATCTCTTAAAGAAAAGGCGGAGCATTCGCAAATGCCCTTACGCACCTTCTTGCAAAATCGGGGCATCAAGAAATCCATTCAGTTGTGGCTGATCAATGGGATGGCTCTCACTGCAGGAGCGGATGTCATTCGCGAACTGGCGAACGATCCTCGCGTTGATGAAATCAGAATGGATGCCGTGATTCCTTTGGCCCATGTCACATATACCGCCACAACGGTGGCGGAGTGGAATATCGATCGGATTCACGCCAGGGATTTGTGGGACCTTGGTTTTGAAGGACAGAAAATAACGGTTGCGACTATGGACTCCGGTGTGGATGGAAGTCATCCGGATCTGGCCGGGTGCTGGCGCGGAGGAAGCAACAGCTGGTTTGATCCCTATGGTCGATACGCCCAGCCCCATGATTCCGATGGCCACGGAACGCTGGTTACGGGCATCCTCGTAGGGGGAAATGGTGGTGGAACGGCTATCGGTGTGGCTCCAAAAGCGAACTGGATTGCTGTCAAGATATTTGATGACGACGGAAACGCCAGAGCCAGCGCCATCCATCAGGGCTTCCAATGGCTTTTGGATCCGGACGGCAATCCTGATACGGATGATGCCCCGGACGTTTTAAACAATTCCTGGGGCTTTTCCAAGGCGGAGGACTTATGCATCAAGGAATACGAGTCTGACATTCATGCTTTGAAGGCGTCGGGAATCGCAGTGGTGTTTTCGGCAGGAAACGATGGTCCCCAGCCCGCAACGAGTTCGGCTCCGGCCAATAATGCCGGCATTCTTTCTGTGGGCGCCATCGATAGATCGAATCATCTCTCCGATTTCAGCAGCCGTGGTCCTTCCTCCTGTGATGGCTCCATCTATCCCCGGGTGGTGGCCCCGGGATCTGCCATCACATCTTCAGACCTCTCTCTTGGCGGGATTCCGGGATCGTATGCCGTTGTATCCGGAACTTCATTTTCGGCTCCCCATGTGGCTGGAGCCATGGCCTTGCTCCTGAGCGCATTCCCCGGTTTGCCGGTTCAGACCCTGGAGCAGGCGTTGACTTTTTCTTCGACCGATTTGGGAAGCAGTGGACCTGACAACAAGTATGGTTACGGACTGATTCATGCGCTCAACGCTTATTATTTCGTCAAGTCGAAGACGGTAACCACGACTCTTTACTCGCAGGCGGACCGGGATGGTTGGGTAAGGGAGTCTTCCGAGGGTTCTCTTAGAGGAGGGGCCATCAGGAAAAATGGCAGTTTGCGCGTTGGAGACGATGCGGCCAATCGTCAACTCAAGAGTATCCTTTCCTTCGATACCAGCGATATCCCGGAGAATGCGGTGGTCACCTCCGCCAAGCTCATCCTGACGCGGATGAAAGCATCGAAAACCGATCCCTTTGAAACTTTCAGAACCTGCTTTGTAGATGTCGCTTCAGGTACTTTCGGTTCAGCGGGACTTGAAAAGAGTGATTTCCAGGCGGAGGCGGCGGTGCGGCGTGCCGCCCGTTTGACTCGCCCGAAGAAAAATGGTTTTCGTTCCAAAGGGTTGTTCAATGAGGAAGGGCTTCGGGCGATCAACAAGGGAGGTTTGATACAGTTGCGAGTCCACTTTTTACCCGCCACGGATAAGGGTTCTGCTCATGATTTCATACAATTTCACGGGGATGACGCTTCATCAGCCGAAGCTCCTCGGTTGAAGGTAACCTATGTCGTACCCTGACCACCTGTACGTATCATCCTGACCGGGCAATCGATTGCCGTTCTCTTCAGGATACGTGGAGTACACGGCTGGCATAATGAAAATCGGAGGATGGCAGTAAAACTTTTTCATCCCATTCTTATCCGCAGATCACGCAAATTTTCGCAGATAAAAAAACCTTTTATCTTGGGTTGGTAGAAGACTGTTCAGCCTGTGCAATCTACGTAATATGCGGATCGATTTAGCCTGATTTTCACCTCACCATTACACGGCTATAGTACTTTCAATAGGTTGAGCCATCCAGGGCGTTCGGAATCGGTTTCTTCCATCGCAGACTGGGAGCCCAGCACCTTCACAATGCCTCTTTTCTTCACCTCGTCGAGTATATCGGCGAAGGCCCTGAAGTCCGCGGCGGTGGTCGACAGCACTTCATCCCGGATCTTCTGGCGGATTTCGTCTGTATCGCCCGTGATGTGGCGCAGCATGGACATGTACCCCTTGGCGTCGGGCAGATAGTATGAGTCCATGTTTCCGATGGCTCCAATGATGCCCTTGGTGAGCTCGTCTTCGTTCAGATCCGCATGGCGCAGGAATTCCGAAGCCTGATCGAAATTATTGAGGGTTTTCAAGAGATTGGGATCGCGATAGGAAACGAAGGTGAACATCCCCGAATGCCGGTCGAAAAGGCAGAAAGCCCCATAGGCGCCGCCCTGAACCCGGATGCGTTCCCACAGCCAGGACGTCCTCAGATATCCCGTTATCACTTGAGTCGAGCCATGAAAACGGTAACCCAGATCGTAAAGGTTGGCGCCTTTTCCGACGTAGTTCACCTGGGCGGGGATCATCAGCCCTTCGAATTCGGGCGGGTGTTCCGGTGCCCATTCGACTTCGGAGGAGGCAGCAGCGGGGAGGGTCTCCATAAAGTTTGCCAGTTGCGGTTCAAACCGCGAAAAATTCGATGCATCGAGAGTCACATTGAAAAGCATCTCATTGCGGTTGACCAAAATGCGCCGGATTTCCTCGAGGGTGTGGAGCACGCCCGGCCAGTCCGAATCCACCTGGCGGGCAAGTTGGCGGATGAAAAACAGGTAGCTGATCCCGCTCATCTGTTCCGCAGCCCAATCCGCTTCGCCGAAGTGAGAACGCAATCGGATATTGACGATCTGATGCCCATTGGGGACTAGCTTCTGTTCCTGCCTGGCCTTCTCCTCCATGACCATTTGTCGAAAGCGTTCGCGATTGTCCAGTTGCCCCCTGAGGAGCACATCCTGCAAAATGTTCAGAAGATCTTCTGTTTGCGTCAGCATGCTTTTGCCCCGCAGTATCATGCAGGTTCTGGCCTTCTTGCTGTCCTGGACCGCTGAGGTGAAGACTTCGGTTCTGAGCCCGCCGGTTTTGGCGCTGATCCGCTGGCTAAGCGCCACGAAATCTTCTTTTTCCGTGCCCATTTCCACCAGGCTGCGGCCAAAGAGGGGGATGTACGGCAGATACTTCTGGGGGAGTGTGTGCAAATTGAAAGCGATATCCAGGTAAACGATGCCGCTGGTGAAAATGTCGTGAAAGAGAATTTCCCTGCCGTTTTTTTGCAGGACTGTCTTGGGAATCACCTTGTTTCGCTTTTCGAGATCGGAAATCTTGAGCGTCGGGATCGTGGCCAGGGCTTCGGGTGGATCCGGAGTCTCCTGCAGCCTTTGCAGTGCGTGTGTGTTTTCAACGACGTTCTTCAATTGTTCGGATGTCATGGATTCCCGAATGGCTGCAAGCCGGGCGCGTTCGTCTGCCTCTTCCTTTTCCGCCAGCTTGGGGTCGGGGGTCAGAACCAGCGTGGTGCGGTGAGAATTGTTCAGAAAATATTCCTCGATAAGCTTTTCGAAATAGGGAGCGCCGGACTTCAAACGGGATTTTACCGCGGCGAGGGGAGCTTCAAAGGCCAGCAAGGAGAAAGGATTGCCGTCATAAAGCCATGTGGTAAGGGACCGAAGCATCAGAACGAGGCCCCTTGGGAAGCTTCCCGTGTTGTTTTCTCGGAGGCGAAATTCGATGGTATTGAGTGCGGCCTCGATCGTTTGGCGATCAATGCCGTCTTTTGCCATCCTTGACAGAGTGTCCAGGATCAGAGCTTCGATGCGGTCTGCATTCTCAATGGCAATCCCCTTTAGCCCCGTAGAGAAATACATCTGGCGCAGATCGCTTTCCAGCCCGACACCGGCCAGGTCGTCGCCGAGGCCCGAGTCGATGAGTGCTTTACGCAGAGGGGAACCCGGCATTCCTAGAAGGACGTACTGCAGGATCTGAAAGCTGAGATTCAATTCCGGGTCCGTCGTCTCGGGGAGCAGCCAGTTGACGGTAATCATTCCCTTGGAAGCGGCTTCACCGCCGGCGGAATCCTCTCTACCGGAGGCGAAAGAACGAACGATGCGTCGAGGAGCGTCGAAAGGCCGCTGTAGTTGAACCTGGGAGTCGGGGGCGATCTTCTGAAACTCCTTGAGATATTCGTTCACCAAACGCAGCCGTTCGTCCGGATCGTCGTCCCCGCAAAAGAAAATGCGGGCATTGGACGGGTGGTAATATTTTTCATGAAATTCCTTGAATTGTTCGAAGGTGAGATTGGGAATCTCCTTCGGGTTTCCACCTGAATCCAACCCGTAGGTATTATCGGGAAAAATGGATTGCTGAGAAAATTCGGCGAGCACATTGTCCGGTGAGGAGTAGGCCCCCTTCATTTCATTGTAGACGACGCCTTTATAGGTAAGAGGAAGGTCGGGGTTTTCCAGTTCCAGGTGCCAGCCTTCCTGCTGAAGAACGAAGGGGGTGATCCTCGGATAAAAGACCGCGTCCAGATAGACGTCCACGAGATTATAAAAATCCTGAACATTCTGGCTGGCTACGGGATAGCAGGTTTTGTCGGGATAGGTGAAGGCGTTCAGAAATGTCTTGAGCGAACCTTTCAGAAGCTCCACAAAAGGCTCTTTGACAGGGTACTTGCGTGAACCGCAAAGTACGGAATGTTCCAGTATGTGCGCCACACCGGTAGAGTCTTTTGGGGGAGTGCGGAAGCTGATTCCAAAGACTTTGTTTTCATCGTCATTTGAAAGAGAAAGGAGTTCCGCTCCCGTTTGGATGTGGCGATAAAGTCTGGCCCGAGTTTTCAACTCTTCTATGTTTTCTTCACGCACCAGTTCAAAGCCGTGAGTGATGGTCATCTATTCCTCCAACCGTTTGAGTGATTGTTCAAAAATGAGTTCAGAAGCCGTTGGATTTCCATGCGAAGCCGGGATACTGTCCTGCATCCCGGCTGAGGTGTCTGAAGGAAAAGGGGGTATATGAGGAGTTTAGGAATGATTTGATTTTTTATAGCCCCGATCCTTTTCAACTCTGTCCTTCCAAAGGCATTACGATTTTATTATTCTATAGATCGATGACGGTTTCAAGGCTTCATGCCCTCTCTCCAGCAATTCTCATTATGAAAAGTGGACACCTTCCATGCTCTTCTCGAGGGCAAAATTCCTGGAGTAAAGTCACCCTCCTTATGAGGAGGGATTAAGAAACTATCTCAAAACGATCCGAATACCCTCGATCGTCATTCCGGTGAAAACCGGATCCAGGCATTCCCGGCAGGGCTGGACACTGGCTTCGCCAAGGTGGCAGTGTGAGCGAATTTTGTGATAATTTTTAAAAGGGGATGTCTGAAGTGACAACACCGTGAAGGCCGTCAAAAATGAGAATTGCTGCTCTCATTTGAAATTTTTACAGCCATGAAAGGAACGATAGCATGAGGGTTGTTTTTTTGGGAGTCGGCGAAGCTTGTGACGAAAGATACGCCAATACCTCCATTTGGTTACGGACGGAAACGGACGGTCTGCAACGCTCTGTTTTGCTGGACTGCGGATTCACCGTGCCTTCGCTTTACTGGCGGCAGACGACGAACCCGGATGATCTGGATGCCCTTTGGATTTCACACTTTCATGGAGACCATTTTTTCGGGGTACCGGCTCTGCTCCTGAGATTCTGGGAAACAAAGCGCGAAAAGCCTTTGACGATTTTGGGGCAGTCGGGAGTCGAAGATATGGTACGCCGGACCATGGAACTTGCTTATCCCCATTTCCTGCAAAAACTCATGTATCCCCTGGAGTTCATCACAGCGGAACCGACTCGTGAAATCCTTGCCGTGGGACTCAAATGGCAATTTGCACTCAACGGCCACGGTCAGAGGGACCTGGCAGTACGCATAGAAGATGGAGCGCATTCCGTTTTCTATAGCGGCGATGGTCTGCCGACTCCTGAAACGGCTGCGCTGGCGGAGGGATGCGACCTCGTGATTCACGAGGCCTTCCGCATGGAGGGGGTGACCCCCGGACATGGGACTGTGAGGGAATGCATCGATTTTTCCCGCCGAGCCCGCGCTGCATCCCTCGCCCTCGTGCATCTGCAGCGCGACGAAAGAAAAGAGCGTTTCTCGGACATCCTGAATCTGCTGAAGGGGATCGAGGATATTCAGGTATTGCTCCCGGAACCGGGGGATGAATTGAATCTGTAGCCGTGCTTGCAGGCTGCCTCGCATTACTCCTTTCAGACTAATATGACATTGTCATATTCACCTCACAGATATGGAGAATACAAGGATTTCATCTGAAAGTCTTTCTCCGTGGTTCGGATGAAATCCGACAATTTCAAGTTAGAAACCTATCCGGAAACCTCCTGTGGACCTTGGCCCCCCCTTAATCCCCCTCGAGAGGGGGATTTGAACCTTCGAGAGCAATTTTATGCTTAACCTGACGTCAATCTGCCTGTTTCTGATGGAAATCTTCTGTGCTTTCTCTGAAAATGGTTCAGGTGTTGTCCCTTACGAAATGGGGAATCTGGGCGGGGATTTTTAAAGAGAATTCCACAAAGCCGCGGTATTCGCCATTTTCATACCATGGAACCTGATGGATGAATTTCTTTACACCGTTTTTTTCGATGGTGTAGGTGTTTTCCCTTTGTGTGGCCAGGAGTTTCTTGAGTTTTGACCTTGCGGGTTCCGGGTGGCAGTCCAGCAGATTGGTGCCGATGAGCTTTTCCCCTCCATTTTTCTTGAAGGCTTCTATTGCCGCATCGTTCATCTCCAGAATGATGCCTTCGGAGTCGCAAACGGTGATGGTACCCGGAAATTCTTTTACCCATTCGTGATTTGACATGATGCCCTCGTTCATGATTGACCTAATCTCTCGTCATCTGGCGGTATTTGATGCGGTGAGGCTGTTCGGCGGCAGCGCCCAGGCGCGCCTTACGGTCGGCTTCGTATTCGGAATAATTCCCATCAAACCAAACTACTTTGCTGTCGCCTTCAAAGGCCAGGATGTGAGTGGCGATTCTATCCAGAAACCAGCGATCGTGGCTGATCACAACGGCGCATCCGGCGAAGTTCTCGAGGGCTTCTTCCAATGCCCGCATAGTGTTTACGTCCAGATCGTTGGTCGGTTCGTCCAGAAGGAGCACATTGGCGCCGGACTTGAGCATTCGAGCCAGATGGACCCGGTTGCGTTCCCCACCCGACAACATGCCTACCTTCTTCTGCTGATCGGCTCCGGAGAAGTTGAACCGGGCTGCATAGGCGCGGGCATTGACCTGCCTGCTTCCGAGCTGAATGGTGTCTTCGCCGTCCGCGATCGCTTCCCAGGTGCTTTTTTCCGGATTGAGCGCCTCGCGGCTTTGATCCACATAAGCGAGTTTCACTGAATCGCCGATCCGGAAAGTTCCTGAATCGGGCTGCTCCTGGCCGGTGATCATACGAAAAAGAGTGGTCTTGCCGGCGCCGTTGGGGCCGATGACCCCTACAATACCTCCGGGAGGGAGGTTGAAAGTCAATCCTTCCATGAGGAGCGTATTTCCGAATGCCTTGCTGACGTTTTCCACTTCGATGACCATTTTCCCCAGCCGCGGCCCAGGGGGGATGTAGATTTCAAGGTCCTTGGAACGTTTTTCGCCTTCCTGTCCGAGAAGTTCCTCATAGGACTTGATGCGCGCCTTGGCCTTGGCGTGGCGGCCCTTCGGGGACATTCGAATCCATTCGAGTTCGCGTTTCAGAGTCTTCTGACGCTCGCTTTCGACTTTTTCCTCCTGTTGCAGGCGGGCTTGCTTCTGTTCCAGCCAGGAAGAATAGTTGCCCTGCCAGGGGATCCCCTGACCCCGGTCGAGTTCGAGAATCCATCCGGCGACATTGTCCAGGAAATACCGGTCGTGGGTCACGGCAATGATGGTTCCTTCGTACCGCTGAAGGTGGTGTTCCAGCCACGCCACCGATTCGGCGTCCAGGTGGTTGGTGGGTTCGTCCAGGAGCAGAATGTCCGGCTTTTTCAGGAGAAGCCGGCAGAGGGCGACTCGTCTCTTTTCCCCACCCGAAAGGACTTTTACAGGAGTATCTCCGGGAGGACAACGCAAGGCATCCATAGCCATTTCAAGACGGGAATCCAAATCCCACGCATCGAGAGCGTCGAGTTTTTCCTGCACTTCACCCTGCTTCTGAATGAGCCTGTCCATTTCCTCATCGGACATGGGTTCGGCAAATTTTTCGTTGATGAGGTTGTATTCTTTCATCAGGTCAACGGTTTCCTGGACACCCTCTTCGACGATTTCCCTGACGGTTCTGGATGGGTCGAGCTGTGGTTCCTGCTCCAGGTAACCTACTGTATAGCCCGGCGAGATCACGGTTTTTCCGTTGAATTCCTTGTCGACTCCCGCAAGAATCCGAAGCAGGGAACTCTTTCCTGAACCATTGAGTCCGAGAACGCCGATCTTGGCGCCATAAAAATAGGACAGGTAGATGTCTTTAAGGACCGGTTTCTTATCGTAATACTTGCTCACTCCAATCATGGAGTAGATGACCTTGTTTGGTTCGTTGCTCATGGGATCTGAAATCCTCCTCGGTGATGATGCATTTGAAATGAACCTGAATGAACCTTATGGGCTTTTGAATGAATAGCGAAAAGAATTCAAACCCGCCAGGCATAAAATCAGTCTGCTAAAATAACAAAAATATCAAATCATGGCACCCTGTCCGACGCCGTTTCTTTCCAGGGTGTGTCAGGAAAAACGCCTGCGGTTGATGATTGGCCGCGCAACGGCGACTCGTCATTTCGATCGCTTCGTGAATCAAAGACGGTCTGAAAGTCAATGCCGCGTATCTGTTTTGCGTCGAATAGTCAAGGAGATATTCCCGGAGGTTGGTCTTCTTGGAAACGGGAGACGACTTGCTCTTTTGTCAATCATCGCTTGGGGTTTCAATCTATAGTTTGAGGGAAAGAAGGAATCACGGGATCTGTAACTTAGCCAGGGACATGCTCCTTCCCTGTGCCGTCACATGCATTCCAGGTCTCGTGTTCTGATGATTTCTCTCTGCCGCTTGAGAGTGTATTGAAAAATTTTATCTCTTATTTCTTCGTCCATTTCGCAGAAGCGTACGGCCACTTCGTACTCGTTTGGGGAGATTTCTTTATTCCTCATGACCTTACCATACACTGCAATCCACAATGGAACATTCGTTGGGAGATATATTCCGATTTCAACGAAATCCCCAATTTCAAAACGCTCAGATGCCTTGGTTCTCAGGCCCGAAGCGCTGAGAGAGACCACTTGCCGTTCCACCTTATTCAATCCCTCCCTCTCCAGACAGAATTGATCCAGTATAAGATTCAACTTGGTGTTGATCTCTACAAGCATTTTCCATATTTTGGGATTCACTGAGTCTTGCAGCATGTCGTCATAGGCTGTCGATGCATCCGATCCCGAGCGAAAACCGGAAATTATTCTTGCTTTCATGCAGGAGCAGTCGCCCGAAACCTTCTTGAGGGTCACTGGCAAGAAATCGTCCACGCGGAAGTGGTGCCGTTTTTCTCCTTGTCGTGCGTTCTCAACAGGCGTGTTTGGTCTGTCATCCTTTGGCATCGTATCATCCTTTCAGCGCAATCATTGGGGAACAGGCTATCGCCCTTTCTCCCTCATTTTTTCTTGACATTGTCGGATTTCATCCGAATCACGGAGACACAGAGGGCACAGAGAAGGACCTTCAAAAGAAATCTTTGTGCTCTCCGTGTCTCTGCGGTTAATGTGACAATGTCGCATTGTCTATGTAATATGAAAGAATCGGGAAACTCGCAATATCTTTCTCCTCGGTTCATGTCCACAATGACTGCGATAGATCTTCATTCTTGCAAGTTTTGTATTCTCCTCTAAAATCTTGTATTTGCCCTTTAAGATCATTAACCTTACTCATGCGATTCAATCTTATGGCTGCGAAAAATTAGAGTTTCCAACATTTGGATCATTGGATCAAATGAAAGGGGGGAGATGGAATGAATTCGCAAAATGTCACAGAAGTGGTTGTTGTAGATATTAAAATGAAATTCTGGTCCATGGTGATATTTATGGTGAAGTGGGTGATCGCGTCCATTCCGGCCTTCATCGTCTTGGCTTTGATCGGTACATTGATCATGGCATTCTTTCAAGGCTTTTTTGGAATGGGAACCATGTGGTGGCAAGGCCGGATGCATTGAAGATCTTCAAAAGGAGGGGATATGCAGGTCATAACACACCAGGATTTCCTTGAAGAATATACGATGGATCCTGCGGCGGCGCCGGGGCGGATTGAATGCATCTTGAAAGCCGTCGAGGGGGAAGTCGTCTTTGAAGAAGCCTTCCCCGCAGGATATGACGACATTCTTGCTGTTCATACGAAAGGGCATGTGCAGAGTGTGGAGCGCAGAAGATTGTACAACATCGCTGCATTGGCTGCAGGCGGGGCCGTTCAGGCCGCAGAGAAGGGACTCTCGGAACCCTGTTTCGCCCTGGTGCGTCCTCCGGGGCACCATGCATCGGCGGACAGTTCCTGGGGATTCTGCTATTTCAACAATATGGCCATTGCCCTGGAACATCTGAAACGAAACGGCCTCATAAAGACTGCCCATATCCTGGACTTCGACATGCATTACGGCGACGGCACTGTTTCCATTTTAGAGCATAAGGGTTATGTGACTATTCATAATCCCGATTCGGATGACCGGCTGATCTACCTCGATGAAGTTGCAAGAAAGCTTGCGTCGGTAGAGGTGGATATCATCGGCGTGTCCGCCGGGTTCGACAATCATGTGGAAGATTGGGGGCGGGTACTGCTTACGGAAGACTACCGGACCATGGGGCGCATGGTTCTGGAACGATGCAGGAAGCTGGGCGCGGGGTGTTTTGCGGTCCTCGAAGGGGGGTACAATCACGAAGTGCTCGGGCAGAATGTGCTCGCTTTTTTGAAAGGCCTCAAAGGTGATTGATGTCCGCTTCGGGAAATGAGGAGAAATGGAATGCAGAGGAGAAAAGATCCAGACCGCCCCGGCAGCATGTTTCCCGATGATGCCAGGGAATTCATGGAAAAAAACAAGGAGGGGACATACATCCTGCTGGATGTGCGCCAGCCTGTCGAGTATGAAGAAGCCCATCTTCCCGGCGCCAGGTTGATGCCTTTGCCCAGCCTGGCGGATTCACTGGATGCACTGGATCCCACGAAGCCGATCCTTGTCTATTGCGCCGTGGGTGGAAGGAGCCAAATGGCGGCGCAGATGCTGGTTCACCAGGGGTTCAAGGACGTCTACCACTTGCAGGGAGGGATCGATGCCTGGGAGGATGCCACTGCCGTGGGGCCTGTGGAGTTTCATTTGAAGTTCGTGCGGGGAGATGAGACGCCTGAAGAGATCGTCAAGCTGGCCTACCGCATGGAGGAAGGGCTGAAAAAGTTTCATGAGGCCGTGAGATCGAGAACGGACGATCCGGTGTTCTCCGATCTTCTGAGTGGTCTCATCAAAGCCGAAGAAAGCCACGAAAGGACACTGCTTGGACTGCTGCCCACAGAGGAAGAGAGGGAAATGGTACTGAAGGCTCTTTCTGAAAATGCGGACAAGGACCTGATGGAAGGGGGCATGAACATTGCCGACTTCATGAAAGAGAATGAAAAGTTCCTACAGTCCGTTTCCGGGTACCTGGAACTGGCCATGATGATCGAGACTCAGGCATTGGATCTCTACCTGAGAATGGCCAATGAATGCGCCAATGCGGAAACGAAAAATGTCCTCCTTCACATCGGCGATGAAGAGAAGGCGCATCTCTCGCTTCTGGCCGGTGCTCTGGAGGAAAAATGGCAGTCCCGATGATCCAACCCGTCGCCGCCCTTTTGCAAGGGATTTCAGGGCGCCGGAAGATTGCTGAAAAATAAGATCATGCAGAATATGGAAAAAAATTTCAAACCCAGGGGACCTCAGGTTCATGAGTATGAACTCCCCGGAGGTTGGGTTGTGATGGCTGGAAAAACCGATGAGGACAACGACCGGCTGAGCATCAAAGTTGCCAAACCTGACGATTGGTGGTTTCATGTGCGCGGTATGCCTGGAAGCCATGTGATCCTGAGGGCAAAGCCCGGAGAGGAGCCGGACCGGGAGACACTCAAGAGGGCTGCCGCCATTGCAGCGTATCACAGTAAGGCGCGCGCGGGGGGAGTTGTGGCCGTTTCCTGCACGCGGGCCCGCTATGTCACCAAGCCGGCGGGAGCCAAGCCGGGGATGGTGCAGATCCGCAGGGAGACCCTCATCAAAGTCAGGCCGGGCTTGCCTGAAGGCGGGCAATCTATGGATGCGGAATGATTCCTCGCACCAAGAGCCATGAGCCATGAGCTATGAGCCATGAGCTATGAGCCATGAGCTATGAGCCATGAGCTATGAGCCATGAGCTATGAGCCATGAGCTATGAGCCATGAGCTATGAGCCATGAGCTATGAGCCATGAGCTATGAGCCATGAGCTATGAGCCATGAGCTATGAGCCATGAGCTATGAGCCATGAGCTATGAGCCATGAGCTATGAGCCATGAGCTATGAGCCATGAGCTATGAGCCATGAGCTATGAGCTTTTTTATACGGATATGGAGGGCCGATTGAGGCAATACATCATATGAAAAAAATAATTATTACCGTATTGGGGTGTGACAGGCCGGGGATTGTGGCGGCGGTGTCTCAAGTCCTGTTCGAACATGAATGCAATATCGAGGATATCAGCCAGACCATTTTGCAGACGGAGTTTGCGGGGATTTTTATCGCCACTTTCCCTGGCGGGATGAAGCAGGAAGAGTTGCTCGCCAGCCTGGAAAAGAGGCTCAAACCCATGGGACTTTCAGTTTTCCTGAAGGAAATGCAGACAGTGGAGGTCGAAACCGTTCCTCCGAAGGAGCCTTTTGTCATCACGACCCTGGGGCCGGACCGCCTCGGTTTGGTGGCGGGCATAACCAGTTTGCTGAGCGAGTTCGGCATCAATATAACCCATCTCCAGGCTGCCTTCCGTGGAGGGGAAGATCCCCGGCGCAATGTCATGATCTATGAGGTCGACATCCCCGTTGAAACGGATCAGAATGCTTTTCGAGCCGCCCTGTTCGAACGCGCAAAAGAGCTCGGCCTCGATGTCAGTCTGCAGCATAGAGATATTTTCGAAGAAATTCACCGGGTATAGGGAATCACCATGCTTACAGATCGGGAAGTACTTTCCACTTTTGAGATGCTCAAGAATGAACACCTGGACGTACGCACCGTTACGTTGGGGATCAGCCTTTTTGATTGTGCCGACCGGGACCTGAAACGCTTCAAGAAAAATATTCACGACAAAATTTCCCGTCTTGCGCGCAACCTGGTCGTGACGTGTGACGAGGTCGGTGTAAGATACGGGATACCCATTGTGAACAAGCGCATTTCCGTGAGTCCTGTCGCCGTGGCTGCCTGTCCGTTTTCAGCCGGGCAGATGGTTGAGATCGCTCAGACTCTGGATGATACGGCCAGAGAAATCGGCATCGATTTCATCGGGGGCTTCAGTGCCCTCGTGGAAAAAGGGATGACCACGGGAGACCGTGCCCTCATCGAAGCCATTCCGGAAGCTCTCACGGCAACCGAGCGTGTCTGCGCCTCGGTGAATGTGGCTTCCACGCATGCCGGCATCAACATGGATGCGGTCTATCTCATGGGACAGACCATCAAGCGGGCCGCACATCTCACTGAAAAAGCGGATGGCATTGCGTGTGCCAAACTCTGCGTTTTTGCCAACATCCCCCAGGATGTCCCTTTCATGGCGGGAGCCTACCTGGGGGTCGGCGAACCGGATGCCGTGATTAATGTGGGAGTCAGCGGTCCCGGCGTCGTGCGGAAAGCCATTGATCGGGCCCGTGCAGTCAATCCCAAACTGGATCTGGGGGAGCTTTCAGAAATCATCAAACGCACGGCCTTCAAAGTCACGCGGGTAGGGGAGATCATCGGCAGGCAGGTGGCCAGAAAGCTCGGTGTTCCCTTCGGAGTTGTCGATCTCTCCCTGGCTCCGACACCCAACGTGGGCGACAGCGTGGGGGAGATCTTTCAGAGCCTGGGCCTGAAGTCCATCGGGGTACCCGGTTCGACGGCCGTGCTTGCCATGCTCAATGATGCGGTGAAAAAGGGTGGGGCCTTTGCCAGTTCCTATGTGGGCGGGTTGAGCGGGGCCTTCATTCCAGTGAGTGAGGATTTGAACATTGCGGAAGCCGCGCGCAAGGGCCATTTGACCCTGGAAAAGCTGGAAGCCATGACCAGCGTGTGCTCTGTGGGATTAGACATGGTGGCCCTTCCCGGCGAAGTATCGGCAGAAACCATTGCCGCCATCATTGCCGACGAAATGGCGATCGGTGTCATCAACAAGAAGACCACAGCCACCCGTCTCATTCCCGTACCGGGCAAGAAAGCCGGAGAAAAAGCCTTTTTCGGTGGACTGCTCGGAGAAGCGACGATCATCAAGGTGGCCGACAACGGTGGATCACGGGAATTCATGTCCCTTGGAGGGCGCATCCCGGCACCCATGCAAAGCCTGGTCAATTGAGAGGATCGTGAATCGGGCCGGCTTTCCTTCTTTATTGGGAGGGCGGCCCTGAACCTTGAAAAGCATGTCCCCGGATACCTATTTCACAGAGAATCCCATGTCTGAGGTGTATCGAACCTTTTCCGGTAAGACGAACGAACCTGGAAGTCACTTGGCCTCCTGTGTCGCAGTGCGCCGGTTTTCCGAGATTCACGCCCGAAAAACGCTTTTGATACTCATCGGCTTTCTGCTCTTGACTTACATGGTGCATGGATTTGGAAAGGCATTCGATGAAGATGAATTTCAGTCGATGCTTCTGGGGATCAACATCGCTCAGGGCAAATTGCTTTATACCGAAATGTGGGACAACCACGGACCTCTGCTCAGTTTGATCCTTGCCGGGATGTACCGCCTTGTGCCGTGGCAGTCGCATTGGGTGATGCTCCTGGGGCGTCTTCTCATCCTTTTGTGTCTTCTGGGAACGCTTTACATCTATTATCGCCTCGCAGAAGAAATCTTTCCCCAATCATCGTTTTTCCCTGAACTGGCATGCTTCTTTCTCCTGCTCTCGGAATTGACCGCGCTGGCTGCCGTCGAAATACGTCCCGACAACCCCATGAATCTCATCTGGACAAGTTCTTTGCTCGTGTGGTTCCGGGCCTGGAATTCTCGAAAAGTGCCGTTTTTTTTTTGGAGCGGACTTCTGCTGGGTTGTGCCTTCTGGTGTTCTCTCAAGGCTCTGGTGCTTGGAGGCGCTGTCGGCGCCATGTTTGTGACGGGTATGATCCTTGAGAAGAGAATCCTGTGGAAACCTCTTCTGACTTTCGGAGTTGGAACGGTCTTTGCCCCTCTTGGGATGGTTCTGTTTTTGGCCGCCCAGGGTAACCTGGAAGCCTTTTGGACGACGTATGTTCTGCAGAATGCGGACCGTCTCCATGAGTCTTTTTTCATTGCCTTTTTTCTTGTTCCCTATTGGGCGCCCCTTGGTGGCTCCTTTCTATATTTCAGTCTTTTTTATGCAGCCCGAAAGGTTTTTCGGAAAGAAACGGTGCCCGAGAGAATCCTTCTGCTGCTGGCATGCTCGTTTTTCTTGCTGATCCAGTACTGTTTTCTTCTACCCACGCATCACGAACAGAGTACTTTGCCGTTTCTCATGACGGGTACCCTCGTTCAGGCATGGGTGTTTCTCCTCCTTTTCCAACGCTTCGAGACTGCACGTTATTCCATTTTCCGCAGGCTCCAGCCGGGTCGAGCCCATGTTGCGGCTCTCGTTTTGTTTCTTCTTGTCTCCACCGCCGGCTTGCACCAGTGGTTTTGGATCAAATCCGTGGAAAAAATCAAATGGGCGGATGGCCTTCTGGAACGAATCGATCCGGGAGAATATGTGTTCGACGGAATCGGCCTTCCTTTGTTTCGCTCTCATCCCTTTTACTATGTTTCATGGGTGAATGCGCTCAGGGCCCGCTTGAGGGATCATTCCCTGGGAATCGATGTCCCTGCCGAGCTGGACCGAAAGGATGTCCGGTACGTGCTTCGGGATTTCCGTGTTGAGTCCATGGGGGCTTCGGTGGATGCGTTCATCCGAACCAATTATCATCCTCTGAACGATAATCTGTTATGGGCTGCGGGAAAGGTCGTACCAGAGGAAAAACACCAGGAGCATCAGAAGGTGGATATCAGGATTGCCGGTAAATATTACTGGCGGTCTTCTGAGGGAGAACTTTTCATCGGCGGTAAGCCTGCCTCCAACCCGGTGGAACTCGGAGACGGCAGCTATGTCGTCCGTTGGAAGGGAGAGGGTGATTTGATCCTGTCCGTTGCACCGCCTGAGCAATGGGCCGGGGTAGACACGGAGCGGAGCTTTCGACTCCTGAAACGTGAAGGCTATGAAAAAGCTGATCATTCAAATTCCATGCTACAATGAAGAACAGACTCTGGGGATCACTCTTTCCTCCCTGCCGCGGGATGTCCCCGGTGTGGACAAGGTGGAATGGCTCGTGATCGATGATGGTTCCAGGGATAGAACGGTCGAAGTTGCCAGGGAGCATGGAGTCGACCACATTGTCCGGCATCCCCGGAACCTGGGGCTTGCCCGGGCGTTCATGAAGGGGATCGATGCCTCCCTGTTGGCTGGAGCGGATGTCATTGTCAACACCGATGCCGACAATCAATACAACGCTGAAGACATTCGGAAACTCATTGCCCCCATACTTGAGGGTGAGGCGGAACTGGTCATTGGAGACCGCCCCATTGGCGACATCGAGGACTTCTCGATTCTCAAAAAAACGTTGCAGCGCATGGGAAGCTGGGTGGTGAGGAAAGTGAGCGGCACATCGGTGCAGGATGCTCCCAGCGGATTCAGGGCCATCAGCCGCAGTGCGGCTCGGCGCCTGATCGTTTTCGATTCATACACATACACGCTGGAAACCATTATTCAAGCGGGCAAGCAGGGGATTGCGGTCGTTTCCGTACCGATCCGTACGAATGGAAAGTTGAGGGAATCGCGCCTGGTGCGAAGCATCCCCTCCTATGTCGCCCGCTCCATCCAGACCATTTTGAGGATTTATATCATCTATTCACCCTTCAAGTTCTTTATGACTCTGAGCGGAATGTCGTTTCTTTTAAGTATTGGTTTTTTCTGTATTTTTTTATATTTTTTCGCTATGGGAAGGGAAGATACACACATCCCTACTCTCCTGACGAGCGGTTTGTTCTTTCTGTTTGCCCTCTTCCTGTTGATCCTGGGAATTCTCGCCGATCTTCTGGCTATCAACCGCAAGCTCCTTGAAGACATCCGCCGGCGCCTGTTCCGTTTGGAGGAGAATCATCCGGCTTCGGAACGGGGATTGTCTGAGGCGCTTGAAGAGATGGAATGAAACGGATAGCGAAAAAGGTGTGAACCTCATTTCCCGGTTGCCGGATCATCCCTTTCCTCCTTCGGTTTGTCGTTGCGGAAGAAGGCCGTGATTTCCCAAAGCACTACGGGAAGGCTGATGAGAGAGAGCAGCCAGTAGGCGAAAAGTGTATACCCCAACCCCACCAGGGTGGCTTCTTCCATGGGCATTTTCGAAGCGAGAAGGAGCACAAAAGCGGAATCGCGCGTACCGATTCCGCTCAGCGTGACGGGTACGAGACCGGCAAGGATGGCGAGCGGAAAGACTCCGTAGGCATACCCCCAGGATAGACCCGTATTCAAAGCGGAAGCCAGGCAACAGACGAGGAAACCGGCAATGGACCAGCTGCAGAGAGATCCCACAACGGTCTGAAGGACGGCGCCCGGCTTTTTGACCCAACTTTTGAACACTCCGAGAAGGGCTTTCAGCTTTTCGTGAACCTTTGGAGGCAGGGGCAGCTTGTGAAAAGGCAGAAACAACATGCAACCAAACAAAGCCATCATGCTTCCCAGCAATACCGCACCCGTCCAAAGTCCCCATACCGCTCCGCTGATAAAATAGCCCAGTATCCCCAGCACGCCGAGGATTGAAAAATCCACGGCCCGCTCCAGAATGACGGTGCCGATCCCCCGTGAAAGCCCCCCCTGTTTTCGCAGATAAACCGCCTTGGCTCCATCCCCCGCTTTGGAAGGAAGAAAGCTGTTGAGCACATTCGCCATCAAGACGGCGCGCAGGGCGGATGTATATCCGAATTTGAGGTTTTCCTGTGCCCGCAGGACACCTATCCATCTGAAGACCGTGCAAAAGGGGATACAGCATGTAGCTGCCAGTGCTGCGGCCAGCCAGGCCCAGTTGGCGCGCTGCAGGATCATGGCGGCACGGTTGAGGTCGATTCGCAGGAGAAGGTGAGCCACGAGCACAAAAGAAAAGCAGACGCACGCCAGCCCGAAAAATCTTTTTTTCAACTGCCTGGATGCCATATGTTTTTTTCTCGTCGGTAGAACGGCAACGGTCCCCCGGTATCCGAAGGGATCTCCTGCCCTGTTGTCGGTGCAGCACCCGTTTTCAAAGGTTCTGTTCAGCTTTTATCATGCGTCTCCAGCAGGAGCCCCCCCGACGCATCTCCTTCAGCAAGGGATCGGGCGCATAAATCCAGGGGCAGCGAAGGACGGATTCCTGGTACACGTTGCTTGCAGCGACATAAATGGAGGTGGCGTCACTTCCCGCCGCCATGCGCAGCACGGGAAGCGCGTCGGGCAGATTGTCCGTGATGTGTATGCCATCCTGACGGAATTCAATTTTTCGGTTGAAGCGGTATGGCGTGCGTTTTTTGCCCGTTATGAGGATTTTCTGCAAGAGAAATCGAAGCACATCGGGGAAAAATCGTCCAAAGGTCAGGTTGATGGCCCGGAAGAGAATGAGTTTGAGCGGGCTGGCCAGTTTCCTGGAACTCACGGAGAACACCCCTTCCACTTCAAAACATCCTTCTTCCGGTGAAGCCTTCACGCGATGCCGCTCGTCCATGAGGTGAGTGACGATAATCGTGCCGTCATCGCATTGCGCAATCAGTCCCGTATCGCTGCCGAGGCATCCGTCCAGGGAATAAACCTTGGTGACACCCCCCTTTTTCAGATTGGACACCGCATAGTACCGGTTCTTCTTGCAGATGACCATACCCGCGTCGGGCAGCCAGTGCAGGAAGTCGCCTCTTTCATTGAGGGGGGTGGGCCGTTCGGGATGAAAGTCGTTGTAGGACTGGAGCCATCCATAGACCAGGTGACAACAGAGACGGGCATCGTCCATGTGATAGCGTTTTCCCGCTGCAGCACCACGCAGAAAGGCGTCATTCAGTTGGGCGGCCTTTTCAGTGAAAGGGGCCAGGATTTCAAAGCCATGGGGATAGTAATGGTAAGTATTGCGGCTGCCGTATTCTCCGCCGTACGATCCGTCGGGATGCATGAAATACCAGGCAAATTCCACGGCTTTTATTAGAGGCGCGATGACGGAATCGTCGCCGCTTTTCTGATAGTACTTCCCGAGAAAATCAATGGTGCAGGTGTGGTATCCCGGATCTGCCCCTTCGTATTCCTGGAACCATCCTTCCTCTGGATGCTGCCATGACAGGGCCAGGGATACGCGATCCTGGGCCAGCCGCCGGTGCCTGTCTTCTCCCGTGATCTGATAGACGGTGTAAGCCGCCAGAGCTGCAAGGGCCTGGTGGTTTGAAAGCTTGCCCGCCTCATTGTGCTTTGCCAGGTAATCGCACCGTTTCCTGAAAAAATCCACCAGCCGCTCATCCTCCAATTCCAGCAGCCGATAAGCCTCGGCACAGGCGTAAGTGGAGAAGACCAGGGCTCCCATGGCCCTTTCGTACGGAAAATAGTCGTCGCATGTGCCGTCTTTCCTGGAACTCTTCAGGGCAAAGTAGATGCCCGCCTGAGCGATGTCACGCATCCGTTCCCATCCATGGTACTTGTTCCCGGGATAGTCATTCTTATAAAGAAGGGCAAATGGAAGGACGAATTCCTGGCTCATTCCGCATGGAAAATCCAGCGTGCGGTAATGCCAGTATTCACGGTCAAAGCAGCCGTAGGTGGGGCTGAACGGATTGCGGTCCACCAGCTGAGTCAAGAGAGGGATGTAAGAGAGGGCCAATTGGGCGAACAGATCCCTCGACGGAAAATCCTCGGATTTTTTGGGGAACGAATTGTCCATGCCGTCTCCTGTTATGTAGAAAAAAAGACTCATGGTTCATAGCTCATGAGAACATCGCTTTTCAAGAGCGTTTTCCGCTTTCCCCCTATTGCCTTGTATCTCTTTGCTTTCTTTAATAGAGCAAAAGGCAAGTACGCCTCGCCGTATCCCTGCTGTAAATCTCTCTCATGAATGAATTTTAATCTTTTCAAATGCTCCTCTAATGAAGGCTGCAACTGTGCCGGGAGCATGGTCCGCCGGTCTTTCATTCCCTTTCCTTCTCGTACGATCAACTGATTTCGCCCAAAATCCACATCTTTCACTCTCAGAGAGTGTCTGAAAATTCCTCTGCCTGGGAGCCGAACCTGCTTCGATTCCCCCTCAAGGGGGAATTTTAAGACAGCCTCTCAGCCAAGCACATTCCATGAGTCCAAGACCACACCCATACAGAGCAACCCGGCCATCAATCCATGAACACCCTGCATTGCCGAGAGGACACGACTCACTTCCGCCTGAGTCATGACCACTGGCAGATTCTGTGGCTTCTTGCCCCTTTCCATGGATCCAAGATTGCGCACTTCCATGCGAAGGACGTGTTTGTTGAGATAACAAGGGCGCATAGAGCTTGATTCCGTGTGCTGGAAGCAAGACGGCGGTCCGTGGTAAGATAAAAAATATATTGTGCAATTTTCTCTTCTTTCATATCGTTGGGGTGGCATACCCCGTGAAAGATGAAGTCTTTGATCCACTTGACATGGGCCGCTTCTGTCCGAATGGAGTAATGCTTTTTGCCGATTGCATCCCGCACCTGATCCATGAGTTTCATAACAATCTCCATTTCCGCATTTCTAAGTTTTTTATTTTTAAACAGCATTGACAAATTGCATTAAATATCGGCATTTGGAGATCGTAAGTTGACAGTTTTCCGTAAAATAAAACGGAAAATACGCTGGATAATCAATCTGTATAATCAATGTTGGCTTCTTTGGAGACAAGTTTGAACTTCATCTCTCGTTCCTAGTGTCGGGGCTCAGGGTGGTGATGTGGAGGCGATGGTTAAAGCTGGCCAAACTCCAGACGGGCGGGGCTTGATAATCAATTCTTCGAGGGCTGTACTTTATGCGGACAGGGGGGAAGATTTTTCAGGGGCGGCTAGGGCGGTCGCAGCGGCGCTTCGAAACCAAATTAATGCCTGTAGAGGCCAACAATGCCTTCTAGCCGACGTCTCCACCGCCGCTTCGCTTCGTCAAGGCCGCGGCTGAAGGCGGGCGTTCTCGCCGCCTGCGGCGTCTCAAACCAATGTTCGAGCGGAAATCGCCTTCGGCGGCTCCGCCCCCATTCCCGTCCGTTAGCTCCACGCTGGTATTCGTTGGAGCCCCTTTATACACAGCGTCATGAATAACTGCGCATCGAGTCTCATTTTGGTGAAGGCAGATCTGCTCTGGTAGCCGTTTTAACACCTGCATTTTGCGCATCAACTTCATCCGCTGTGTATAGTTGTAATAGCCGTACAGTCGACAGCCCGTGTCAGGGTGAACTATTGACCTTCATGTTGATCAGCAAACGTAATTGATCTCAAATCACTTGTGTGTATAATCCGTTTTTCGAAGGAAAAAATAAAAGGTGTATAATCCGGAATCGGCTTTAGGATTCATTATAATTTCGACCTGTTAAAAATTCAGTGCCCGGATTAGACACCTGATTTGGTGTATTTGTCGGAATTTTTTGATTCAATATTTGGTGTCTAATTAATTTTGGGTAAACCCCCGGCTCTGCCGGGCGACTCCCAGAGTTTGACATTTCCGGGAGTATACGAAAGCTTCCCTCCTGTGAACCGCTCAAAGTTTACAGAAAGGAAAGCTTTCGTATGGACGAATACCAAAGCCTAAGCCACACGGCGTGGGACTGCAAGTACCATGTGGTATGGATTCCCAAATACCGAAGGAAGACCCTCTATGAAGAGCTCCGAAAGCATTTGGGGCAGATATTCAGAGAGCTTGCGATGCAGCGTGAGAGCAAGATAGTGGAAGGTCATCTGCTGGTGGACCATGTCCACATGCTCATCAGCATTCCACCCAAGTACAGCGTTGCCCAAGTGGTGGGTTTCATCAAGGGCAAAAGTGCCATCCACATTGCAAGGAGCTTCCTTGGTCAGAGGAAGAATTTCACTGGCCACAATTTCTGGGCGCGCGGATACTTCGTGTCCACGGTGGGTAAAGATGAGAAGATGATCCGCGAATATATCAAAAAGCAGGAAACCGAGGATCGCAGACTCGATCAACTGCATATGTTCAAGTAGCCGCCACCTTTAGGTGGCCAATGGTTTACAACCGCTTTGAGCGGTCCATATTTTCAAGCCTCCGGCTTTGCCGGAGGTATTTGACTAGAACCCAAATGTCAACAGAACCTAGCCACCAGATATCGCAATAGATGGAAATTTTTTCAAGATATAAGAGTGATAGCATGGAAAATTTTCCACCTATTGAGAATGTTAGGCGAAAAACACACACAAAGGATACCTGATGAATAGCAAAGAAATATTCTATCCCGAGGCAAAATTCGGCGGATTCACAGATATTGATGGAACGGTGGCGTTTTTTAACAGAGTCAATTCGCTTCTTGAATCATCCTTTACCGTTCTGGATGTAGGTTGCGGAAGGGGCGCATATGGTGAAGATTCAGTGCCACTTCGGAAAAATCTAAGGATTATTAAAGGAAAAGTTGCCAAGGTTGTCGGAATAGACGTTGATAAAAAAGCTCAAGACAATCCGTTTCTCGATGAGTTTCATCTCATACAAGGTGACGCATGGCCGATTAACGACAACTCGATCGACCTAATCATATGCGATAATGTCTTGGAACACATTGATGATCCAGATAAGTTCTTTGCTGAAATTGGCCGTGTCCTAAAGAATGGCGGATTTTTGTGCATAAGGACTCCAAATCGATGGAGCTACATTGCGCTAGGGGCGACACTAATTCCTAATAGGTATCACTCATCAGTGACGTCTATTGTCCAGGATGGCAGGAAAGAGGAGGATGTCTTCCCAACTGTTTACAAATGCAATAGTGTCGCTAAGCTAAAACGCATTATGAAGAAGAGCGGCTTTGAGTGCGTAGTGTACGGGTACGAAGCTGAACCTAGCTATCTCTCCTTTTCAAAGGTCGCCTATCTTTTCGGTGTTCTTCATCAACGATTTGCTCCTAGGTTTCTAAAGCCAGCGATATTCGCCTTTGGAAAGATTAAGAAAGAAATCGCCTAACAAGGCAAATGCACTCGGACAGCAAAAAGCGCCGCTCGTTCCTCGCTCTGCTTTTTTGCTGCCGGTGATTTGCGACGTTCGCGCCGCCTCCGGCGGCGCGAATGGGGAGTTGCGCGACTCTCACGATGGTTCTCGCCGCCTGCGGCGTCTCGAACCAACGTTCGAGCGGAAACCGCCTTCGGCGGCTCCGCCCCCATTGGCACTCGGGCCTGCAATAAATTGCAGCCCTCGTGGCCAAGGGGGTTCCGCTCAACTCCCCATTATGCATTTCAGCAGGAGAGTTTATGAGTTGGCATAATTTTGTTCCAGGACAGCGTGTAGCTCGCGATGAAGTGATTCAAGTCTGTAATGCCTATATTCGTTCTGGAAAAGTCAAGAATCCTCAGAATAAGATTTCGTATTTGGAGGAATTCAGGAACAGTCCACACGATGTCATAGTATATACACCTCAAGGAAGTGGTTGGGGCAACTCCCCTCTAAATCCCAACAACTGGCGTGGAACCGACGGTAGTTTCATCTGGGAGAGAAAAGTCATTCCCAAACGAACTCAGACAGACACAGAAGGCAACCACAACATGCCTCCGGTCGGTTTGTCAGATCAAGGGATTTTGTCACCGACTCAGGTAAAGCTGGACTCAGGCTCAGAATCCTTGCAGCCAGATGCTACTCTCAGCCAGGTAGCTGAACCTGAAGGTGATGTTCTTGAAGACATACCTTCGGAAGACCAAGTGTCCGGTGCAGGATTTGGCAGTCCAGAAATCAATAAAGCGGTAGAAGCATCCGCTGTGCAACACGTAATTCAGCTATACGAGAGTTCAGGATGGACGGTCATCTCCGTAGAGACCGAGAAATGTGGGTTTGATCTGGTCTGCAAAAAGGAGTCTCGTGAGGAACATGTGGAGGTAAAAGGCACGAGAGGAACCGAACAGAGCTTCATCATCACTGCGGGAGAGGTGAGAAAAGCAAAAGAGGATTCCTTGTTTGTACTTTGCCTCGTCAACTCTGCTTTGTCAGACAACCCCTTTGTCTCCAAGTACTCAAGATCAGAATTGGCGAGTCATTTTAGACTCGAAGCTTTAGCATATAAAGCGGTCCCGAAATAGTCCCTTGCATAACCTACAAGGATAGAGGGGAGCAATAGAGGGGTGGGATGCTTTTCCCCACCCCTCTATTGTTCCCCTCTATCCATTGTTCAAGAAGCCCGGACTGGCATGGATTCTGGTATAGGGTATTGGTTCGATTTGCAGGAGAGTCGATTGACTGGAAGCAATGAAAGGTTCACAGTTTCCAGCCAATTTGGGGGAAGATAAGCAAGCAGATTGCCGTGATTGTGGTCAAGCCAGACTCATTCAGCGCATCAGAGCCCTCTGTGCCAATATGCTTGAGACATCCTCCCCCAAATAAATTAAAGTAGAGGGTGGAGGAAGAGACTAATCATGGAAAAAGGTTCAAATATGGAAAAGCGGTTGGTCAAGGTGAGTGCCCTGGAGGCGGAATCGGGGGAGCAGAGCGAGCCCGATGGAGCTGTAAGGGCACTCGGGCGGCCGGATCCCGAAGTGTTGGAGAATCCGACACGCCGTAAGTTCACGGCCGAATACAAACTGAATATCCTTGGTCTAGCCGACGCTTGTAAGACCCCCGGTAGTCTTGGTGCCTTGCTGCGCCGCGAAGGATTGTATCACTCAAACCTCGCCACCTGGCGACGGCAACGGAATGCGGGCACCCTGGAGGCTTTGGAGCCAAGAAAACGGGGACCCAAAGCCAAAGAACCCGATCCTCTGGTGATCGAGATGGGCAGACTGCGCCAGGAAAACGAACGGCTTCAAAAACGCCTCAAGCAGGCGGAGCTCATCATCGATGCTCAAAAAAAAATCTCTCAGATATTGGGCATAACACTCGAAACCCAGGTGCAGAGCGGGAAAGACTGATGGATGCCACAGAAGCGCTCGCCCTTGAAATAGGCACCCGCCGTGCCTGTGAAGCCCTCGTGGTTCCGAGGGCCAGCCTGTATCGGCGGAGAGCCGGGAGCAAAATGAAGGCTGCGGAGTGCGGCGGGAAATCTCCTTCGCCGCGTGCTCTGCAACCAGAAGAAAAGCAGGCGGTGCTCGATATCCTGCACTCGGAGCGCTTTGTCGACAAGGCTCCTCATGAAGTCTATGCGACCTTGCTCGATGAGGGAAAATACCACTGCTCCATCCGCACCATGTACCGGATCCTTGAAGATCAAAAGGAGGTGAAAGAACGCAGAAACCAGTTGCGCCATCCTGTTTATGAAAAACCCGAGCTTCTGGCAACGGGACCCAACCAGGTCTGATCCTGGGACATCACGAAGCTTCTTGGTCCCGGCAAATGGACCTACTTCTATCTCTATGTGATTATTGACATCTTCAGCCGATACGTCGTCGGATGGATGGTGGCAACCCATGAATCGGCGCAGCTCGCAAAACGCTTCATTCAGGAAACCTGTTCCAAACAGGGGATAGTTCCGGGACAGTTGACGATTCATGCAGACAGAGGATCTTCAATGAAATCGAAACCCGTGGCCTTTCTGCTCGCAGACCTTGGGATCACCAAGACTCACAGCAGACCCTATACCAGTGATGATAACCCTTACTCCGAATCCCAGTTCAAAACGCTCAAGTATAGACCTGATTTTCCCGAATGCTTTGGAGCCATCCAGGATGCACGCAGTTTCTGCCAGGATTTCTTTCCCTGGTACAACCAGGAGCACCGTCATACGGGGATCAGCCTGCTCACCCCCGAGATGGTTCACTTTGGAAATGCCCCTGAAGTCTTACAAGCCAGAGAACGGGTCTTGATCCGCGCATACCAGGATCACCCAGAAAGATTCGTCAACAAGGTGCCGACTCCAAAGCCTTTACCGACAGCGGCTTGGATCAATCCCCCCAAGCTTGTAACGACTGATGGATAGTTACAATAAATTTTGCTCAAGGGTGTCTCAAAGTTATTGACACATTCCGCAGCAACCGAAATCATCACCACCCACAAATCCGAGCAAAGGAGAAACAAATGGCTGAACAACTTCGTTCCGCAACGGCGCTTGTCAACTCAGTACTCTCTAATCCTGCGACAATCGAAGAACTTAAAGTCGATCCAGAGGGTATATTGCGCAAGTTCGAGGCACAGGTAACACAACAACTGCCACCTCCCAGTTCCAAGATTATCGATGCAATTTGGCTAATCATTGTCATCGCATTTGCATTTTCGCTCATTTACTCGGTCTGGGTTCTTGGTGCAGGAGTCTCCACTGAACTCAAAAAGGATGTGGTTTACGCTACTAAGAGTGACACCATGCTAACCATCGTAACCACGGTAGTGGGCTTCCTTGCAGGACTTCTTGCTCCTAGTCCCGTTGGAAAGAAGAATGCCTAACGAGCGTATGCGGCCGGACACCGAACCACGCCGGGAATTTACGGTAGCGTTTCCTGTAGTTCCTTGGCGGCATAGTTCGGTGCCGCTTCGGCGCGGCCGGTCAGCTGTTTGTTATGAGCATGAAGCCATCGCTAATAGTGGTATCTAAGCTGTGCAAGATGGAGGGAGTCCTGATCGATTTTGTAGACAATCCGGTGTTCATCGGTTACGCGTCGGGACCAATATCCGGATAGACCATGCCTGAGGGGCTCAGGCTTGCCGGTCCCCTCAAAGGGTGAGTGCTGTATTTCCTTGATCAGCTTGTTTATGCGCTCGAGAATCTTTCGATCAGTCCGTTGCCAGTAGAGGTAATCTTCCCAGGCATGTTCAGAGAAAATGATCCTCACTCGATCAACTCCCTCTCAGTACCACCACCGGATTCAAGCTCAGCAATGGACTCCAGAAGCCTTCTCGCGTTTTTCGGGCTTCTTAGAAGATAAGCGGTCTCTTCAAGGGCTTGGTAGTCTTCAAGGGAGATCATCACGACCGAACGCTGGCTTTTGCGTGTAATGATGATCGGGGAATGGTCATCGCAGACCTTGTCCATGGTTTTAGCAAGGTTACCTCGGGCTTGTGAGTAGGTTATTGCGTTCATCTATGGTACTCCTTTAAAAGAGGTTTGTACTATATATTGTACAATATGGGCCGGCTTATAACAAGTGGTTCGAGCCGGGCACCAAACCACTCGGTGCTTGCCTGCTCAGAGTTTAGCCCTTTACCATGTCCTCCCTATTAGGGGAGGCGGTTGATATATCTCATGAACCCGGGGCTTCGTCTTACAGGATTCACGTACAGGGACTTAATCCCGCCTCCCGTGCGGCCAGATGACAGTTATTGATAATAAAATGTGAGGAGTCGCGTCATGGCTGAAAAGAAGACCACAAGCAAGCGTAAAGTTTCCTCGAAGGTAGCAGGACAAAAGACCGCCCCCCGTTGTGGGCTGTGTGGTAAGAAAGGCAAATTGACAAAGACCGAGTGCTGCAACCAGTGGATCTGTGATGACGAGGACCAGTATGTTCTCTTTTCTTATGCGCGCAACAGTTGCCACAGAAATCATAGCAATTATACACTCTGCGCTTATCACTACAATGAGGGGCACGAAGGGGATTGGCGAGAGTGCAAAAAATGTCGGGAAGCTTTCGAGACTGAAATGTACGTCTGGTATGGTACCAACGAGTACAATTTTGTGAAGCTGCAGAATCCCCCGGAATTTGAGCCCACGCGATGTGCAAAGTGCAACGCAGTCATCAAACTCAGTGAGGATGCCTACTCCATAAAGGGCGGAAAATACTACTGTGAGCGATGTATAGCGCTTTGATACGACTATTCATGGCAAGCAACTGACGAAGTACTGCCTGAAGGATTCAAAGCTTCATGATTGTCTGCTCTGCTTGCAGGATTAAAAAGAGAGGGGCAGTTGGCGTAATAGGGGGGAGCAGTCGTCCTCCTCAAAAAGGTGCGGATGCTCCCTTTTCAGTTTCTGGAGTTCTTCCAGAAGGAAATCCAGGTCGGCTCGATCCAGCGTGCCATTTAGAGAGACGCGCAGCAGGATTTCCTTCGGGGGAACGGTGGGGGCGCGCACGGCATAGAGGGCGATGCCTCTTTCCCCGAGGCGTCTGCTGATTTCCACGGCTTCCTCGGCTCCCTTGCAGTAGATGGCCAGGATGTGTGCGTCTCCCGAGACGCGAAAGCCCGAGGATGTCAGCTGCGTGCGCAAATAGTTCGCGAGAGCCGCCAATTTTTCACGCTCTTCGTCCATTCCCGCCACAAGATCGATGGCGTCGGTTCCCACCGCCGCGTAGACTTCAGGCAGAGCCGTCGTGAAGATGAATGAACGGCACCGGTTGACCAGAAACGTATGAACCGGAGCGGAACAGAGAATGAATCCGCCGACGCACCCGAAGGCCTTGCCAAAGGTCCCGATGGTGATGTCGGCTCCGGCCGCTTTGCCGAAAATCGCTTTCCCTCGAGATTTGACCGCTCCGAGGGAGTGGGCTTCGTCTACGATCAGAAACCCCCTTTGACCCGCTTCTTCGATGACTCCTCGATTGCAGACATGCCCCGTCATGCTGAAAAGGGATTCAGTGATGGTCGCCATTTCGCGGCCTTTGAAACGCTCAGACAGATGCCGGTAGTGCTCTGCGTCGTTGTGTTTGAAGCTCTTGATCTCGCATTTTCCGCCCATGCTTTGCATGAGTCCGTCCACGACGCTGGCGTGGACTCGCTTGTCAATGAGCACCACATCCGCCAGTTCCCTGAGAGCCGAACATAGGCCGTAATTGGCCATGAAACCGGACGTGAAGACCAGGGCTGCTTCGTATTCGAAATGATCCGCGAGTTTTTCTTCCAGGATGCGGTGTGCCCTGGTATTGCCGAAGACGAGGCGGGAACTGCCCCCGCCGGTTCCGCACCGGGAAGCGTGCTTTGTCAGGGAAGGCCGAAGCAGGCCCCTGCGGACGATTCCCAGGTAGTCATTGGATGCCAGGTTGAGGCGCAGATGGACATCATCCGGGGGGAGGCGCCGGAAAACGCCTTTGGTCTGAAAGTCACGGCAAAGCTTTTGCGCTCGTTCTTCAATGGATTTCATGGAATCTTTCTCCGTTGGTGTTCAGAAAAGTCTGCTGCTCCAACCGATCGAGGTAGTCCTGCCAGTACCGGCGCCGCCCGTCCGTATCCCGGCCGCCGAGTTCGGCAGTGCAGATCAGAAGATCGAAATCGGCGAGAAGAGTGCCGTTAAAAGACTCGACCTTTCCCTGGTAGCGGGTCAAATCGGGTGTGCCTGAAATCCGCCGGGCGAGAGTCCGCACCGTCGAAAGGGGCGAGACGGTGAAGAAGGGTTCATGAAAGGCCATGTGCCTGACTTTTCCCAGGAAGGAATCCCGAGTTCCCCGGTGTTGCGCGCGGTTCATGAGACCGCAGCTCTGGGCTGCGATTTCCAGGAGCAGGGAGGAAAATCCGAACCGGTTCAAAAGATCTTTTCTGGAGCTCAGGTCCGTGAGGGTGACGATACGCTCTTCGGATGCGTATTCCAGGATTCGGTCCACAAATCGAAAGGGGCCGGGCCGGCTCATGGTTCCCACCTCTTGACGACGAGTGCGCAGTTCTCACCGCCGAAACCGAAAGAATTGGAGAGGATGGTCCGAAGCGGCATGGAGCGGTTTTTCCGTACCAGTTCAATGCCTTCTTCAACGGTTTTCCCAACCGTGTTTACCGTGGGGGTCGCTTCTCCACGCCGGAGCATGGCAAGGCAGGCAGCCAGTTCGAGCGCTCCCGCCGCTGCCGAAAGATGGCCGAACTGGGATTTATTGGAAGTCACGGGCACGGGGAACGGAAAAACCCGGCGTATGGCCGCCGCTTCAGCGGCATCGTTTTTGAGGGTTCCCGTGCCATGGGCATCGATCAGGTCGATTTCTCCAGGGGCCATTCGAGCCATTCGGAGCGCTTTTTTCATGGCCGTTTCCATGCCGAGTCCGCCGGGTTCCGGGTCGGTCAGCCGAAAACCGTCGGAGCTGGACCCATAACCCACCAGTTCGGCCAGGATGGGAGTGTTCAGGGTTTGAGCCGTATCCGCATCCATGAGGAGGAAAGCAGCTGCACCCTCGCCCGGCACGAACCCATCCCGCTCTTTACAGAAGGGCAGAACACGGGGTTCGGGGGAAGGGGAGAGGGCTCCGAGCATTTTGTAAGCCTGCAGTCCGCCCCGGTTGAGGCGGCTGTCGCTGCCTCCGCAGAGGACGCAGTCCAGGTCCCCGTTGCGGATCTTGAGGAAGGCTTCGCCGATAGCATGGGAAGCGGCGGCGCAGGCCGTGAGGTAAGTCAGGGTTTCCCCCCGGATTCCAAGGGCGCATGAAATGGCGGACGCCGTCATATTGGGAAGATAGAGGAGCATCCAGGCTGCGGAAACTCCATGATGGCTCTTTGGCTGGTCGGCGGGTTCCACTGAAAAGGTTGCTTCGGGAATCGCGCTTAAATCGAAGTTGGGCCCCGCTCCCCAGAAAAGGTTCATTTCCTGAGGGTCGATGGATGCGGGTTGCAGGTTCTTCAGGCATTCGAAAGCGGCCACGACCGCCATGTCCGTTGCCCGGTTGTAGTAGCGCCGGTACTTGAAGGCACGTCCCTTCTGCCGGTAAAAGGCATCGAGGGCCGCATCGTCCACTCTGGCACCCGCAGGGTAGGGCAGTTCTTTTGCCAAGGGTTCGAACCAGTCCCTCTCAAGAAAAATGTTCCGTTGAAACTCCTCCCAGGTGGAACCCACCGGAGCGAGGACTCCCGCCGACACAATGACCACTCGCCGCTTCATCGTTGCAATACCTTCACGTAACGCTGTGCGGGAATGGCTTTCGGTTTCTTCCGTCCTTTCCCTGCCGCGCGTCCCAGAGCGACGAGACAGCGCAAAGTGAGATGCGGTGGTGCTCTAAAGATGTGGTCAAAAAGCTCCGGAAACAATTCCACTGGAGCCGAAAGGATGCAATGGCCGATGTTTGATTCCGTGCAAAGGAGTCCGATATTCTGAAGGACGGTTCCGAGAGAAATGAGGTTTGCGGCTTCACTTTTGGCATCGGAAAAAAGGGCGTCCAGCGCGCTTTTCCTGTCGTTGGTGTAGCAGAGCAGGAGGGCGGCGGCGTTCTCCAGAAAAATGCTGTAACGTTCGTAGTAGGAGATCACTTTGTTTCTAGATGCATCTCCACATGATTTCACGTGAAGTTCAAGAAAGGACGACCTGAGTTCCTGCGCCAGCTCTTCCAGGGCTTTCCGCTCTTCGGCGATGACGAAATAGAACGGATTGCGTCCCGACGGGGAGGGAGCGTGCAAAGCGGTTTCAACGATGCGCTGAACGCTGCCCGCGGGGAGCGGTTCTCCCGTGAAAAAGCGTTCGGAGTAGCGGCTGCAAATGAGATATTCCAGATGCGTTGAAGTGCGCATATCTTCGCTCGGAGTTGTTTTGGCATTCATGGTCGGTTTGTCTCGAATGTATGAGCTGTAGTACTTCCCTGGCTGGTATTTCCGGTTTTGAAGTCCAGATATCTCACCAGGTGGCCGACCTTGAGCACATTGCCCCTGGGTGCTTCTTCCATCAACCTCCGGAGTTCCTCCCGAGGCAGGTGCGGATATGCAGCGGTGAGGATATCCAGGAGTCGACCGCCCTTCGCACTGCTCATCATGGGGCGGAATTCGGAAAGAAACAGGGTTTTTTCGTCGATATCCAGTTTGTATTCCTGGGATAGTGTCATGGAGAGTTCCAGAAAATCGATGGATTCAAATCCCAGGTCCTCCACCAGGCGAGTCGTTGGAGTCACTTCATTCTCGTCGCAGTTGATCAGCTCTGAAATGGTCTTTTGCAAAGTCTTCAAAACGGCTTCAGACATAAATCCTCCGGTAAATGGTTCACAGGGGTTGCGCATCCATACGCCTTGATGCGTTGTTGTATCGATTGGTATCCTGTTTATTTCACTGCGAGGGAAAGCCCTCCATCCACGACAATCTGCGAACCGGTCAGGTAATCGCTATATTCTCCCAGGAAGAGCATCACCGCTTCGGCAACTTCCTCCGATGTTCCCGCACGCCCCACAGGTACGACCTTCTTCAGGTCCTTTTGTGCCAGAAACTCGGAGGAAAAATCCGTTCGAACGTAGCCGGGGGTAACCCAGTTGCAGGTGATGCCTTTGCGCGCAAATTCAACGGCACAGCCCTTCAGGAAGGCTTCGAGCCCCGCTTTGGCCGATGCGTAGACTGCTTGCCCTGGAGCAGGGAAGCGGGCTGCGGTGGAAGAGATGCCCACGATGCGCCCGAACCGTCGCAGCAGCATGGGGGCGACGATCCAGCGGATGAGGTGCATGTGGAAAGTCATGTTGACCCGCAGCTGTTCCTCCATCGACGCATCCTCCTGGCGGAGGACAAGAGCTTCGTGAAGCGTTCCCGCTGCGCAAACGAGGACATCCGGCACCCGCTCCATTCCCTGGAAAGATTCGCTGATGGCACCCATGCTTTCCCGGGGATTGGAAAAATCAGCGGCAAGATGATGGAGCAGTGAATGTTCAAAAGCCGAGGGCTGCCTCGATGCGTAATAGACTTCCACCCCCTGATCCATGAGACGCCGGGCAATGGCGAGTCCGATTCCACGGCTTCCACCGGTGATGAGAGCACGCTGGATTTTCGGGTGCAGGGAAATCATGACCGTCCGTACTGCAGCAGGGCGGAGGAGAGCGTTTGCCCATCCTGCCGGGCCAGGCAGGAAAAGATGACGCGGTCATCGTCTACGCCCATATGAGAGATTTCCACTTCCACCCAGCCCGGGCGACCAAAACGGATGAAACGCGCGTTGCGGATTCCTGCAAGGACCAGGAGCGGCTTTTCTTGAGGCATGAGCCTGTCACGGATGGCTTTCTGAAAGCAATCGAGCACCAGAGAACCCGGAATCACGGGCCGGCCGGGAAAGTGGTCTTCAAATAAGGGGTCCGACGGATCGAAGTGGAAACATTCGTTCACTTGGGGGTATATTTCATTCATGTTCCCGATTTTCCAACCTTTTGAATACATGCGCAACTTCAGACACGAGCCCTTTAAGGGAGTGAGCCGCTCTTGAAATCCCCATTCACCACGGAGGCACAGAGATCACGGAGGAATCCCATAAAAATTCCAAAATCTTCTCCGTGCCCTCTGTGCCTCTGTGGTGAATAACGGGTATTAGAATCCGCCAACTCCCTGGGGGCACCCATCAGCCATGAGCCATCACCCATCACCCATCAGCCATGAGCCATCAGCCATGAGCCATCAGCCATGAGCCTATTTCCCGAGAACCTTTCCAATAGATTCGCAGGCGATGTCTGCGAGAGTCTCCAGTTCGTTGGGTTTGATCGTGAGAGGCGGGAAAAAATAGACCACATTTCCCAGTGGGCGCAGCAAAGCCCCTGCTTTCAGGGCCTCCTGGAAGACCCGATACCCTGTGCGTTCTTCCCAGGGAAAGCCTTCTCTGGTTTCCCTGTCCTTGACCAGTTCCACGGCTGCGATCATCCCCAGTTGCCGGAATTCCCCCACGCAGGGGAGGGCTTCGAACCGTTCCTTGAAGGAGGCCAGTTGGTCGATTTTGGGCTGCACCTCTTCGAGGATCTTTTCTTCCTCGAAAATGGTCAACACTTCCACGGCAACGGCGCAGGCGAGGGGATTGCCGGTGTAGCTGTGGGAATGGAGAAAGGCTTTGAGACTTGTGTATTCATCGTAAAAAGCGCGGTAAATCTCGTCATGAGTAACGACCACGGCAAGAGGGAGATAGCCTCCCGTGATGCCCTTGGAAAGGCACATGATGTCCGGGGCTACCCGGGCATGGTCGTTGGCGAACATCTTCCCCGTGCGTCCGAATCCAACAGCGATTTCGTCCGCTATGTAATGGATTTTATACGTGTCGCAAAGGGAGCGGAGCTTTTGCAGGTAGCGGGGGGAATAGATGCGCATGCCGGCGGCTCCTTGCACCAGCGGTTCCAGAATGATCCCCGCAATGGATTCGTGATGTTCCCGCACAATGGCTTCCACGTGAGCGAAACATTCGGCCTGGCAGGTATCCCGGTGTTTCCCTTCGGCACAGCGGTAGCAATCGGGCCCCTGGACCTGAAATCCTTGAAGAAGAATGGGCTGATAGATCTGCCGGTAAAGGTCGCAGCCTCCGACGCTCAGTGCCCCGATGGTTTCGCCGTGATACGCCCCTGTGAGGGAAAGGAATTTCGTCTTTCCTGGATGGCCGCACTGCTGCCAGTATTGGAAAGACATTTTCAGAGCCGCTTCCACGGCCGAAGATCCGTTGTCCGTGAAAAACACCTTGGAGAGATTGCCCGGCGTGACGGCCGCGAGTTTGGCCGAAAGCATGACGGCCGGTTCATTCGTGAAGTTTGCAAAAATATGGTGAGCAATCTTTCGGCTCTGTTCGATGAGCGCGGTGTTCAGGCGGGGATGATTGTGCCCCAGGAGATTCACCCACCAGGAGGAAACGCCGTCGATATAACATTTGCCGTTCTTATCCTGGAGGTAGACTCCGTCGCCCCGTTCAATGGGAATGGGGGGAAGTTCCTCGTGATCTTTCATTTGAGTGCACGGATGCCACACATGGTCGGCGTCCAGCTGGAGAAGCCGTTCGACATTCATTCTGTAACCCCTTTCGGATTGGGGGATACCATGAGTTTCTGGACTTCGTCAACCCAATTGTGCTCAACTGGTTAACCAACGCTTGACACGTGAGTGGGAATCTGAGTAAAGAGCCTTTCGAAAGTTGTTGTTTCGAGCACAAGGATTGATACCTGACAACGGGAGCGGGAAGATGGGGCAACAAAAGGGGCTTTTCGTTACGGGAACCGATACGGGGGTGGGGAAAACCTTTGTGACCTGCCTTTTGGCGTCTCATCTGAAGGATTACATGAAAGTCGGGGTGATGAAGCCGGCGGAAAGCGACTGCGAGGAGGTCGAAGGGCAATGGCTGCCGAAGGATGCACTCCGGCTGAAAGTTGCGGCCGGTTCGCATATGCCTCTGGATACGATTTGCCCCTATGCTCTTCCCCGGCCGCTGGCTCCGGCCGAGGCGGCACGGGAGGCGGGCATCACCATCGATCTTGAACACATCAAGGAAAAGTACCGGAATATCGCCGAGGCCTCGGATGTGGTGCTCGTGGAAGGGGCGGGGGGATTGCTGGTGCCCCTCTCCCATTCCTGTCTCTACGCGGATCTCGTCCGGGATCTAAAGCTTCCCCTTCTCATCGTCGCACGGGCAGGCCTTGGGACCGTGAACCATTCTCTTCTCACCGTGGAGTCGGCTCTTTCCAGAGGGATTCGCGTCATTGGGGTGCTCCTCAATGAAAATGAATCCTGCGAGCATGATGCCAGTTACTGGAGCAATCCCAGGGTATTGCAGGATTTGGCCTCCGTTCCCGTCCTGGGGCCGCTCCCCCATATGGAGTGTGACCCGGGGGCGAAGAATGCAGTCCAGGAAGTCTTGCGCGAGATTGAAAGGTTGGCGTTTTCATGACCTGGCTTTCCTTGTCATATAAACCACGGAGGCACAGAGGGCACGGAGAAAGACCTTCAAAATCGAGTTATTCTCGGGGAGAAATATAAATGAAAGAAATCCATCTGAAGGATATGCGGCACGCGGCGGAAGAAGGAAGGGCTGTTTCCCGGGATACCGCTTTGGAGATTTTGAAAAGTGATGCCGGAGAAATTCCCGAAATTCTCGCATGCGCCACTCAGCTTCGAAAGCGATATTTCGGAAACCGTATTCATTTGTGTTCCATCATGAATGCCAAGAGCGGCGGCTGTTCAGAAGACTGCGCCTTTTGTGCTCAATCGGCTCACCACAGGACTCAGGCGAAAGTCTTTCCCCTGGCAAGCACAGAGGAACTGGTGAGCACCTACCAGGCTGCATCCAAACTTCCCATCGACCATTTTGGAGTGGTTGCCAGCGGGAAGGCTCTGAAAGATGCGGAGGTTCTCCAGATCTGCGAGGCTCCCAAAAGCCATACGAATCCTCGCGTCTCCTGGTGCGCCTCCCTGGGATGCCTGGACAAGGAACGGCTCCGAATTCTCAAGAATGCCGGATTCAAACGTTTTCACCACAACCTGGAGACATCGGAAAGCTTTTTCCCGAGCATCTGCTCCACGCACAGTTATTCCATGCGGGTGGAAACGGTTCGGACAGCGAAGGAAGTGGGCATGGAAGTCTGCTGCGGCGGCATCCTGGGGCTGGGTGAAACCCTGGATCAGCGGGTGGAGTTTGCATCCTTTCTGGCCGGGGAAGAAGTGGATTCCATTCCTCTCAATTTCCTGATCCCCATTCCGGGTACAAAGCTCGAAGAGCAGACTGTCATGAAACCCATGGACATGCTTCGAAGCATCGCCATGTTTCGCATGATGAACCCCAAAGCGGAAGTCAAGGTCTGTGCGGGGCGGGTGCATTTGAGGGACCTGCAGTCCATGGTTTTCTACGCCGGGGCTACGGGAATCATGGCTGGACCGCTCCTGACGGTCGCGGGACGTGATCGGGATCAGGACCGTCAGATGTTGGAAGACCTTGAACTGCTGGTTTGAGAGACTTCATGGATAAATTTCTGTCGATCGACCTACGGGAGGAGTCAGGATTCGGTATCGATCAGGATGCGGCTGCTCATGCAGGCGCGGCAGGATCCTGAACGGATTCTCGCAGCGTCTGTAAGGGAGATGACTCCCACGATGTTTTCCGGATGGTTCCTGTGGACAAACAAACGGTAGATGTCTGAAAAGATCATCTTTTGAATGGCCAGGACCAATGGATCGTCATGATCGCAGGTCATGACGGGCGAGCGCATGATGGTTCGTGCTTCCGCACTGGTGGGGATCGCATGCTTGTAGGCCATGATGAGATCGGTCTTGGAAAGCACTCCCACCGGAAGGTCGTTTCCCCCCTTGATGAGGACGGCTCCAAGCCGATGCGCCGACAAGCTCTCCATCACTTCCAGCAGGGTTTCGTTCTCCCTCTGCGCATGCACCGACGGAGTCATGACTTCAGAGACCCTGAAGCGGTCTGCAAAGCTCAGGTCCGAATCGGGGCCTCGGGATCGGATGATGCTTCTCTCGCATTGGTGACAATACCTGTAGAGCAAGCCCACAATGTCCGGGTACGCGAGCACGCCGACCGCCTGGTCGGATTCGTCTCCCAGAACGAACAGCCGGTGGATTCTATTGGTTCGCATGGATTCGAGGGCGGATTCCAGAGAATCGTCCACGCGGCAGAAGAGGGGAGGACCTATCATGATGGCTTCCACGGGAGTTTCAATGGGAAGTTCCGCATAATAGGCTCCCATGAGATCCGTCTTGGAAACGACTCCTAAGGGTTCGAGATTTTCCGATGTCACGAGAATGGCGTTGACTTTATATTTGATAGTGAATCGGGCGGCGCGTTCCAAAGGGGCGCCACGAGGCACGTGAACGGCAAGCTTGCGCATGGCCTCCCGGACTTTCAAATGACTTAAAACATTCTTGCGATCAGTGGCTTGCATGGGAAACACTCAAACTGTCTCGTGTTCAACGCTTCATCTGCTTCATGAGATGATGAAAAACGGTTGAAATATAAACAATTCCTACGACCTTTCCGTTATCGATGACGGGGAGACGGCGGATATGTTTTTTGATCATGATATCCACGATGAGCATGAGGTGTGTGTCGGGTTCTATGGTGACCACTTCGGTGGTCATGATGTCCCCGACGAGGATCGGTTTGGCCCGTTCACAGGCTTCTCTTATGAATCCGCTGACGTCGATGTCTTTCATTTCCCCCCAGATGTGAATATGCTTGGGGCGCATGAGAAGAAGAATATCGTACATGGAAAGCATGCCTACCAATCGCCCTGCTTCGTCGGTTACCATCATCCCGAATACCCGCTGCCCTCGCTCCTCACTCGCTTTCTCAAAAATATCTATTGCTTCTGCAATAGGGGTCTGCGGCTGTAGCGTTCGATACCGGGTATCCATAACATCTCGTGCTGTCAGACTCATACTGTCTCCTCAGGGGGGTGTTGTGCATGCCGCAAAAAAGAAGTTCGAAGGTCTTTGGTGAGTAATATCTCTTCTCTCTTCTTCTATTGTTCGTTATCCTATGCTGCAATGGTTTGGTCAACGAGCTTTTTCGGCCGGAGAAAAAAGAAAGCGAACTTGAACCGCAGAGCAAGCGCACGCTTTTTCAAGCATTGCAATCGAATCAAAACATTGGATTAACAAAAAATCAAGGAGACTCAATGTGCCGGCTCTAACCCTTCACAAATGCCCTAAAGTCTATGTCCTGGAAACGCACCGCTCCAGGACGCCGGATTCAACCCTTCGATTCATAGATAGAATGAAAGAGATTCTAGGGATGAGTTCTTTTCAGGAGTCAACCAATTTGGATCGCATCGGAATTCCGGTTTTCACCTGTGAGCGGTTGAGGCCCGACAATTCCAGGACCAGTCATACCGGTAAAGGAGTTTCAAAAACGCAGGCACAGGTATCCTTGCTGATGGAATCGATTGAAAGATATTCTTCCGAATTCAGAAGTGAGTACCTGGAAAGACTCGTACAAGGACCCTACCAAAACCTGCGATCCAAATACAATGTACTGGATCCTGGCGAACTCATATTACCCCGGTTCACGAACTTCAGTGCGAACAAGGACTTATACTGGGTCTGGGGATACGATATCGTGAATGAAGAAGACATCCTGGTGCCGGCCTGTTCGGTGTATCATCCATTTCATATAGAAACTGAAAACTTAATCGACACGCATACCAACGGACTTGCCTCGGGCAATACCATGGAAGAGGCAATTTTTCACGGGCTTACCGAAATAATAGAAAGAGATGCCTGGAGTATAGCCAAATTCAACCACGAAATGGACAACGCCCTTGTAGTGGATGATCACCCCGGTCATCAATTTATCATTGATTTAATAGAGAAATTTGAAAAGGCCGAGATTCAGGTGACGGCCAAAGACATCACATCCGATATCGGAGTTCCTGTTATTGCTGCCTTCTCTGAAGACCTGGTTCACTCAAACATGATACCAATCGACGGTTTCGGCGCTCATTTGGACCCCCGGGTTGCCATGGCCCGCGCCTTGCTGGAAATGACGACAACCCGGGCTCTTTTCATTCAGAAATACGGGATCAAGGGATTACAGGAGACCGCTTCCCACTATTACCGGGAGTCATATGATGCCGATCCTCGTTTCTATGCTCACGAGAAAAAATATCTTGGCGAAATAAAATCGGAATACAGCGAAGACGTCCTTCAGGATATACAGATCATATTGAGGAAACTGAGAGAAAGAGGATTGAACAAGGTGATCGTTGTCGATCTGACCAGGTCGGACGTAGGAATTCCGACAGTCAGGGTCATTGTTCCAGGAATGGAAGTTTACTGTTTTGACAGGAAAAGAAAAGGCGAAAGACTCTACAACTCACAGGGAAAATAGGGAGAGTATGCTTTCTGAACAAGAAATAAGAGATAGAGCCCATTACTGTTACTGCGTTTTTCTACAGCTCAGCTGGCTTTATAGCAATGATCTGATTGAGCCTTCCCAATACCTGGAATACTTGAAAAAATCCTCCTTGGATTTAATAAGCGATCAGTTCATCACGATGACCATAGAAGAGGCGTTGATGCTGCGACAACCCAATGACGGCCTTACCTCTCTCATACACCTGTACGAAGGTTTTGTGCATGCCCTCTGCGAAGTCCTCGAGACAGACTTGGAAGAAATAAAAAAGGGAATATCTCGCGACTTCCTGCAAAAACTGGCCTCCGAGGTGGATGTGGACATCAGGCTTTAATCAAAAAACTGCTTTTAAGCACCTGATCACATATTTTTTGATATTTTCATACCGTCATACCGGCGTAAGCCGGTATCCAGAGAATTTGCCGTGGGGCTGGATTCCGGCTAAAAGCATGCCGGAATGACATAATCAATAAGGCTCGAGAATGTTAAATAACTTCTGATCAGGTGTTTAATTTTAATTAATTTTGGGTAAACCCCCGGCTCTGCCGGGCGACTCCCAGAGTTTGACATTTCCGGGAGTATACGAAAGCTTCCCTCCTGTGAACCGCTCAAAGTTTACAGAAAGGAAAGCTTTCGTATGGACGAATACCAAAGCCTAAGCCACACGGCGTGGGACTGCAAGTACCATGTGGTATGGATTCCCAAATACCGAAGGAAGACCCTCTATGAAGAGCTCCGAAAGCATTTGGGGCAGATATTCAGAGAGCTTGCGATGCAGCGTGAGAGCAAGATAGTGGAAGGTCATCTGCTGGTGGACCATGTCCACATGCTCATCAGCATTCCACCCAAGTACAGCGTTGCCCAAGTGGTGGGTTTCATCAAGGGCAAAAGTGCCATCCACATTGCAAGGAGCTTCCTTGGTCAGAGGAAGAATTTCACTGGCCACAATTTCTGGGCGCGCGGATACTTCGTGTCCACGGTGGGTAAAGATGAGAAGATGATCCGCGAATATATCAAAAAGCAGGAAACCGAGGATCGCAGACTCGATCAACTGCATAAGTTCAAGTAGCCGCCACCTTTAGGTGGCCAATGGTTTACAACCGCTTTGAGCGGTCCATATTTTCAAGCCTCCGGCTTTGCCGGAGGTATTTGACTTATTGTAAATAATTAGTTTTTCTCTCCGGCTCTTGCCGCATCTTATTATAGGAAGGGCTTAACTTGACATTGTCAGATTTCATCTGAACCACGGAGACACGGAGATTTCATTTGAAGGTCTTTCTCCGTGCCCTCCGTGTCTCCGTGGTTAATGTGACAATGTCGCATTAAGAGCCTATCCAAAAACCTACCTCGGCAGCGGACACCCCCCTTTAATTCCCCCCCCTCAAGGGGGGACCAAGGGGGGTGTCGCAAAGTCCACAGGTGGTTTCTGGATAGGTTCTAAGAGCAGTTTCTCGCCGGTTCGAGGCGAAGCAGCCGTTTTCTGCCCGTCCCAACGAGGGATCATGCACCGGAAATCTTTTTAATTCTTCATCACTCGCCGATAATCGATTTGATCTTCGCTGGGTATTCCATTTTCTGTGGCAAGAAAATCAATTCGGGATCAACGAATTCCCTGACGACAAAAAGTTCCCTGTAGGTCGGATGGGGAGTTTCCCCTTTCAATCTTGATATGTTCAGTTCGAAGCCGCAGTTTTCTTGAACCTGGGCCACGGTAACACCTGGGTGCACGGTTTCCAGATAGATGATACCCTCTTCATCAAACCTGTAAACTCCCATGTTCGTGACAACTGCCGTCGGGCCTGTTTCAGCGAAAGGAGTCCCTTTCCATACCTCTCTTTTGGGTTTCCATTCCTTGGTCTTGAAATCCCAGCACCACCAGCCGGGAGTCGTGGTGTAATCATTTCTCTCGAGGAATCTTCTTTTTTCCTGAAGAATGATAAAGACAGTCCTGTGCGCCATGGTGCCAATATCCGAATTCCCGCCGGAACCGGTGAAGCGATGGGTTGGGGCGAAGTAATCCCCAATGGAGGTAACATTGACTCCGCCGTACTTATCGATTGCCGCGCCGCCCAGAAACCCGAGGGTCACATAACCCCGTTGGAGGTAATATCCAAAGGTATCCACCAGGCCCCCCAAAGTGGAGCTCATGTTCGCAGCCCTCTGGTCGCACACGGACATGGGAACATGCATGGTTTTGCCGTCACATATTCCTGATTCGTAGATCAGAAGAGCCTGGGGGGCATTCAGGAGATTTGCGGCCATCATACCCACCATGGGGAGCCCCGTTCCAGCAAAAACGATATCATCGTTCCTGACTTCGTGAGCAACGGCGATAGCCATCAGTTCAGGCAAGATAAACTCGTTGGGCTTGGCGGGTTCATCGGGAATCTTGTCGATCATTTGTATCAATTCTTCCATTGATTTTGCCATAACGTTCTCCCCCTTATTTAGTAGCCACTTCTTTCAACGGACAAGGGCATCTTCATCCTGGGTGCAGGCTTTTTGCCCCTCATTATCCTGGTGCTGTAGCCGGTGACACTGTCTGCTCTAAGATCCAGGAGCTTTTTGGCGCCGAGTTTGGTCATAAAGTCTTCCCAAGATTTCGGTTCATAGACCCACTCGTCAAGCCATTTTTTGAGATCGTCCGGATTCCTGGATGCAGCATCCATGGTTCGCATAAAGGGTGCATCATAGTCATAATAAAAGGGGACGGAGCTCGGATAGGCGCCCCAGGGCTGTTCCACGATACAATCGACCGTAAAGTAGGGAATCTGGTTGGATTCCGGATGAACTCTCAACTCTGCCTCCGGTACGATTTCTTCACAAATAAGGACAACCTTGTCGCAGGCAAATGCGATTTCCTTATCGATCGTACCCACTCCCCGCCATCTCGCCGTTCCCTTGTCGCCTGCCTGGGAAACATGGATGATAGCAAGCTCTGGTCTCGCTGCTGGAAGAAGCACCACGTCTCCATCGCCGTAAAAGGGATCTTCCATCTGGATAAACTTTTTCTTGGGAATCCTGGGATTACTGTCGTTTCTGAGACCAGCCCTCCCCAAGGCATCGTATTCAGGGTTATAAAGATCGGATCCCAATGGAGCATGATAGGGAATGAAAGGGGCACCGACTGCACCCGCCAGAAATCTCATGGCCATAGCTCCGTGGGCGTAGTCTTCCAGGATCATTTTCCCTGCTTTGTAATTCCGATCAAGGTTAACATCGATCTTTCCAGCCATTTCTCCCCAGCCCATCCAGTCGGTCTCATAAATCTTTATGGCATTGACGGCATTGAGGAGCCAGGTGCAGATACTGCCATGTCTGTCCAACACGTGGATATCCTTGATGCCCTGCCTCACGGTCTCCCAGGCGAAGGCCACAGGATTCCTGTTGAAACCCGTGAATCCACTGAAGGCACATACAATACCATCGTGCATATATTTCTTGACCGCTTCTTCGAGGGTCAAGAATTCGGCTTTTTTGGTTTTTTGAAGACTTCGCGCCATCTTTACCTCCCTGGCTTAGGGTTTTCGTTTGCTTTCCATTTCGACTGCATCGATAAAAGAAAAACTCACTTCGCTGGATCCAATGTACCTGAGCATGTCACCCCCTTCCTGATTTATCAAGAAGACCTCTTGACGGGCGGTTGATCCCGCAATGGTCGGTCTCATCTCAAGACGCTGCAGGCGGATATTCGAGATTTGATATTACTTCACATGATTTTTGACAAGAGAAAACATATTTTGAATGTTGTAAAAATGCAAGTGGAAAAATAGTGGGGGTCAGCCCTTGACATGGGACAAAATTGCCGAAAGGATCACTGCCGATTCCCCGGAGAAGAGCGGAATTTCTGAAGAGTTGTACGATTTCTTCTTTGTTGAGTGCAACGCCATCCAGCGACTTACTGACGATTTCCACTCCCAGTTGCTTGTTCCTTTATTTTTCCCTGTACTCTAGTCAGAGCCGGAAAGCTGAACGATGGCTTTTCGAATTCTCATGCCTTCCTCCCGCCGGCATGTCATGAATATCCGGAAATGTTTACCCTCAGCCATGAAAACCGTAGGTCGGGTTTTCAAACCTGGTAGCCAACATCGGGAAAGGGATCCCGACCAGCACAGGGCACATTTTCACGGTAACTGTTATGTGAGTGAGAGGAGAGCTCAGTTTGAATCAACATGATGAGGGATACGCAGATGATGGAAATTTCGCTGGATATGTTGAGGGATAATGAGCCCTGAAAAGTGGCGCGCGATTTCTTCCTTTTTAGCACCGTACGCTTCCGTGTCAATGCGAATTTGTCTTTTTCGCAGAATCGGAATTGGAACTTTTTAGACCATAATACCAGGAATATCCAATCGATTGAAAACACGCCTAATCCGGCAAATATCAACAGAACCTGGCAGCGGCGGCTGTCTCCTCAGACAGCGAACTCCCAAAACCAAAGTAATGGCCTCCGTCTGCCGCAGCGCCAAGTTCGTCCCTCAAGTGGTCCAAGCAGGCAGGCCCGGCTCATACGATTCTCAGGTAGAAACCGACGCCTGTCAATGCTATCCCGCCTACGAACAAGCCGACTGCCCAGAAAAGTGGCCGACCATGAACCGTGTGGCCCAGGAAGGCCCCGAGCATGCCCAAGGCCACGAGCGCGACGATTATCGTGAGCATCGGCATCAATACGCCAACCAGCAAGGGGAGCAAGGCACCAGCGAAACTACACAGGCTTGTCACCAATGCCTGGCATACCGCCTCGGTCAAGATGGCCCGCCCGAGATGCGTTGTCGCCATGCGGCCGCTCTCTGTCAAATTGAGCTGCCGCTCGGCTTCGACGAGTTCGGCGCGGAGCACTGAGTAGTGAGCGACGAAAAAGATGAAGGCACCCGAGATGGCGGCAGCAACTGCCACACGCAACGCCAAACTTGCTGTGACACCCGCCTCCGGTCCGAGTAACTTTCCCGCGACGAGAGTCAAGGCCGTGAGTACCCCGTCGCAGATCCCTGCGACCATGTCCAGACGGTTCTTTGGATTTAGCAATGAACGAAGGATTTTCATCTAGCCCTGATGATGCGCTCTATGATTCGCTGGCCGCAGACGAGCTGGTCAATGCTGTGAACCACGGCTCCCGTCGACTCGATCGCTTTCGCGATCAGGTCATAGTTCAGGTCTTGGCCCTCGATGATCACATCCATGCCGATCGTTTCCACATCGATTTCCGTCACAGTGATGTTTACGGCCTCTACCCCAGGACAGGCGCTGATGGCCTGGGCAATATCGATAATAGGAGGCCGAGCCATCGCCTTGTCGACATCGAGAACGAGGCGCCGAATGTTCATACGATCCCTCCATCAAACCAAACATGAATTGGACACCAAATATTAAATCAAAAAATTCCGACACATATACTAAATCAAATGTCTAATCCGAGCGCTGAATTTTTGAAAGCTTAAACTTGCAATGGATTCTGAATCCGATTCAGGATTATGCACCTTTTATTTTTCCCTTTTGGAAAGAGATGAGGCACAGGAAGTGGTTTGACATTGAGCAGATGCAAAAATGATTTATGACTTCTCTGCAAGACGATAGACCATCAATCATCTGAAAAGGTCTCAATGGCGAAACCCGGACTTCTGCCGGAATATACCCGCGAAATGATACACAGGGGTTATTTCATGAAGGGGTTCCTTCAGAGAGTTGTTTTCCGGCGGTGCGCAGGCTCCTGCAGACTACATTCACCAATGCCCACAGGGTGTCCAGGGTTTTGAGATGGAGAAGGATGTTTTCATCGAAACGGACGTTCATGGCCGCCTCAAATTCATCATCGCCCTTCCAGAACACAAAGAGCAGCGGCACGCGCGGATAGATTTGCAAGCTGTAGGCCGCATCTCCCATGTCCACCCGGGTTCCCCCGAGGACTTGCGAGGCGGCGTCAAAGAGGTGGGGGTGAGGGTCGAAGAGCTTGAGAAGGGGAGAGAAGGGGAAAACGTGAGGACCCCGAAAGAAAAAGGCTCCTCCGGGGAGGTCTTTTTCACTGATCCAGTTTCCTGATGGTTCTCGGGGTTGAGCTTCCAGGAGATAATACAGGGTGGCGAGGTAAAATTCGAAGTCGAGTCTCACATATGGATTTTCTTCAATGGGTTCAATGGCTTCCTGATGGGGAAAGCAATGGAATCGAGTGTTCAGGAAAGGGAATTCATAGGCTTCGAGTGCGCCATTGTAGCGCACATTTGCGCTGTGGCAGACGGTTTGAGGATCGGCTGCGCGCAGTCTTTCCCAGAGGTGGGGATCGATCTCCGACGGGGCAACGTAGGGGCTTTCCGGCTGCACGGTTTTCAGAAGGGGTTCGATAACCTGGCGGGCCTGGCTGGTCAGGGCTTCTGGGACCATGATTTTCCCCCATCCTCTCTGGGAAACAAAGAGGCCATCATAGGGCGTCTCTTCAAAGGTTCGCAGCAGGGTGGGAATTCCTTCCTGCTCGAGCGCATCCAAAAGGAGGTCCGCTTCAAAACGGTTGGCGATGGTGTGGACGGATACAAATTGTGGGGATTCTTCTGTCATAATGTTTCATACCCCTTTGTCTGGAGTTTCCGGAGAAGGGTGCTGTATTTTTTTCTCTCTGCACTGAAACGCTGTTTCGAGTCTCAGCCCTTACGGCGCAGCAGTTCTTCATACGCCTGCTGGATTTCCTGGAATTTTTCCTTGGCCAACGCCTGAAATTCTTCTCCCAGATGAGCTACCTTATCGGGGTGGTAGCGGTTTGCCTGCTGGCGGTAGGCGCGCTTGATTTCCTCTATCGTGGCAGTGGGAGGGATTTCCAGAATACTGTAAGGGTCTTTCTTCCGTGTGGTTTGCCCCTGGGATGTACCCTGATATGTGGAGGATTGACGGTATTGCTGGTACTGCCGGTTGGAAGAGTTTTGTCCGCTGGATTGGGAACCGGGGTCGGCACCGGAACTTCCCGGAGCATATCTCCTATTTTTTCTAATAAAATTCCAATAGATAAAAAATAGCACCAGCAGGTCGTCGATGCGTCCCAGAAGGGGTATGAAATCCGGGATCAGGTCGAAAGGGGAGAGAAAGTAAAGGATCCCAAAAAGAATGAGGAACAATTGGAGCATATTCATAGTCGCCTTTGCATGTCGGTTGTTTCCCGGCAATGTTTGAACCGGAAAAGGTTCCCGGATAGGTCCTTGAGGCGTAGAGCCCACAGGGTGAGACTATCTCATCGAGGGCTATCGGGCAAATAACAAAAGTTTAGGGCATGAAAAATCCTTCTCAGCCTCCTGTAGGGCAATATTATCGCACGGTGCTTTAAAGACAAGCCCCAGGGGGAAAGAACGGGGATGTGACCTCCCCCGTGCGCATCGAAAGGGAGTCTCGATGTTCTCGCGCCCAAATTCCGATGCCCTTCCCGAACGAAATAACACTTGCTCCAGGCAGTATGAAAATGTGTTAGAATCCCTTCTCTTTTTGTCGCATAATGCATGCTGTTTGGAGTTGCGATGTCATGAAAAGAGGTTCCGTGCCGGGAGCGGGGAATCAAAGGCTGAAGATGCAGTGGAACACAGCTGTCATGCGCTTATACATAGGTTGATATTGTCGGATTTCATTTGAACTACGGAGACACGGAAAACACAGAGATTTCATTTGAAGGTTTTTCTCTGTGTCTCCGTGGCTAATGTGGCAATATCGCAATAGGAACGAGGAGAAATGAATGAATATTTTAGTCACCGGAGGAGCGGGCTACATCGGTTCTCATACGTCCAAGCTGCTGAAAAAGGCCGGCCATACACCAATCGTTTTCGACAATCTCTCTAACGGTTGGGCTGAATGGGTCAAATTCGGTCCTTTCGTTTTTGGAGACATTAGAAACGAGGAGGCGCTCTACCAGGCCCTGAAGGGATTCAATGTCGATGCGGTCATCCATTTTGCGGCCAACGCCTACGTGGAGGAATCCACACGCCTTCCCGAGATGTATTTCGACAATAACGTGGGAGGCACGGTGGCCCTGCTCAAAGCCATGAAGCGGGCGGGCACGAAACGGCTGGTCTTTTCCAGTTCCTGCGCCACTTACGGCAATGCCAGAACACCTACCATTCGTGAAGACCATCCTCAGGAACCGACCAATCCCTACGGTCTTTCCAAGCTCATGTGCGAGCAGGTCATCAAGACGGTCGCTCCGGTGGTGGGAATCCGCTTTGCGGCCCTGCGTTACTTCAACGTCGTGGGAAACGATCCCGAAGGCGAAATCTACGAAAGGCACGAACCGGAGACCCACGTGTTGCCGAACCTCATGAAGGCGGCGCTGACGGGAGCGCCCTTCTATCTTTTCGGGACGGACCATCCCACAGCCGATGGGACCGCCGTTCGCGATTATGTGTATGTGATGGACCTCGGCGCCGCTCACATCAAGGCTTTGGATGTTCTGGAATCCCGGGAACGGCTCATTTCCAACGTGGGGCGGGGGAAGGGAACCTCTGTGCGCGAACTGGTGAGAGCGGTGGAGGAGGCGCTTCAAGTTAAAGTGAATGTGACGGAAAAACCCATCCGCCCCGGCGATCCTCCCGAATTAGTGGCAGACAATGAATACCTCAAGACCTGGTTCCCTCACGATTTCAAGAGTACCGGCGATGTGGTTCGCGATCTCGCCCAAACCATGAAGAATCGCTGAAAATCTCGGAGACGGAGCGGGGAGTCGGGATAAATTTGGTTTGGAAACGGACATCATTGCAGTTCACAGCTCCCGGTTCAATAAATCCATAAAGCGGCGGATTGTGGGCAGATTGCCGCAGAAATGATGTGATGCCAGTTCTTCGTAAAGCCTGGCCTGCGGATAGGGAATGCGATAAAGAGTGACCGTTTTCCGGTCGGTATCGTAGAGGACCGTATTGGCCAGGGGAATGCCGTCTCTGTAGGGGCCTCCCACACTTCCCGCTTTGATCCAGTACCTGGAACGAGGGTTCAGATGGATTGTGAGGGGGCCATCTGCCGGGGGCAGGTGGACATGCACGTCTTCGAACCTTAGATGGGCGGTGGTTTCAGGAAGCTCGTATACGGCTGGAATATGGTCGTGGCCGCTGAAGATGAGGCGAAAGGGGAACGCCTTCCATGTGCCGAGACATTCCCTGAGGGCCGCTTCATCCAAATAGTGGAAATGTTCAATGGATGGTTTGCCGCCGTGGGCGGGCAGATGGAATGGGCTGTGATGAATGACGGTGAAATCGTCCCGTTCAAGGATCAGGGGGAAACCTGCCAGGTAATCGATGGCGCCGGGGATTGTGGAAAGCAGCCCCGAGTTGTAAGCAGTCGCCTGCATACGGTCCAGTTGATGGGGGAAATCCGTAAACCGCCCTGCCACAAGCAGATCATGATTTCCGGCGACGGTTGGAAAGTCGAGGGATCTCATGCGGGTCAGGGTGCGGTCTCCAAATGGGAGCCATCCCACCAAGTCTCCCAGGCAATAGACCGCATCGACCTGGAGAGTGTCCAGATGCTTCAGACATGCCTCCAGGGCATAATTGTTTCCGTGAATGTCTCCCAAAAAATAGATACGCATCGATGCTCCGCAAATGCTTTCATGAATTGAATTCTTGAAAGCACTCTTTTGGCCCCCGATCCTCTCCCGAAAAGATAGAGGGCAATGAAAAGATGCTTGCCGGTGCTAACCCGCCAGTTCCACCACTTTGGCCACCAGTTTCTCGATTCCCCGGGCCACGTCTTTGATTCCCGGACCGAGCATGTAGGCGGGAGTTGTCACGATTTTGTTATTCTTATCCACGTGGATCATGTCCACGGTGCAAGTATGGTGACGCCCCCCCATGGCTTCGATGCCCTGGGCGGTTCCCACATCGTTCCCGATGGTCACTTCGGGTTTTTTGTCCGAAAGCGCCTTCGTCAGAGTGGCCGGAGCGATGCAAATGGCTCCGATGGGCTTTTTCGCGGCAACCATCTCCTCGAGCAATCGTTTCACTTCAGGATTCACCGTGGCATCGGGGCCCTTGAATGCAAAATCGCTCAAGTTCTTGGCGGCCCCGAATCCCCCGGGAAGAATGAGTCCATCGATGTCTGATGCCTTCACGTCTTTGATGTCCTTGATGTCCCCGCGGGCAATGCGGGCGGATTCCACGAGGACGTTTCTCTTTTCATTGGTTTCCTGCTGCGTCAAGTGGTTGATCACGTGATATTGCTCTATATTGGGGGCCATGCAGACGGCTTTTGCACCCGCCCGGCCAAGAGCGAGCAGGGTCAGAACGGCCTCATGGATTTCCGATCCATCAAAAACACCGCATCCCGACAGAATCACTCCTATTCTTTTTGCCATCGGTTCCTCCTTATTTGGGATTATGCAAATTTCTT